>NZ_CP026604.1:943840-1258454 GCF_003063625.1 Saccharobesus litoralis | reverse complement strand
GCCGCTATTTATCGGAGTTAGCAAAACTTCTTTAACGCTGGGTGGATAGCATAATCCTGCTTCGGCACAACCTTGATAACGTATTTTAATAACGCCTTGTTCAAGCGCAAAATTGAGTGGGATCTGCGCGCTAAATTGTTGTTTGTAGATCTCAGTTTGACCGTAGTATTCGTCTTCGTAAGGTAAACCCTCAGGCAAAATTACGTCACTAAAACTTGCGTTATCTGCGGCAAATTTAAATTGTTTTTTATAAAGGTAATATCCGGGGGCAATATCAAATTGAATATCGACTTTGTCACCATTCTGGATAAAGTTAAAGGCGAACGCTTTGTCTATGGGTAAAAAGTCCGGCTCTTGCTCGCTTTCTTCAGCAAATAAATCATCCAGAGAAGACGAGTTACTTGAAAAGAGTGGTTCGGCATTATTAGCAATTGGCTGTTGGGTTAATGTCTTGTTTTGTGCGTTAACGGATTGCATTGTGAATAACAACGCAGCGAAAAGTGCTAGCGTTAGCGCCCACAATGGCAAATTTTTTATTAAAAGTGACGGCTTACAAACTTTTAATAACATCATTCTGTTTGGCCTTGTTGTTGATTGGAACTTGGGGTAAGACTGTCGATCAGCCATTGTGCATATTCGTCGGAAATAGCACACATATTAACTGCCGTTATCTCAGGGACATCATAACTATGCTGACTTTTGATAAAAGCTTGCAATCCTTCGAAATGTCTACCCAATGTTTTAATTTTTAATAAGTATTCGTTGTCCATGACGATACGGCCTTGCCAAGAATATACTGATTCAATGGCATCAACTATATTCACGCATGCAGCGTGTTTATGGCGCACAATACCGTTAGCCAGCTCTTGGGCTTCCTGTTTGGTTGGCGTTGTGCAAAACACCAATATTGGTGTATCGGCTTGTATATCATTTTTCATAGTATTGTTCTTGCAAATCAGCAGTTAAACATGTGAACGACCAATGTCAGTCGATAAATAACCGTAGATTAAACTTGAAAAGTTTCGTTTGCCACCCATATGTCATAATATGTCAGTGTCGTGGCGCGTTACACAAGTAATCAGTAAAATGCTTTACAGAAATTCTTACGCTACTGCCTCAGTAGACAGGCAAAGCAACGACAATATTACAGCGCCACCGACTAATTTATTTTTTATCAATTTAAATTGAGAACTTATGTTTGCAAAATTATTTATATTATTCGCCATTATGCCAATCATCGAAATTGCGCTGTTACTCGAAGTTGGCGAAATAATTGGCGGTTGGACCACTTTAGGTATCGTAATTTTAACCGCATTTATTGGCGCTAAATTAGTGCGGGAACAGGGTATACAAACCTTACACAGTTTACGAACCCAAACGGCTTCAGGGCAATTACCAGCGCAAACTTTGGTTGAAGGCTTAATGTTACTTATTGCAGGTGTACTGTTAGTCACCCCAGGTTTTGTGACCGATGCGATTGGCTTTTTGCTAACAATCCCTGTTACGCGTAAACCGATAGCCTTGGCCGTGTATGCGCAAATTAAAGACAAGTTAGTTGTTCAATCGAATATGCAGGGCGGATTTCATTCTCAACAAGGTTTTCACCAGCAAGACTTTCAGCATCATGACTTTCACCAAAAAAGGCAACACGATCTTGGCGCTAACCCGTTTGACCGCCAACCTAAAAAAGGTTCAAACCCAAGTCAGCAGGGTGACATTATTGATGGTGAATTTGAGCGTAAAGATTAGTTAAAGTTGCGTTTTGCAGCCGTTTTACATTCTTTTTTAAAAATTTTTATAAAATAGCCTTGTATTTCAAAAGGCCTATCCCCAAATAACATCCCAACAATGTAAAGGCTCAACAAAGTGAGTTGAGCCTAAATTTTTTCAATATCACATTTGTTCTTAGGAGATTAAGAAAAATGGCAATTCGTCCTTTACAAGATCGCGTGATCGTTAAACGCTTAGAAGAAGAAACAAAATCTGCAGGCGGTATCGTATTAACTGGCAGCGCAGCAGAAAAATCTTCAAAAGGTGAAGTTATCGCCGTAGGTCCTGGTCGTGCTTTAGAAAATGGTTCTCGTCAAGAATTAGACGTTAAAGTCGGTGAAACGGTTCTATTTGGTTTCGCTATCGACAGCACGCAAAAAATCGATGGTGAAGAAGTGTTGGTGATGAAAGAAGACAATATCTTAGCGGTATTTGAATAACTTCTTCATATTCAGACTTTATGCGGCATTGTCTTCGCTTTTTGCTCGGTCACTTATTGGAATAAGCTCCCTCGCGAAAATCTTGACGGCTTTGCCTAAAGCCCGACTATTTTGAAGTTAAATTGTCGGGTATTAAACAAACAGAATTAAATCTAACGATTGAAAGAATTTAGGAATATAGAAAATGGCAGCAAAAGAAGTCAAATTCGGTAACGACGCTCGCGTTAAAATGCTTGCGGGTGTAAACATTTTAGCAGATGCAGTTAAAGTAACTTTAGGTCCAAAAGGCCGTAACGTTGTATTAGACAAGTCATTCGGTGCGCCAAACATCACTAAAGATGGTGTTTCTGTAGCTAAAGAGATCGAACTAGAAGACAAGTTCGAAAACATGGGCGCACAAATGGTTAAAGAAGTTGCGTCAAAAGCTAACGACGAAGCGGGTGACGGTACAACGACTGCAACTGTATTAGCACAAGCCATCGTAAACGAAGGTCTTAAAGCGGTTGCTGCGGGTATGAACCCAATGGATCTTAAACGTGGTATCGATAAAGCCGTTGCTGCTGCAGTTGTTGAGCTTAAAGCATTCTCTGTTCCTTGTGCAGACAACAAAGCTATCGCGCAAGTCGGTACTATCTCTGCTAACTCTGATACTGAAGTTGGTGAAATCATCGCTTCTGCTATGGATCGTGTTGGTAAAGAAGGCGTAATCACAGTTGAAGAAGGTCAAGCGTTAGAAAACGAACTTGATGTAGTTGAAGGTATGCAATTCGATCGCGGTTACCTTTCTCCTTACTTCATCAACAACGCTGAAAACGGCTCAGTTGAGTTAGAAAACCCATTCATTCTTCTTGTAGACAAGAAAATCTCTAACATTCGTGAATTATTACCGACGTTAGAAGGCGTTGCTAAGTCTAGCCGTCCTCTATTAATCATCGCTGAAGACGTTGAAGGTGAAGCATTAGCCACTTTAGTTGTTAACAACATGCGCGGTATCGTTAAAGTTGCTGCAGTTAAAGCACCTGGTTTTGGTGACCGTCGTAAAGCAATGTTACAAGACATCGCGACTCTTACTGCGGGTACTGTTATCTCTGAAGAAATCGGCTTAGAAGTTGAAAAAGCCACTTTAGAAGACCTAGGTCAAGCTAAGCGCGTAGTTATCTCTAAAGACAACACAACTATCATCGACGGTGTTGGTGAAGAAGATGCAATCCAAGGTCGCGTAGCGCAAATTCGTGGTCAAATCGAAGAATCAACTTCAGATTACGACAAAGAAAAACTTCAAGAGCGTTTAGCTAAATTAGCTGGCGGTGTTGCCGTAATCAAAGTGGGTGCAGCCACTGAAGTTGAAATGAAAGAGAAAAAAGCTCGCGTAGAAGATGCATTACACGCGACTCGCGCAGCAGTTGAAGAAGGTGTAGTACCGGGTGGTGGTGTTGCTCTAGTTCGCGCTGCCGCTAAAATTGCGGGCGTAACTGGTGACAACGAAGACCAAAACCACGGTGTTGCAGTTGCACTACGTGCAATGGAAGCGCCTTTACGTCAAATCGTAACTAACGCAGGTGAAGAAGCTTCAGTTGTTGTTAACAACGTTAAAAACGGCGAAGGTAACTATGGTTACAACGCAGGTAACGACACTTACGGCGACATGTTAGAAATGGGTATCCTAGATCCAACTAAAGTGACTCGCTCTGCATTACAATTCGCTTCATCTGTTGCATCATTAATGATCACTACCGAAGCTATGGTTGCAGAAGTACCACAAGACGCAGCTCCAGCAGCCCCAGATATGGGCGGTATGGGCGGTATGGGCGGCATGGGCGGTATGATGTAATTTTGCGTCACATTTGCACTTTTTACTGCATTGCCTTCATATTTCACCCTAGTCACATACTTCCGTGTATGCTCCTAGGGTTGAAACATTCGGCGGCTTTGTCTAAAGCGCAACTGTTTAGCAAAATAGTCTGAACACCTATCTGTCTAAAAACAGATTTAAAAAGCCCGAGTAGAAATACTCGGGCTTTTTTGTGTTTATAAAAGAGCAAAAGGAATTACGTGTAGCTTGAAAATATTTCCCTGTAGGTGCGTATGAGACACAAACTTAATTAAAAATCCGTAGGTCGCCATGAGTACAACGAATCGCGACACGACCATGTTGCAGTCCTATACATCAAAATAGAAAATACAAAATTTATATGTCCCGCAAAGATTGGTATTTTTAGGTGGGTGTCTTGTTATTTAAGAATCGACCGAAGCCTTGGCTTATAATTTGGCTAACATCACCGAAGATGGCTTCACTGGTCATGATATGCTTGCGACAGGATTTATTCATATGAAGGGTAGAGTATATGACCCTATTATCGGTCGCTTTTTAAGCCCAGATCCGATTGTACAAGCTCCCTATTTTAGCCAAAGTTGGAACTCTTATACTTACGGGTGGAATAACCCACTCAGGTACACAGATCCGAGTGGATATACTAACGATGATGAAGCCTGCCAAAGAAAGAGTGAGGGCGGGAACTGTCAAAAAGTTGAAAAGAAATGCGACTCAGGAGAATGTCACACTGTTTATGGCAGTTATGAACTACAAAGGCAGATTAAGTTTTATGAAAGGATACATAGGTATAGGAACAACTCTAGGAGGCATGATAGAGCGCGAGAGGGACAAGCAGCCCTAGATCTAATTAGTGAGCATAAGTATTCAATCTCCAGCTCAGCTCGATCTATGGGGGTGGATCCACAGCATGTGGCCAGCATAATTTTCCAAGAGAAATATCATGGTGTTTGGGCAAAACTAAAAAATGTGCCCGCTTGGATGATGATCTTGGTAGGGATCAATGATGCAAGCGTAGGCTTAGCTGAAATGGATATTAATACCGCGGCACTGCTTTTAGGCGTTGACACTTCCACTATGAGTAGTGATACAAGAAACCAAATCATTAATCTTCTCGCAAATGACCGAACTGCTATATCACTAATATCACTTAATGTAGCTAGTTTCCAAGAACGGTTGGGCCGACCTGTATCCGTGCAAGAAGCTACATATGGTCATAACGCCGGGGTAAATGCGCTTGCAAGGGATTTACCAATCTCACAAGGGTCTCCTGTTTCTAGAAGATCATGGGGACATCAAGATGCTATCGCTGACGCATTAAAATAAGGTGGATAATATGAAAAACTTTAAACCTATACTTATGCTTTTAGTTCTTCTTCAAGTTCTATTGAGCTATCTGTTTTATAGATTTGGAAGCTTGTTTTTCTTTCTCGAAGAACGAGCGCAAGTTATTCCAGTTAGAAGCTTGGCAAGTCAAGGAAGCGGAGAGGACCTGCTTATTAGCTTAGGCGGTATCTTGTTTCTAGCTTTAAGCGCTTTTTATCTATTGAACATAAAAAGCAAATTAAGACTTGTTGATTTACTAGCCTTATTTATAGTATTGGTATTACAGGCGCTTTTCTTGATGATGATAGAGGTAGCATCTTTATCAATAAGCATTATGCAAACTAAGGGCTGGATACTGTTGGCTTGGTTTAGTGTTTATGCCACTTTATGGTTAGTTTTTTTAGTATCTTTTGTTAATAAATCTATTGGGTGGATAAAGCCGTCAAAGTGATTCTCTGAATTAGTTTGAGCGTGCCCATCCTTGCTATTACTATTGCTCCTTATTTGTTTTTGTCGAAGAGGAGTTAGGCAAAAACTATTTTTAAATCAGAAAATTAGTTAAGACGCCGATAACTACCCAGCATTTTCTTAATACGAAATTGCTGGGTAGATTTTAAGTGCAAGGTGCACCGATGCTTATTCCTGAACGCTCGGCACTTCCAACATCCCTGTAGGTGCACCGATGCTTATTCCTGAACGCTCGGCACTTCCAACATCCCTGTAGGTGCACCGATGCTTATTCCTGAACGCTCGGCACTTCCTACATCCCTGTAGGTGCAGATTTATCTGCATAACACCTAAGCATCCGCCAACACGGATTAAACCACCGCCAGCCAAAGTTTGAATTAAATGCTGGCTGTCGCTAACGAAATCCTAATCTTTGTGGACATATAAATTTTGTCATTTCTATTTTTGAGGCATAAGGCTGCAACATGGTCGTGTCGCGATTCGTTGTACTCATGGCGACCTACGGCTTATTTAAACTGCGTTTAACGTCAGTTATTTCTGATTAGCAGGAAAAAACTCAAAGTTATCTAAATGGAAAACTGCTTGCGTATCGACATGGATCCCTATCTGAAAACTATCGTTATCAGGTATAAATTGTTTGGGGATCCTTGCCCGTATTTTAATTAAGCCGCTTTCGCCAACTTTAGCATGTTCTAAATGAAAGCTGTTGGGTGGCCACCCTGGTTTGGCGTTGTGCCAGCCGGTTGATGTAATGTGCTGGGTTGATATTCGTCCTTTGACTAGACGTAAGTCATAGCTAAAAATATAGTCTGACTCTTGGTCAAATGTGATGCCTTTAAATGCTTTGTGTTTAATCTTAATTGCCAGCGGCCCTTGATAAGTGTCGACATGCATACCAAAATCCCCCGTGATAGCCGCTGTTTTATTGACTTCTATATGGGCGTAGTTGTCTTTTCCTGTCGCAACTTTCTCAACAATATAGTCACCATAGGCCCCGCTTTCAAAGTCAGCATTGCTATTGGCTAGCAAGTTTTTTGGATTAACTACAGGCTCTAAGCGAACATTATCAATAAAGAACTCGTCGTATGGAGTGTAAAACGCGAGCTCGATTCCCGTGTGTGTACTTGGCCAGTTTTCACCTGTGATGAGTTTGTTGACTCGTTGCCAATTGCCATGAGCTTGAGGCCTAAACCACGCACCATACGCGGTAGCCAATAGCTTGTCTTTAGTATTGATTAATCGCGCGTATATGCCGGGATTTTCGGTTTGTTTACCGATTAATTTAATATCAAAGCTCAACCTAAACAGTCGGCCATTACGCATAAAGTCTTGTGGTAATACATGGTGGTCAAAGCGCAGTGTCACTTTACCTGCTTGTGTATTGACGTATAACCCGTAGTTGCCAGATTTGGCGGCCTCGGTTTGTACTTCGGCATAACCTACTGAGCTAAAATGTAACTTCCAGTTGTTGAGATTGCCGGCTTCAAAGCCTGCGTTTAAATTTTTCAGCAAATTCTTATGATTGCTAAGAGGCAAAGGCGCGCTCTTTACTTGTGAATGTAAATTGTCAAATTGCAAGTCGATTGACTGGTTGCTGTTGGCTGAATTCGGGTTTTGAGCTTGTTTGGTTTTTGTTGTTTTAAGGTGGCGGATCACAGGTTTAGGCGTAAAGGTACCATATTGAATATTACCCTTATGATTAAGGCTGATATTGACAGGTTGTGAGCCATCCCAAGTCAATTGAAATGCGGGTATATTTGACGTGGAAACAACAGGCTCAGCGCTTGGCTGACTCGCTAAGTTTGCCAATATATATTGTGCATCCTTGGTTAAAATATGTGCCATGGTATTGGTTGCTAAGCTAATATTGATTTGACCATTAATCAACTGCAGTGAATGATTTTTATCTAAATTAAATTCAGTCGGGGCGTGGGCAGTAATTCGCGCTCCGGAATCGAGTCTAAGTTGATGTTGTCCTTGTTTAATCCAATAGCTTTTTGTGTGTAAGCTCTCACTGACTTCGATTTTATTTAGGGTTGATGAAGCTTTTCCATTGTGATTGACAATGACATTGTGCTGAGGATCCGCTGGTAGAAACACCCAAGCTAGAATAGCGAATAAAAGCGTGGCGGCTATTAAAGCTCCAGTACCAGCACCTTTACCAGCAGCAGTGCCAGTAAATAGGCGATTGTACAGTGTTTGGTTACTGGCGGTACGGTTTGATAATAGCTTTTGTGGGGGCGCAGTAACTGTATTGACAAATTGTTCGGTAGGCGACTCATTGATTTTCGGTATGTCAGCACTTGCTTTGAATTGCTGTACAAAGTGGCTAGTGCCGTGATCACGCTGTTTAAACCTCGTTATACGAGCAATTAATTTATGCTCGGCAATGTAATCGATTAGTGCTGGGTTTTGTTGGCACGCGAGCTCAAGCTCTTGTGTTACTTTTTCACCATTTAAGTATCGGGCGACAAGTTGTTGGTGTTCCGTACTGATCATGAGTCACCTGCCATTTTATCTGATATGCAATTGCGTAATTTGTCGCGAACTCTATGTAACCGCATGGTTAACGTTGAATATTTGGTGTCCGTCATTTTGGCTAGATCACGTATGGTGTAGCCTTCGCCATAGTGCTGAATAACCAGTTTTTTCAGGCTGTCATTTAAAAAATCTAAACAGCCAGTTAGCGCGGCATACAGTCCGGATTCTGTTTGTACTTCGAGTTTGTGTTCAATTTTGGATTCGATAATGCTTTCTAAATCCATTGCGTCGCCAACCGCTAATGGTACTGACTTGCGCCTGTGATTGTTGAGCAAATTCAATGCTATGGCTTTAAACCAATATTTAATCGGACGCTCAGGCACAAAGTCTTTAATTTTGCGGAACGCCACAATAAAGGTTTCTTGTGCTAAATCCTCTGCTTCATGGTGTGAGTCCAATCTTGTCGCTAAACTAATCCTGATCTCGCGTTCATATTTGCTAACCAGCTCGGAAAACGCATTAACGTCGCCGTTTTGTGCTAGCCGGATCAGTTCATAGTCTTGTTCGATACTCAACTAATCACTCCATCGTCTGAGGGTTAGGTTATCAAGTGATTCTATTTATATATAAAAATAGAAATCGCTAAATTGAATTATCTGTATTTTGACATGTTAGGTGAATTTTTAAAACTTTATTGTTAATTATTATCATTGAGCGTTGGTTTTTAATAATAGAGTTAAAAATAGTTTTTTGTTATTTATTGTCATAACTACATGATAAATAACTAATAAATTTAAAACACTCTTTCTGTTGTAAAATAAAAGTTAAAAATAATTTAATTCGATGTGTTACATTCTTGTTCACAATACATTTAATAAATGAGCCCTATGATTGACTGAATTTATTAAAGGTGTTGTTTTGTTAACAAGTTGCTTTACATATAAAAAAATAAAACCCAATAAAACCAAGCGTTTAACGACGCTTGTTAATAAAAATATCTCTCGTTGCAAATGCTTGTTATGGATAACCTCAACTCTTGCGTTTTCAGCGCCAATTTACGCTAAAAACATTCATGTCGCACCTTATGGTGACGATGCCGCTAGCGGTGCTTGGGATGCGCCTTTTCAAACCATTAATCGTGCAGTAGAAGAAGCAAATGAAGGTGATGTAGTTCTAATCCGCGCAGGTACTTATCGCGAGCAAGTTAATATTAAAGGCAAAACAGGTATTACCCTGCGTCCAAATGGCAATCAACAAGTCATCATCTCGGGTGCTGATATTGTTGAAAGTAACTGGAGTGCCGACCCTAACCGTCCTGGTGTTTTCAGAGCCACGCTAAACAGCAGTGAAATTGAAACCGACTACACCCAAGTTTTTGTCAACGGTAAGTTTGAGCAGATGGCTCGTTTCCCTGATAACATCAGTGGCGACATGCTTAATCCTATGGATCCGTTAAGTGGTTACGCTGTCATTACTGATGCCAACAAACCTGAAGGTACGGGCGTTTATTCTGAAGTCAACTTTACCACGCATCGCGGTGTGCCTAGCTTGCCCGATATCGATTTTTCTAACGAAGCTGTCGTTCGCGGTTTAATTGGTAAATTACGCAATAACATCTTTTCTGCATCAACCGATGGTGCCGATATTCAAACCGATGGCTCGGGTGTTGTCAGTTTTATCGGCACTAACAACGGCGTTTGGAAAAATTCGCCAGCATACACTTCACCGGAAGGTTTCGGTTATATATTCGATCTTGAAGTGCTTGATAGACCGGGTGAGTGGTTCTACAAACGCAAAGACAATACACTGTATTACATGCCGGTTACTGGCTCAATGCATGGTTTTACAGTAGAGGCAAAAACGCGTAAATGGGCACTAAACATAGATAACTCAGACGATATTAAAATTGAGAATATCCATGTAATGGCCGCTTCGATGAAGGTGAATAACTCAGATGATTTGCATGTGAGTGGCAGCTCATTCCAGTATTTACACCCGTTTTTATACCGTCGTAGTTATGGTGTGTTGAAAGAAGGTATCGTGGTTGATAATTCTGATCGCGGTATTTACGAGAACAACTTAGTTGCGAAAACTTGGGGTAGTGGTTTTATTCTTAATTCGGGTAACGATAACGTTATTCGCAACAATATTATCGAAGATATTGGTTGGTTAGGCCAGTTTACTGTGGCGTTATTTAACGAAGCGGAAAACACCCAAATTGTGCAAAACACTTTTGGTCGAGCGTCTCGCTTCCATATTCGTACCACTAAATCCGTTAAGTCGACCATTACCGACAACCATATGTATGAAGCGATGGCGATGGGTGAAGATGCGGGTGCGATCATGATGACCAGCACGGGCCAAACCGAATATCTTGATCTTAAAGATACTGAAATTGCCTACAACCGCATTCATGATTTAAATGGTATTCCGGCTATGGATACCAAGCCATACTACAGCCGCCAAACCATTAAAGCGTTTTATCTAGAAGACGTAGACAACTACACGGTTCACCATAACTTGGTATATAACATTACCGGCGTCGGTTACGAGCGGATCACCGAAGGTAAAGCAGTTGAGCCAGATGGCAGCATTATTTACCTTGGGCCAAGAACCCGTAGCATGACACGTAAGGTTAATTACTTTAATAACACCTTCTACAACTACGATGGTTTTATGGGTATTTGGCATCATTCTGATGTCGAGCAAAACATTCATGGCTTGATTGCCGACGGTAATATCGTCAACAACATCATGATGAAGGATAAAAAGTCGAAGCTTGGTGGCACATACATGACAGTGACGCTACCTCAGCATAAATCGGTAGCGACGGGTAAAATTTCGGATATTTCGGAGTACAGTATTGTTGATTATGTTGCGGCCATTGCTGAAGCGCCGTATTACTACACCATTAATCAATCTAGCAATACTGAATTTAACGAAACTCAATTCAATAACAACTTTAGAGATATCAGCACCGGCAACTTTAGACAGTACAATGGTTCGGCGCAAAACTCTAATGGCGAACCAATTGAAGGGATTACCGGACCAGAGCCAATCGCGCGTGGTGCCTATGAAGGTGCGACAACTGAAGATAAAGAGCGTGTATTTAATGCGGGTAGTAGTGTAACGCGTGATGCATTTCCTAATGCCGACGAAATGGACTTTATACCGCAGCCTGAGCCAGAAGAACCAGAGCCAGCCGTTGACCCTAGCATTCAATTCGTTGATAGCGAGCAATATACCGCTACTAGCTTCTTACAATCCGAAACATTAAATGTTGCGGTTAGCTATGAAGCAGGCACAGGCCATACTGTCTCTAATACATTGGGTGGTGTGCGCATATCGTTACGTTTGATTGAGGTAGTAACTGATCCAGCAACAGGTAAAAATAAGTGGGTCATGCAAAGCGAAACCTTAATCAAAGATGGCAGCGCCATCGGCCAACAAACCGGTATCGCCAACGCAGCCATCCCATTAGCTGGTTTAACCCCAACTGCGGAGCTTCCTGCTAGTCAGTTCTACTTCTTATATACCTTGTTTGACAACACCAATGGTGATCGTAAGACCTTAGGGATCAGAGGCATCAACATAGAAGGCGACTTTGATGGTGATGGTGTATCTGATGCGTTGGATAACGACGATGACAACGACGGAGTTGAAGATGCACTAGATGCTTTCCCATTCGACGCCAGTGAATCAGTGGATACTGATGGAGATGGGATTGGCAACAATGCCGATGAAGATGACGACGGTGATTCAGTAGCGGATAGTGATGACGTGTTCCCGCTTAATAGCTCTGAATGGGCAGACTTTGATGGTGACGGTCAGGGCGATAACGCTGATCTTGATGACGATAATGATGGTGTTGCCGATACAGTCGACGTTCATCTTGGTGTTGTATCAGGCAATGTTATGGTTGCAGGTGTTGATACGGGTATTGGCAATCGCGTTAACTCTGCAGGTATGCCATTAGCTGTACAAGTAGTAACCGCAGATGCCGATTGTACCGCGACTAGTAAGAATGCTGGCCAGTATAATAGCTGTCTAGCAAAAGCGTTTAATACGTTAAAAGCGCAAGGTGACATTGCGGGCCACGAAAAAGGCCATTTGCAAAGTATTGTAGCTAAAAACAAATAGTACTCGCTAAACGCTAATTCACTTTACAACAAGCGGTTTATCTTTTTACTCGTCAGGTAATTAGATAAACCGCCTACCTTCTATTTATCAAAAAAACACAATTAATTTCGTGTATTTTTTGCTGCGTTCAATTTTAATGTTATTCACTGTTTCCTGATTAACCTACCCTTCATTTACATATCACTTATAGCTATATTTATTTCTATATATATTTGATATTGACATAGTTTTTATTGTTTACAATCTGCGATATACGATCTAAATTATTTATCACTGCATATGTGACGTTGTGCGGTTATCTATAAAAAAGTCAGTATTAAATAAGTAAAAAGAAATAATTAAGTTCAAATGGAAATTGTAAATAATCAAAATTACACAATTAAAAGGTGCAATGTAATGAAGGAAATAATTAGCTACTCAACACTAAATCAAACAACTCATAAAATTAGCGCTAAAAGCAAAGGCGCTAGTCGTAAAAGTGCTAAAGCATTTAGTTGTTCTTTATTGTCATTAGCCGTTTTAGCAACACCGGTATTGGCAAAAAATATCCATGTCGCCACTTATGGTAGCGACTCCGCATCGGGTGCTTGGGATGCACCCTACAAAACTATTAATCATGCAGTGGCTCAGGCGCAAAGTGGCGATGTAATCAAAGTGCGTGCAGGAACTTATCGTGAGCAAGTTGATATCATAAATAAAAGCAATATCACCATTATGCCTAATGGCACTCAACAGGTGATAATCTCGGGTGCCGATGTGGTCGGCAGTACTTGGAATGAAGATCCATATCGTCCGGGTATCTTTAAAGCTTGGCTAGATAGCAGCCAGATCGAAACCGACTACACCCAAGTTTTTGTCAATGGTCAATTCCAGCAAATGGCGCGTTTTCCGGATAATATCAGCGGCGATATGCTAAACCCAACGGATGTCCAAAGCGGCTATGCAGTGATCACCAACGCCACCAAACCGCAAGGTACAGGCGTGCGCTCTAAAGTCACTTTTACTTGGCATGATGGTGTACCTTATTTGCCAGATGTGACTTTTTCAGAAGATGCAGTGGTGCGTGGCTTAATCGGTAAGTTACGCAATAATATCTTTTCGGCCAATACCGATGGCGCAGCTATTCAAAAAGATGGTAATCGCTTATTGAGTTTTGTTGGCACCAATGACGGTGTGTGGAAAAACGCTGATGCTTACAGCTCGCCAGAAGGTTTTGGTTTTATCTTCGATTTAGAAGTATTAGACAGAGCTGGAGAGTGGTTCTACAAACCCAACAACAATGTACTGTACTACAAGCCTGCCAACGGCAATATGAATGGTTTAACCGTTGAAGCGAAAAAGCGTAAATTAGCGCTTAATCTGCAAAATTCAGACAATATTACCATCGAAAATATTCATGTTGTTGCAGCGACCATGAAGGTAAATAGCTCAGACGATTTGCACGTTAATGGCTGTTCATTTCAGTACTTGCATCCATTCCTTTACCGTCGCGGTTACGGTGTGTTGAAAGAGGGTATAGTGATCGACGATTCCGATAATGGTGTTTATGAAAACAGCTTAATCGCTCATACCTGGGGCAGTGGCTTTGTTCTAAATTCAGGTAATAATAACAAGATCCACAATAACGTTATTGAAGATATAGGCTGGTTAGGTCAGTTCACTGTATCTATTTTTAACGAAGCAGAAAATACCGAGATCACGCAAAACACATTAGGCCGTGCGTCACGCTTCCATATTCGCACCACTAAGTCGGTTAAATCGACCATTACCGACAACGATATGTTTGAAGCCATGGCAATGGGTGAAGATGCAGGCTCGATTATGATGACCAGCACAGGCCAAACTGACTACCTTGATTTAAAAGATACCGAAATCGCCTATAACAAGATCCGCGATATGCATGGTATTCCGGCGATGGATACTAAGCCTTTTTACAACCGCCAAACGGTCAAAGCCCTGTACTTAGAAGATGTTGATAACTACACAGTGCATCACAACCTAATCTATAACATCAGCGGCGTTGGCTATACACGTAAAACCGAAGGCAACGCGATAGAGCCAGATGGCAGCATTATTTACCTTGGCCCACGCTCACGCAGCATGACGCGTAAGGTTAATTACTACAACAATACCTTCTATAACTACGATAGCTTTATGAACATTTGGCACCATTCAGATGTTGATAAGAATATTCATGGTTTAGTCGCTGACGGTAATATGAAAAACAATATTATGATGTCGAACAAGGCGCATAAACTGGGTGGTACCTACGTGACCTTAACCTTGCCACAGCATAAGTTTAAGTCGACAGGCAAAATCTCGGATATTAAAGAATACAGCTTAACGGATTACGTTGCCGAGATCGCCAAAGCGCCATACAACTACACCATTAATGCTTCGAACAACACCGTATTTACCGAAACCCAATATAGTAATAATTTTCAAGACGCAGCAAACGGTAACTTTAGGCAATACAGCGGCTCGGCGCAAAACTCGAACGGTGTGTCAATTACCGGGATCACAGGTTCTGCACCAATCGCCCGCGGCGCCTATGAAGGCTCAACCACTTGGGATAAAGAACGCGTATACAGAGCAGGGGCGAGTGTAACCGCAGCTGACTTTCCGGTGTTTTAGCCGTAAATAAAACCGATAGAGCAAGATAAAAAGGTTGATAGATCATAACGCTATCGACCTTATCTTCACCCTGAGCGCGAAGCAGTCGAAGGGTCGTGTGTTTAATTAGAAAACCTCTGTACTTTCCCTAAGACGATTGTCAAATAGTAAGCCAGTCAAGCTGCGCTCTGGTAAAGAATCAAATGCCGACAATTGATACACTATCGGCGCTTCTTCGATAAAGTCGATATAACGTTCCAGTCTCCAGAAATAAGAGCTTGTTTCTTCTTTCTACTCCAACCTTTTATGCGATGCTCAAAATCAAATGCTTGGTATTTATCACTAAAGGTCGTTTGATAAACCAGTTTAAGAGGGAGGCGGCTAGCTGTATAACATTCTGGGAAATATGCATTGTTATGTTGCCACAACCGAGCATCCATATTTGAGGTCATTCCAGTGTAATAACTGCCGTCATTACAAAGTAAAATATAGACAATGTAGTCTTTCATTCTAATTCCACTTACACTCAAATCTAGCTAGTCGATCATAATAACACTATCCAATAAATCTTATGCTTGTTTTAGCCCCTTAGATTTTTTAAAAGCCGAAAGAGATTGTGTTCATTTGATATACACGACCCTTCGACTGCACCAGTTTATAGTGAGCCTGTCGAACTACGCTCAGGGTGAAGAATTAACCATTTGTGATTCAATAAGCTAATTGTTCACCTTTGAGAGAGCGTTCCAATCTACAGAAATAAGAGCTTGTTTCTTCTTTCTACTCCAACCTTTTATGCGATGCTCAAAATCAAATGCTTGGTATTTATCACTAAAGGTGGTTTGATAAACCAGTTTAAGAGGGAGACGGCTAGCGGTATAGCATTCTGGGAAATATGCATTGTTATGTTGCCACAACCGAGCATCCATATTTGAGGTCATTCCAGTGTAATAACTGCCGTCATTACAAAGTAAAATATAGACATAGTAGTCTTTCATTTTAATTCCACTTACGCTCAAATCTAGCTAGTCGATCATAATAACACTATCCAATAGATCTTATGCTTTTTTTAGCCCCTTAGATTTTTTAATAAATTATCTTGTTTTAAGCCGAAAGAGATTGTGTTCATTTGATACACACGACCCTTCGACTGCACCAGTTTATAGTGAGCCTGTCGAACTACGCTCAGGGTGAAAGTTAGTTTAGCTGGCTAATCTTTTTAAAATTTAACAGTCAAAATTACACAATTGTTTTTGTGGGCTTTTTTTCGCCCGTTAACTCGTAATCAACCACTTACCTCACTTTCTAACTGCTTTACGTAAATTATCACTTATAGCTATATTTAATCTATATATAGCTGATATTACTCTACTGTTTATTGTTTACAATCTGCAATGTGGTGGTTAATTTGTTTGCGCTGCTTAAGAATTTCAAAGTGGCTATTTATCAATAAGCAAAATAATTCGGCATCAGGTTTATAGCTTGATGATCAAAACAACACATACGAGGGTGCAATATCATGCAAGGAAAAAATAGATATAGCGTTACAAAAACGATGGGAAAAAACATAGGCAAACTGGCTTTGTCAGCACTAACACTGTCGCTAATTTCAACGCCGATTTTGGCCAAAACTATCCATGTTTCAACCACGGGTAGTGACTCAGCCACTGGTGCTTGGGACAAGCCATACCAAACCATTAGTCATGCGGTTAATCAGGCGGTCAGTGGCGATACCGTATTAATTCAGGGCGGTACGTATCGCGAAGAAGTTAAAATCGAAAACAAAAACAACATTACGATTAAAGGCCATGATCCGCATCAAATCACCATCTCAGGTGCCAACGAAGTTAATACCATTTGGAGTGAAGACCAATATCGTCCCGGCGTATTTAAAGCTTGGTTAGACAGTAATCAGGTGGAAACTGACTACACCCAAGTTTTCGTCAACGGTAAGTTCGAACAAATGGCACGTTTCCCCGACAATATCACGGGTGAAATGCTAAACCCTATGGATCAAAAAAGTGGCTATGCGGTGATCGCCAATGGTTCTAAACCTCAGGGTACTAATGTTCGCTCCAACGTAACGTTTACTTGGCATAACGGTACTACGCCACTACCAAACGTAACTTTCACAGACGAAGCTATAGTACGTGGTCTTATCGGTAAACTAAGAAACAACATATTTTCAGCCTCAAAAGATGGCGCTGATATTAGAAACGAAGGCCATCGCTTACTAAGTTTTATCGGCACCAATAATGGTCCTTGGAAAAACGAAGCGGCTTATACTGCGCATGAAGGGTTTGGCTATATATTCGATTTAAGCGTGTTAGACAGGGCAGGCGAGTGGTTCTATAAACGCAATCAAAATGTTCTCTATTACAAGCCCGCTAACGGCACAATGAATGGCTTAACAGTGGAAGCTAAGCGCCGTAAATGGGGCATTAGAGTTATCAATTCAGACAATATTAAAATCGAAAATATTGACGTGGTGGCTGCGCAAATGGAAGTCACGAATTCGGATGATCTGCACGTCAATGCCTGTTCATTTCAATATATGACACCGTTTGTTTATCGTCGCGATTACGGTGTATTAAAAGAAGGTATTGTTATTAACAACTCGGATAACGGCTTATACGAAAACAATTTAATTGGCCATACTTGGGGCAGTGGCGTTATTCTAGAGTCAGGGCAAAACAATACGCTTAACAACAATATTATCGAAGATATTGGTTGGTTAGGTCAGTTTACCGTATCGCTTTGGAATACAGCGGAAAATACCACCATTACCCAAAATACCTTTGGCCGTACAGGGCGCTTCCATATCCGTACCACTGAGCATGTTAAATCTACCATCACAGACAATGACTTTTTTGAAGCCATGGCGATGGGTGAAGATGCGGGTGCCATTATGATGACTAGCACCGCGAAAAGTGTGCCGCTTGATTTAAAAGATACGGTTATCGCCTGGAACCGCATTCACGATATTAACGGTATACCGGCCATGGACTCAGACCGCTTTAACTACAGCCGTACTACGGTCAAAGCGCTATATATGGAAGACGTAAATAACTATACGGTACATCATAATTTTATCTACAACATTAACGCGACCCCTTATGACAGGGTTACCCAAGGTAAGCCAGTTGAACCTGATGGTAAACCCATTTACCTAGGACCACGCACCAAGCATATGGATAAAAAGGTCCACTACTTCAATAATACCTTTTACAACTACGACGATTTTATGAATATCTGGCACATGGAAGATCCAGACTTAAACTTAGGTGGTCATATGTCCAACGGCAGCTTTAGAAACAACATTATGATGTCGGGCAAAAAATACTACTTTAAAGGTGACTACGCTGAAATAACGGATACCAGTACTCATAAAGCCATACAAGGTGGCAATATCTCACGAATTGAAGAAACCAGTATTTACGACTTTGCCCAAGAAATCGCCAAAGCTCCGTATTTTTACACTCTGCATACAGGCACCAATACAGCGTTTTCAGAGTCGCAATACAGCAGCAACTTTGTCAATCCAAGCACTGGCGACTTTAGCTTATTTACAGGCTCAGCTCAGAACTCAAATGGTGCGGCGATCAATGGCATTACCGGTGGCTCACCAGTTGAACGCGGCGCATGGGAAGGTGAAACTCAGTGGCAACGTGACAGAATATTTAGAGCCGGCGCGACAATTTCGGCAACGGATTTTCCGGTTTATTAGTACTTGGATGTGAATTGTAGGTCGACCCTCGGGTCGACTTTGCTGCTTTGGGTAGGGTGTTTTAGCCGAAGGCGTAAGACACGTTTTAATTGGTTTAAGAGTTAACTTCCAACTGTCGGGTTACGCTTCGCTAACCCAACCTACGATTCAGGCCGACTTTTTATTTATCGTTCGTAACTTAAAGCTAGGTTCACACCCGCATCATGAGTTTATTTAATGCGTCTTGCATGGATAAGTTACGGTTACCAATTTGCGTGGCGCTTTTTAATAGCTCGACAAATTTAAATGAGAAATTTTCAGGGTATAGGCTTAACGCCAATACAGAGCGAACCTCGTGTTCTAAATCATTATCTAACCGAACAAGGTTTTTACCTTCTTTGAGAAAAGTTCTTGATTGAAGATTCATCAAGTGGATGGGGATCAACAAGGTACTAATGATTTCTTCTGCTCTACCTTTATTGCACGCGCACCACAATGGAATAATATTGATGATGCCCTGTTCTAATAGAATTGAGCAAGTTAGCGTGGCTTTTATCGACGGAACGCGATCCTTTATTGCAATAATTTTCAAATTGCCGATCTGTTCTCGATTTAATTTGCCTAACAGGACAGAGAATTGTGGGTGAGTGGTTTTACAAAAAATATCCATTTTGCCATTGTTCTCAGCCAAGTATCGATTAACTTGCGCTGAAAAGTGATTATCACTGACTGTGTCACTTAGGCCGCAAATACTGCGTAATTCTAGGTGTTTTTTATCACCGAAAAAAAAATCTGAGCTGGCTGCTGACATGTCGACATCCCTTCATAATTTCGCTAATCCTTTTAACTATAGTCGTAAAATTTAGAGTTCATAAAGTACTGGTTATTTATTTTCATTGCGCCCTGATTATTTTATGTTCGTGGATATGAGAAGAGCTTTTTTTGTACCAAACCAAACCAAACCAAACCAAGCCATAGCTTTAGCGTCTGGCGCAATAAACAATGATGCTGAATTTTTACAACTATCCCTCTTGACCTAGTTAACCATTTTGTGAGCATGCAGTTAAGCTGCGTTTTGTAATTTTGCCATTACAACTTCATATTCATTTGGGCTTTTGTAGTCTAAATAAGAATGAAGCCAAGTACTGTATAAAACAGGGGGGATGTCACTCAGAATGTCCTGCTGGGCTTCTTATCGAATAGCCTTCTAAATTTGTTGCGAGTATATTTTGAATCTCGATCTGAGTGGTGGATCAAACCTTTCTCTACTTGACAAAAAAGCTGACAAGCCATTAAGCCATCAGGAAACGTTCACCGAGCTCATTACCCCATCCTACAAATGTGAGCCAAATTGCAAATTGGCAAAATGTAACAGTGAAATAAGCTGTTTTGTAAGTTTTATTGGTATGTCCAATATTAAAGTTGTCAATCCTTTTATAACGTTTAATTTACTCTTATATAGCCTTGTTATTTAAAATATATTGCTAAAAGCTATCAAAATTCAGTGTTAATACGGGTTTTAGCGTATTTGCAAACATTTGGTATGTCCAATTGTTGTTATTTTGTAAAAATATTGTGTTTGATAGATCTCTATTTGTTAGTTATAAATCAAATCGCTGTTTACTATAATTTGTTTGGCCGGTAGGAAGGGTTTGGTTTTAATTGGTCATATAGATTGTTGGTGGTCAGTGAACGAGTGGTGACACATCCTGTGCTGATGATGATCACTACCGCTATAACAACAACACAAAACGATGAGTTTGGATTGAGTTACTTTAAAAGTTAAGTCGCTAAAAAAATCTTTGCGCCTTCTTCAATAACTCTTCGTTAATACTCAAACAACAAATGATTAGGAAATACATTATGCTTACTAAGCAGTCATTCTTAATGAGCTCAATTCTTTTAGCTTTTGGTATTAGTTCTGCCAATGCAGCTAATCCAGTTAACGTTACTGCCAGCAGTCATGACGGTAATGTTCCGCAAAATACGTTAGATAATGATTTAGGTACTCGCTGGTCTGCAAACGGTGACGGCGAATATATTGAGTATGATTTGGGGGCGAATTTCTCTATCGACTCGCTTGATATTGCTTTTTTCAAAGGCGATCAACGCAGCGCTACGTTTGATGTATTAACGTCTGCTGATGCCACTAACTGGACGACAGTGTTCAGTGGCGTGCAAAGTCAAAGTACTGCAAGCCAACAAAATGTTGCATTGACTAGCTCTGAAGGCCAATTTGTTCGAATCGTGGGCTATGGTAACTCAGCTAACACTTGGAACAGCATTACCGAAGTCGATATTAATACGTCTGCGGTTGATAATGGCAACAATGGTGGCGGTGACCCAGTCACGATCACTGCGACGGCAAGTGCTGATGATGGCAACGTTGCAGCAAACGTATTAGACAATGATTTAAATACACGTTGGTCTGCTAATGGTAACGGTGCTTGGTTACAGTTGGATCTTGGTGCTGTTCAGCCTGTTGGTACAGTCAATATTGCATTCTTTAAAGGTGATCAACGTAGCACTTACTTTGATATTGAAACCAGTGTTGATGGTTCAAGCTGGACTAAAGTATTAACCAGCGCGACTAGTGCGGGTAATACAACGGCTTTAGAGCCTTTCTCGGTTGTGACAAGTGAAGCTCGCTATGTTCGTTATGTGGGTCAAGGTAATAGCTCAAATACCTGGAACTCGTTAACTGAAATAACAATTAGCGCTGATGGTGGCTCTAATGGTGATAACGGCGGTGGTGATAATGGTGGCGGAGATAATGGTGGCGGAGATAATGGTGGCGGAGATAATGGTGGTGGCACAGCACAATACCCATCTGATCTAATGCGTAACTATAATCAATGGAAGATCACTTACCCTGACGGTGTTGAGGATAAAACCTTATATCAAGCGACTAATGAGTACTTCTACGTAAACGACGCTAAAGACGGCATTGTTTTTTACGCACCGGTTAGAAGTAACAATGGTACAACGCCTAACTCTAGCTATATTCGTTCTGAATTACGTGAGCGTGAAGCTGATGGCAGCAAAGACATCTATTGGACAACAGATGGCAAGCATGTGGTTTATGCAAAACAAGCGATTACGCATTTACCTATTGTTAAGAGCCATTTAGTTGCGACGCAAATCCATGGTAACAAAGAAGCAGGTATTGATGATTCATTAGTACTTAGATTGGAAGACGAGCATCTATTCCTTAGCTTTAATGGCGGTAAGCTTCGCAGCAATGTGACGGTTAAAACCGACTATGTGTTAGGTACAACGCACGAGGTTATGTTCGAAGTTATCGATGGTAAGCACTATGTTTACTACAGTGAAGACGGCAACCTAGCAAGTGCATATGCCGCTGGCAATGCGTCACAATACTTAGTTAAAGATGGCTCAAACGACTACTTGATGGATCTTAGCTATGGCGAGTCCTACTTTAAAATAGGTAACTATACGCAAAGTAATTCTGAAAAAGAGGGAAGCTATACAGATGATCCTGATAACTATGGTGAAGTGGTTGTTTACGATTTCTGGGTAGACCATCAATAAGCTGAACTAAAAAATTCTCCTGCTTTGTGTAACTAGCAAGGTGGGGGTAATGACTTTCAAATTTATCGTAGGTTGGGTGGTTTAATCGAAATCTAACCTACATTTTATTCTTTTGTGGGCGAGCATTTATGCTTGCAAAGTCAGCAAACTATGTTTGCCGCAGGTCAAGCAAGGCTAAACCTGCCTTATTAAATTCTTAACGGAATCAAAACAACTAACCCAATTTCAACCCGTAAGTGTTAACAACAAGTCAGTTATTTCTGGTTTGGTGCTTTCGCTTGCCTAACGTTTAATTTTAACGACAATAAACAGGGAATTAAGATGTTAACTAAGCAATCGTTTTTATTAAGTTCAATACTGCTCGCTTTAGGTTTCAGTTCGGCTAATGCGGCTGAACCCGTCAATATAACCGCCAGTAGTCATGATGGAAATGTACCTGAAAATACCGCTGATAATGATCTTGCTACGCGTTGGTCGGCCAACGGTGCAGGTGAATATATAGAGTATGATTTAGGTGACAGTTTTTCAGTTGATTCGATTGATATTGCTTTTTACAAAGGTGATCAACGCAGTGCTACGTTTGATGTGCTAACGTCAGAAGACGCATCGAATTGGACGACGGTATTTAGTGGTGTTCAAGCTGAAAGTACCACAGCACTACAGAACATTGCGCTAACCAGTTCAGATGCTCAATTTGTTCGTATAGTGGGTTACGGTAATAGTGCCAATAGCTGGAATAGTATTACTGAGGTGGACATTAATACTTCAGCTATTGATAACGGCGGCGATGGTAATGGTGAGAATGGCGGCACAGGTCAGATTGTAGCAACTGCCAGCAGCGATGATGGCAATATTGCTGACAACGTTCTCGATGGTGATTTAAATACTCGTTGGTCTTCTTTAGGTCATGGTGAATGGTTAGAACTGGATTTAGGTGTTAGCCAACAAGTTGGTACCGTAAGTATTGCATTCTTTAAAGGCGATCAACGCAGCGCTAATTTTGATATTGAAACTAGCGACGACGGCAATAGCTGGACAACCTCTCTTGCTGGCGCAACTAGCAATGGCTCATCAACGAATTTAGAAGATTTTGCTATTCCAACAACCGATGCTCGTTACGTACGCTTTGTAGGCTTTGGTAACAGTGCCAACAATTGGAATTCAATTACCGAGATGGCAGTCAGCCCAGACGGCGGTACTGACGGCAACGGTGATGACGGCGGAAATGGCAACGGTGACGGAAATGGAGACGGAAACGGCAACGATGGCGGTGCAACAGGTGGTGATGTTGATCCGGTAACCGGTGCAACCTTAAATGCCACGGTCGATAACTTTAGTGATGTATTAGCAACGGCTTCAGCAGGTGACGAAATTGTTGTGACAGGTTCAGGTGAGTTAACCATATCTAACTATGATTTTAGTTATCCGGTTCTTGTGCGTGCGGCCAGCCTAGGTAGTGTCACCTTAACTAACGCTACCATTAAAAACACTAACAATGTCACCTTACATGGCTTTGTATTTGGACCATCAACAGAAAGTACCTTATTAAAAATTGTCAATTCAACCAATATCAAGGTATTAAGAAATAGCTTTGATCACAAAGATGTTGCCAATAGTCAGTCGTCAATTGTTACGACCCAAGCCAGTGACAGCATTTCAATTGGTTACAACGAATTTAAAAACAAAAATATTGATGATGTGAATGGTTCAAAAATTACCGGTAGCTTTATCAAAACTCAGTTTGATGATCCGTTAATGACCAAAAACCTGCATGTTTATCGTAACCACTTTAACTTTATCGCCCCGTTCGAAACAGGCGGCGCACCTGCTGGCGATTCAGATCGTGAAGCGATAGCGATGGGCATTGCCGACTCGCAAGACGTGATCACCAACAATATTGTTGAGTATAATCTGTTTGAAAACTGTGACGGTGAAAATGAAATTATCACGGTTAAAACGTCCAACAATACGTTCCGCCATAACACCTTTAAAAACTCAATGGGCTCGCTGTCGTTCCGTTTAGGTTCAAACAATAAAGCTTACGGTAACTACTTCTATGGTGTTGGGGCTAGTGTTGAAGTGAGTGACGAAAACTACCAAACCGGTGGTATTCGTGTGTATGGTTCAGGTCATGAAATCTATGACAACTATATGGAAGGCTTATCGGGTATTAGCTGGCGTCGTCCTATTTTAATTGATTCCGGTGATACGTCAGACAGTACGGGTAACGATAGTCATGAAGTATCGAGCAACATTCAAGTCTACAACAATACCATTGTCGACAGTGTTGGTGGTGGCATTCACTTGGGTGGCGATAGATACAATAAAATGCCATTTAATATCACGGTTGATGGTAATACTGTTGTTAGTAGCCAGGGGATCTTGTTTAACAATGTTGCAGATGATGCGTCTAATATCTGGTCAAATAACCAAGCTTATGCAACGGGCGATGCGATTGCCGTTGATGGCGGTGCTTTAAGCTCATCGCAAGTACAGGTATTAAGCTCGCAACCAACTATTAATAAACCGACACCGCTAACGGCTAGCGATGTAGGGCCAAATGCGCCGTATGTTGAATAAAGTGTAGTGCTTGGATAATTCTGAGCTAATACAAAGTCAATACTTGGATATAAGTGCCGACTAGTTATCTCAGTCGGCACTTTCCTACGCGTTTTTTACACACATTATCAACCCTGTTGACCAGCTTAATTTAACCGCAGATATAGTCTTCTCGCTCAGGCCTTATGGTTTATTGTCAGCGCTTACTCTCGACTTTGGCTCCTGCGTCGTTCTAACACCTAAATCCATTTAGGCGACCCCAATCACATAATAGAGCATATGCTCATGGGGTTTCGAAGCTTGCCTACATGGATGTAGGTAAGGAGCGTGAGCACGGATGCGGTAGCTTTGACGGCTGCCCCTAAAACCTGATCGCTTTGACTATAGTTCAGCGTGATTCGATAAATAACTTATCAACCAAATTAAAACTTGCTGTACAAAATGATACAAAAGTCATAGCTACTGACAGCACGCTGTCAGGAGTCACCTCGTATAGTTACCCAAAATAGTTACCCCGTAACATAACTAGGAGGTTGATATGACAGATCTTAATTTTTACACCAGCCCTAATTCGCGTGGCAGTATTGTGCGTTGGCTATTAGAAGAGCTGGGTGTTCCTTACCAAACTACAGTAATGGCATCTGGCACAACACGCCAAGATGCTGAATTTTTAACAATAAACCCTATGGGTAAAGTACCCGCTTTGGTGCATGGTGACGTTGTGGTTACTGAAGCTGCGGCTATTTGTTTATATTTGGCTGATATATTTCCTGATGTTGGATTGGCACCAAAACCATCAAATCGTGGTGATTATTATCGTTGGTTACTGTTTGCAGCTGGGCCTTTGGAAGCGGCGATGACCAATAATATGTTAGGTGTAACTGTACCCGATGAATTAAGCCAGTCGATTGGTTATGGTAGTTACGCCAGAGTGTTAGATACACTTGAAAATGCGCTAGCGGGAAAAGACTATCTAGCTGGCAACAAATTTTCCGCACTGGATGTGTATATGGGTTCGCAAATCGGTATGGGGATGTTGTTTGGCTTAATTGAAAAACGCCCAGCGTTTGAAGCCTATTGGCAACGGCTCATTCAACGGCCTGCTTATATTCGCGCGCAAGAATTAGATGCGAGAATAGATACTGATAGTTAATGTAGGGCCGGTTTTATACCGGCTAATCGGGACTTCTTTTCTGGAGGTTCATACTTGCTAAGTGCTTGTCGGTGCACCAATGCTTATTCCCGAACGCTCGGCACTTCTTACTTCCCTGTAAGTGCACCGAAGATCCTTCCTTACTACTCGGCACTTCCTACATCCCTGTAGGTGCACCGATGCTTATTCCCGAACGCTCGGCACTTCCTACATCCCTGTAAGTGCACCGAAGATCGTTCCTTACTACTCGGCACTTCTTACTTCCCTGTAAGTGCAACGTGTACGGTGCATTACCCTGAAATTTTCCCATTAAACTATTCTTGCCATCGCCAAATAGTCTTCGCTAAAAGGTGCGCCTCGTTGTACTCGGATCACCCTACATCACCCAAACAAAATCAATTCGAAAACCCACCTGTTACACCTTTGTTAATTATATTTAAATTTAAAGTGTTACTTATGATGCTCTATTACATATTTAGATAATAGGTATTGATTTTAAAAATCGAAGCTGAGGCTTCGTTGTGTCGGACATACACGTCCGACCGACAAAACATCTCAAAACAACAAAGGCGTAAATATGAAATTTGAAACATCACGTGGTCTGCTGTTGGCAACAGTACTCATGGCGTTAGCGGCGCTAACAGCGTGCGGTGGAGGCGGTGGTGCGTCTAGTAACAATAATAATGGTGCTGATCCTAGTGGAGGAGATAAGGTTGAAGATACACCGCAGCAACCCGTTAATAAAAAGCCAATAGCGCACGCTCAATCTAAACAAGTCGACCAAGATAAAATATTGGCGCTGACGTTGGTTGGTAGTGATAGCGATGGCATTGTGTCTAAGTATCAAATAAGCCAGCAACCGAGTCATGGTACGTTAAGCGGTTCAGGCAGCAGTTATAGCTATGATCCGAATGATGACTTTACTGGCACTGATTCTTTTATGTTTACGGTTACCGATGATAAAGGCGCTGTGTCTACTGCAGCCAAAGTCACCATCAATGTGATGGCGGTGCAACAACCCGATACGCCACCTGTATTGCCACCAATTAGTGGTCGCTATATTTATGTTGCACCTGATGGTAATAACGCCAATACCGGTGACGAGAGTATGCCATATCAAACAATTAGCCAAGCAGTAAATCAAGCGGTAAGTGGCGATGTCATTTTAGTGCGCGCTGGTACCTATCGTGAAAAAGTGTCGATTAGCAATAAACAAAATATTGCCATCAAAGCTTATGGCTATGAGCTTGTTACTATATCCGGAGCGGATCTCATCACCAGCAGTTGGAGCGAAGACCCAAACAAGCCAGGGGTGTTTAAAACCAGCTTGAATAGCAATTCGATAGAGACGGATTACACCCAAGTATTTGTTGATGGTAAATTCCAACAAATGGCGCGCTATCCGGACAATATTAGCGGCGAAATGATGAAGCCAATGGATCCGCAAAGTGGTTACGCCATTATCACTAATGCGAGTAAGCCTGCTGGCAGCTCTTCGCGCTCGACGGTTACCTTTACCGCGCACGGCGGCATCGGCGAGATCCCCAATGTTACTTTCACTGACGAAGCCGTAGTACGTGGCTTAATTGGCAAATTGCGCAACAATATCTTTTCTGCCTCAAGTGATGGTGCGGCTATTCAGCGTGAAGACAGCCGCCTTTTAAGCTTTAAAGGCACTAATAATGGCTATTGGAAAGGCAATGATGCCTATAGCTCACCGGAAGGTTTTGGTTTCATTTTTGATTTAGCCGTATTAGATCGTGCTGGGGAATGGTTTTATAGCCGCGATAATAATGAGCTGTATTACAAGCCAGCTAGCGGTTCAATGAATAGCTTAACGGTTGAAGCTAAAAAACGTAAATGGGCGATCCAACTCAGCAATTCACACAATATCACTTTAGAAAATATTCATGTTAAAGCGGCTGCAATGCAGGTTGATAGCTCGGATGATTTACATGTAACAGGTTGTTCATTCCAGTATTTACATCCGTTTTTATATCGTCGCAGCTATGGTGTTCTTAAAGAAGGTATCGTTATTGATAACTCTGATAATGGTGTGTATGAAAACAGCTTAATTGCCCATACTTGGGGTAGCGGTATTATTTTAAATTCGGGTAACAATAATAAAATTCATAACAATATCATTGAAGATATCGGTTGGTTAGGGCAGTTTACCGTCGCGATTTTTAACGAAGCCAATAATACCGAAATTAGTCAAAACACCATGGGGCGCGCGTCGCGTTTTCATATCCGCACCACTAAGTCGGTTAAGTCGACCATCACCGATAACCATATGTTTGAAGCCATGGCGATGGGGGAAGATGCCGGTGTGATCATGATGACAAGTACTGCTAAAACCAATTATCTCGATCTAAAAGGCACAGAGATCGCCTACAACAAAATCCATGATATTCATGGTATTCCAGCTATGGATATCAAGCCCAGCTACAACCGCCAAACGGTCAAGGCCTTCTATTTGGAAGACGTCGATAATTACACTGTGCATCATAACTTGGTGTTCAACGTCAGTGGTGCTGGCTATACGCGAAAAACGCCGGGCACCGCAGTGCAGCCCGATGGCAGCATGATTTACTTAGGGCCAAGAGCACGCAGCATGACGCGCCCAGTTAATTACTTCAATAATACTTTTTACAACTACGATAGCTTTATGAACATTTGGCATCATTCGGATAAAGATAAGGATATTCACGGTTTAATTGCTGACGGTAACTTTAAAAACAATATTATGATGGCGGGCAAAGCGCATAAGCTGGGCGGCACGTATATGACTATTACCTTACCTAATTACAGTTCATCTGCTACAGGTAGTATTTCGAAAATTGAAGAGACTAGTTTAGCTGACTATGTCGCTGAAATTGCTAACCCGCCATACGGTTACACCATCAAACAATCGCACAATACTGAGTTGAGCCAAGCTGAATTTAGCCAAGTATTTGAAAACCCAACCAGTCACAATTTTAGGTTGAAAAGTGGAGTAGATGAAACCTCCAACGGTACATCAATTGTGGGTATTACCGGTTCAGCACCGATTGCCCGCGGCGCGTGGGAAGGTGATACGTTAGCGGATAAAGACAGAGTGTTTAACGCTGGTGCCAGTATAAAACGTAGTGATTTTCCGGTGGCGTATTAGGTCATGTATACATTGCTGGCAGACGTGGTTATCATGCTGCCAAGCTTTGTTTATCTTGAAAATCAGTCATGAAATTGTCAGTCACGCGGTTTGTTGTTAAGCCGCTTTTTAGCTTGCTTCCTACTTTTGTTTTGGCCTCGGTTGCACAGGGGCAAGTGATCGAACATATCAAAGTGACGGCAAATCGGATCGATACCGAGGTCCGCCAACAAGTTGGTAGCGTCGCGGTTTTGGATAAAACCTATCTACAGTTAACCGGTGCCAGTCATATTCAACAGGCGTTAAGTAAAGTGCCGGGGGCTAACTTCGCGCGAGGTGAAGGGCAAGAATACTTACCGGCTTTGCGTTCTCCCGTGTTAACCGGTGCTGGTGCGTGTGGTAGTGTATTGAGTGCGGTTGACGGTATTGCCCTGCGAGCCGCGGGTTTTTGTAATATTAATGAGTTGTTTGATTCGCCGTTTGAGGTTGCCGAAAGTATAGAGGTGATCCGTGGCCCATGGTCAGCTTTGTATGGTTCAAACGCCATGTATGGTGTTGTTAATGTTGTATCGCCTAAAGTGGATGTTTTTGCTGATCGCCTCGCGGTTAATGTCGGGCCTCATGGCCAGTTAAATGGTCAAGTGAGTGCTAACTATCAACAGCAGCAACATGGCTTTCGACTTGACGCTGCGGTTGGTAAGGATGAAGGCTGGCGAGACGATTCAGGTTATGCCAATCAAAAATTGTTAGCGCGCCACGAATATACTCATGGTGGTTTTTCTGTGACTAGTCAGTTGACATTGAGTAACTTGAATCAAGAAACCGCAGGTTACTTGGTCGGAACGGATAGCTATAAAAACAGAAAGTTGGCGGCAACTAACCCTAACCCCGAGGCGTATCGTGATGCGCAATCTGTACGTTGGTATACGCGGGTTGAGAATACCCTTAATGAAGGTTTTTCGTGGCAAATCACGCCTTACGCACGATATACCAGCATGAAGTTTTTACAGCACTTTTTACCGGGCACACCGCTTGAAAAAAATGGTCACGCGAGTATTGGCGTGCAGTCGTTAATAGATATGCAATTATCGTCGCAAGCCAGTTTACAATTTGGCTTGGATTCTGAATATACCCAAGGGTTTTTACAAGAGTTTCAAGCGCAACCGACTCAAGGTTCGGAGTTTTTACAAGCGACGATCCCAACTGGCTATCATTATGATTACGATGTTAGCGCGACCGTTGTTGCGCCTTTTATGCAGTATCAGCGTCAATTAAGCGAAGTGCTGAGTATGACAGCTAGCTTGCGCTTTGAGCATGTTAGTTACGACTATCAAAACAATATGCTGGCAGGGCGCACTAATGATCAAGGAGAGGCTTGTGGATTTGGCGGCTGTCGTTTTAGCCGCCCTGAAAGTCGCGATGATAGTTTTAGCCATTTTTCTCCCAAACTCGGTTTTATTTATCAGCTAAATGAATCTAACCAGTTGTTTGCCAATCTAGCTCGAGGGTATCGCGCCCCTCAAGCCACTGAACTGTATCGTTTACAACGAGAGCAAAGCGTGGCGGATCTCGATGCTGAGCAGCTTGATAGTATTGAAATTGGCATGCGAGGCGAGCTGGGTAAATTAAATTACGAGCTGGCGGCTTATGACATGCAACGCGATAACATTATTATTCGAGATGCCAATTACTTTAATGTGGCTGATGGCAAAATGACCAGCCGCGGATTAGAGCTTTATGCTCAATATGGCTTGAGCGATACTTGGTTTGTTGAGCTCACCGCGAATTATGGTGAGCATGAGTATGGCAACGCGGCGACGTATCGCGAAATTGATATTGTGGGTCATCAAGTGGATTCGGCACCTAAACACTTTGGTAGGCTAGCATTAACTTGGCAACCGGTTGATGAAATTAGCTTAGTCGCCGAAACCTTGTATCAAGGCCGATACTATACAGATGCCGAAAACCAACATGGCTATCCTGGTCATCAAGTGCTTAATTTTCGTGCTAAATATCAATGGTCGCCGGAAGTGGATGTGTACTTGCGTTGGTTAAACGTTTCTAACAAAGCCTACGCCGAGCGTGCGGACTTTAGTGGTTTTTCCGGAGATAGGTATTTTCCAGGGCAAGCCAGCGCCTTGTATCTTGGCGCGGCAATTAGCTATTAAACCGTTTGTAAAGAGTTAATTAACAGAGACTGAATGTTAATTATTAGTCTCAGCCATGGCTTAAAATTTAGTCAAAGCGATCGGGTTTTAGGGGCAGGTTTCTAGTTCCATACGAAACCTAAGTACTTACATCCATGTAAGCAAAGCCGTCAAAGCTACCGCGTCCTGCTAACGCCCCTTACCTGCATCCATGCAGGCAAGCTTCGAAACCCCATGAGCATATGCTCTATTATGTGATTGGGGTCGCTGCTCTTAATGGAAGAAAGTGGATTTAGTTGTTAGAACGACGCAGGAACCACAGGTTTCCTGTTCCAGACGAAACCTAAGTACTTACATCCATATAAGCACCAAAAGTAGGGGTTTGTGAGCCAAAGTCGAGAGTAAGCGCTGACAATGAACCATAAAACTTGAGCGAGAAGACTATACGTTTTCAGCTAGATAGATTTCAACTCTAGGTTCAAGCAAACCTGATTGAATAGATTGGCCTGATTTATAATTGATCAGCATTTCTACCGCATTGTAAGCTTCGTGTTTGATATTTTGATTGATAATGGCATCTATGGTGCCATCAATCAGATACTCTCGGGTATGATCAAATAATTCATGGGCAATAAACACAGTGTCATTAGCGCGATCAAGCTTCTTAAGTGCTTGAGCTATGCCCTCTGTACCGCCACCAACATTATAAATGCCTAATAAGTTTTCTTCTTTTAACGTGGCCATGGCGACTTCTTGCGCACGGGCGTCATTGTCGAGTAACTCAGGCATTTCTAATAAACGCAAATGGGGAAAACGTTCGCGGATCACCCCTCTAAACCCAGCTTCACGCTCTTCGTGTCCACGATATGCATGGCTGCCGATAAACAGGCCTATTTTACCGGTTTCGCCTTTGTCTAATAAACGGCCCATCATCAAGCCTGCTGTGCGCCCAGCGGCACGGTTATCAATACCGACATAGGCTAAGCGTTGGGTATTGGTAATATCAGAAACTAAACTGATCACGCCAACCCCTTGTGCCACGAGAAGATCAACTGCTTTTTTAACCGCAGGATGCTCTAAGGCGACAAATGCGATGCCATCTGTGTTATCGCCTATTTCTAATAACTTGGTGGCTAGCGCTTGTGGTTTAAATGCTTCAACACGATGGATGCGTGCATTGATATGCGACGCATGGTAACAATCTTTTATGGCATCCACTTGGCGCGAATAAAAATCCAAATAACGGCTATGTGGTGTTGGGAATATAAAGTCAAAAGTGTAAAACGCGGTTTTATGTTCGGCGACAGGCTCGAGTAAATAATTAGTGCTATATAAAGCACGATTGACGCGCTCAATGGTTATTGGGCTAACATTACCACGCTCATTCAATACTCTATCGACTGTGGCGCGGCTGACTCCGGCTTCTAGTGCTACATCATCAAGCGTGACTTTCATATACTCCCCGTTTAACTTTTAACAATGAGGTCTTTTGACCTATTGTATATGATATCACTGTTAAAACCATCATTTATCTGTCAAAAAATTAAACAAACTTGTAGTTATGTAAAGTTTGGCTGTTTATTGATGATTTTTGAGCTTTATAATTGAAGGTTGTTCGTTATATAAAGTATATTGTCTACAATTATGTTCGTTGACACTTGCGATAAGTGGTAAAGGTTTTACAAAATGCGTCACGCAATTAAACGTCGATTTAACCCATTAGCTGTGGTTTTGTTTTCTCTGGTCGTAGGTGGCTGTAGCACACCCTTGGATAAAAGTAGCCCTAGCTTCCCTAGCGTAGTGAGTAATACGCAAAGCCTAGAGCATAGAGTTAATATAAAAGACAGCACGACTAAACTGGTGACGATAGATTTGAGTATTACTGCCGATTATGCTCACTTAAGTTTATTGTCTGGTGCTACATTACTTATCGATAACCTAGATATACCGAAATCGGGCCAACACAAATTAACTTATCTTGTTGATTTTCCGGCGCTTGGTGAACAAACACTAACCTTTCGTAGCCGAGGTGGTAAAATCAACCTGATGTCTTTTGACGTGAAAAACATTGACAATGTTAACCTTCCTCAATTTAAAGACCATTCAGCCGCGATTGGCTTGAAAACCGACGAAACTTTTAAATATGGCGGCCCCTCGGTAGGTGATGTTAACAACGACGGTTATTTAGATTTTGTCACTAATAACCACAACTATGTGCCAACCCAGTTATTTACTAACCATCAAGGTAAATCGGTTTCCGAATTACGCTTATTTAAACATTCGCTTGATTTTCACGGCTCAGCATTAGGTGATTACGATCAAGATGGTGATCTCGATATCATGGTGGCGAAAGGCGGGGCTAATGGCACTAATCCGACTTCTTACCAGTTATTGCGCAACGACAATGGCAAGTTTAAGCAAGTGTCTAATGCGGCAGGTATTAATACGCCAGCGCGTGGTCGTTCACCGCGTTGGGTTGATTTTGACTTAGATGGCGATCTGGACTTAGCCTTATTTAATGCAAAAACGCCAATGAAAAAAGGCGCTATCCAGTTATTTTATCGCAACCAAGGGGATGGCACTTTTGAACCGGTTTCTGTACCAGGGTTAGAAACGTTTAATGCCGAACGCGTACTGATCACCGATTTTAACCGCGATGGCAAAGATGATGTGGTGTTGTATTCCCCCTTCTCCATTTGGCAAGGCCATGGCGATTTTACATTTACCAATGTCACGCAACAGCTGGTGCCAAAATCTGTGGTTAATGCCAAGCAAGTCACGGCAGTGACAGATGTTGATGTTAATAATGATGGCTTAATTGACCTGTATTTATCACGCGGTTTACCGCACTTCCAATTATCTAATAAGTCTATCGATTTTAACCCGCTAACCCAGCAACTGGATGTGCGCGATCAAGGTAAAAAAGGCCGTACACTGATCACGTTTGATGCGGGTGAGCAGATCAACCTGTCGCATGTCGATTTAGTTTTTCGTCAATACCGTGGCAATTATCCAATCTTCCTTGGTAAGGATAAAAAACGCCTTGTCATAAAGGCATCGGGTTTTCAGCCAAATCAGATCCCAGAAGAGATGAAAACCGCGCCTGCACAACTCACCATTCAAGCTGAACAAGCGCAAGGTTGGGCCGATTCACAGGCTGAAAATGGTTTTTATCTTGGTTATTTAGGTAATGGTAAATGGCAAATGGAGTGGGTGCGACATAAAACGATTTATTGGAACGTATCGTTCAAGCTTAGCGGTTTAACTAACGTTGCATATGATTGGCCGGCCAATAACCGGAACGTGCAAGATATTTTGTTAATTAACCAAGGTGATCGATTTGTAAACGCTTCACAGCAATGGCAGATCCCTAAAGGAGGCAACCATTGGGGGGTCACTCATGGTGACTTTAACAATGATGGCTGGACCGATCTTTTTGTTCATCGTTACGGGTTTTTGGATGACAGAGTCACCGATTTAATGTTGCTAAATATGCAAGGCAAACGCTTTGCGATAACCACTATGCATGGCGCGCACGACGTTAATGATCCAGGGCATGGTGATATGGGGCAGGCGTTTGATTTTGATTTAGACGGCCAAATCGATTTGCTCAATGGCAGTGAAGAAGAAGGCCATTGGTACTTATATAAAAACGTGTCATCTAACCAAGGTAACAACTTATTAATCCATATAGGCTATAGCGCTAAAGACGGCATTGATCCGCTAGGCGCTGAAGTTGTGGTTAGCCTTGATGATGGGACGCAATTAGTTCGACGTGTTGGTTCAGCGGGCGAAGTGTTTTCGCAAGGGGTGATTAACACGTTACAGTTTGGTATTGCCAAACAAAGTAAAGTGAAAAAAGTTAGCGTGGTTTGGCGTAACGGTGAAACTAAGCAATTGATTAAACCTAAGCTTAATCAGCGTTACAGCACTGATGCCAATAACTTTAATAATGGGTAGTTGTAGTTATTAGCGGTTTTAAAAGAGGGCGTAGACATGCGACAAGATAAAATTCTCGGAAGCAAAACCTGTTTAGTGCACGACGACATACAATTAGAGCAAGTATTACAACAGGCTGTAATAAGCTATTGTTCGGCTACTATGATGTCTTTTGAGTTACTTAAACAGCATGAGTCTAGGCTTAACTATTACTGTCGTCTTATTTATGTGAGCTCAGGCCGAGTTGATGTGGTGTTTAAGCGGCAAAAGGTCACGCTAGAGCAAGGTAGCGCCTACCTACTTTCGCCTTACGTTTCAGCCTCTTTTCAAGATCAGCGAGGGGTTAATATTCTTGATGTTTCGTTTCAACTTAGCACGCCAGCCGAGTTGGCGATCATGTTATTAAATGGCGATATAAGCCAGATAGCGGCCTCTCAAGTTGATGAGCTTACTCCTTTGTTTTATCGCGCGTTAGACGGGTTCGCAACAAAAGCGTCTGTTGCTAGTAATCAGCAACAGCAAACGCTGATTAAGCAAATGTTAGTACCTTATTTTAGCCAGCTACAAGGGGTAAAGTGTCCTAGTGCTGCGCTACGGTATCAAACAATATTACAAGTCGCGCACCATATTACCGATAATATGAGCAACCCGCCCAGTATAGGAGATTTAACTCGAGTCAGTGGCTTGAATATAGAGCCGCCGCATTTTGCTCGAAAGTTTAGAACAGCGCTCAATATTAGTCCTAAGCAATATATTCAACACAAACGCATTGCCTATGCGCTGCAGTTACTATTGCAAGGTCATGATGTTGAAACTGTATCCGATGACTGTGGTTTCTTTAATGAACGCGGATTTGCAAAAGCTTTTACTTTTGATACTGGTATGTCGCCACAAACCTTTATTGAGGATTTTGTTGTTAAATTTGAGCACAACGCCCAACCTCAATTTACGGATCCTAATAATAGGGTGCAGGCTGTCGCTTAATTGCCGGAACAATTTGATGTGCTTGGTGGCTTTTATTGCATGGGCAACCATTAAGCACAAACCACTCTTTACAATAGTTTCACGTTAGCTGCACATTTCCTGCTTATTTCAGATTTAGTCTAGGTTCGACATTAGATTGGAGAGTAGGAAAGGTATTATGAAAAAAGTGTGTTGGTTGTTAATTGCTTGCGGGTTGTGTTTATCTGTTTCATCTATGGCTGAACCACAAAAGAAGCGTAAATTTGGCCCGCCACCGGAAGCGATTGAAGCTTGCAAAGGTAAAGCAGAAGGGCAAGAAGTTTCATTTACTACGCGACGCGGTGATGAGTTGGACGCAACATGCCGTAAGTTACCGGAATTTTTGGTAGCTGTGCCGAACAAGCATAAATTGAAAGCGGGTAAGCATAAGAAAAGCTAACCGCCAATAACGCCAAAAAGTGCGTTACTGAGTATCTGCGTAAAAATAAGTGGCTTGAATTGGCAAGATTCAAGCTGCTAATTTCTTTTAATCTTGTCACTTTTCTGCTCGCTTAAGTTTCTATCTAGTATTACTCTTCTTCTTTTTGTCCCAAAAGATAAGACAACAGAGTTTAGCTCCCATCAAGTTTTTTGTGGGTGAGCATTTATGCTTGCAGAGCCTGCAAGCTTTTCTATTCAAAAATTAAGACATCAGAGTTCAGTTCCCAACAAACTTTTAGTGGGCGGGCATTTATGCCTTGCAAAGCCTGCAAACCAAACCTTTGCGTTCCACCATGCTTCAATATGATTGATATTAAATGATGTTATTTGCTCCATCTTTATTGATTTGTAGATTAATAGTGATATATTGTTAACAATTATCAAAGTTGTATTTACAAAATATAAACTTTGTACACGTATAAACAACGATAAAGGTAATCAACAATGACCAAAACAAGGCTGGCAACTTGGTTTGCAACGTCTGCGTTAATGGCTGCGCCAAGTGCGTTGGTTAACGCGCAGACCGAAACCGAGATAAACCTTAATGTTAAGCACAGTGTGTCAGGCGTTTCACAATTTGATCGCCGTAAGTACATTACGTTGCATTCAACCACTGACTCGCGTTATTGGGACGACATTGAAGATAAGTTGGAATATTTAGCCAATGACTTGGATGTTTACATGGGGCGTGATAACGGCTCTATGGTTTGGCACATGAACCAAGTTAAGCAAGATCCAACCCGTGCCGGTTATGCTGATCCAGTCGATATTGCTGCGCGCGGTCAAACCAACCGTAATAAATATGGCGCTGCCACCTCTCGCCACGCATTTGATGACAAAGCGGATGTGATGATCGGTGGCCAATTAAGTGCGTTTTGGTACGACCATATCACTAAGCCTTGCTGTGGCGGTGAACCTTGGCAAGTGGCTAGCGGCCAAGCTAGCGGTGAATTCATGGGTCACTTTTTAAACGAGTTTTACCGTAATGATGGTGAAGACGCCACACAGGGGCATCCGCGTCCACGCTTTATTGAAGTATTAAACGAGCCTCTGTATGAATTGGTTACCGCATCAGATCACGGTAGTCCATTGGAAGTGTTTGAGTTCCACAACGAAGTGGCTGAAGGTATTCGTAGTGTTAACGATACAACCTTGATTGGTGGCTATACCACAGCTTTCCCTATTTTTGATGAAAGAAATTTTGCCCGCTGGGATGAACGCATGAAATTGTTTATCGATACCAGTGGTCAACATATGGACTACTTTTCACTGCATTTCTACGATTTTAACCAAATATGGAGCAAAACTGCTGGTGGTTACGTAGGCCCGCAAAACTATAAAGGTGGCCGTATGGAGGCCACTATGGATATGATCCAGCAGTACAGCAAATTAACTTTAGGTGAAGTTAAACCTTTCTTGATCTCTGAGTATGGCGGTCGCGACCACACGTTAGAGAACAAAGGCTGGAGCCCAGAGCGAGATTGGCACGATTTAAAAACCATTAATGCCATGACGATGCAATACCTTGAAATGCCGGATCAAATTCTTAAATCGATCCCGTTTATTGTTGATAAAGCCTTATGGGGAACCAATGCCGAAGGTTTTGCCTATGGCACGCGAGTTGTGCGTCAAGTTAAGGAAGAAGAAGGCAAAACCGGCGACGAGTGGGTATTTACCGATCTGGTTAAATTCTACGAGTTATGGGCAAATGTAAAAGGCACGCGGGTTGAAACGCGTTCTAGCAACCCAGATGTGTTGCTTGATACCTATGTCGATCAAAACAAAGTTTACGTTATTGTTTCTAATCTTAAGCCGGGTGAAGAAAAGGTTTATTTAAACACCTTTGGCCAGCAAGATGCGCAAGTGCAGTCGGTTAATATTAAGCACTTACATGCATCGGCTTTTAACACGCCTGTTTTAACTGAAACTAATCAAGTATCAGCGCCTTCTGCATTTGATTTAGGCTCAGAAGCGACTGCGATTATTGAATATACCTTTGATCGTGATATTCAAATTAATCAAACTGCGGATGAAACTAAATACTACGCCAGCAGCTATCATCAGCCGATCACGGCTAATCAAGCCAATACTTTCGCGATTGATAACGTGGCTCTGGGTCAATATGGTGATGCGACATTACGTTTAAGTTTTGGCCGCAACCATGAGCTATCTAAGCAGCCGGTTGTTACTGTAAATGGTACGCAAATCGATGTGCCATTTGAGTATATTGGTGATGACCAACGTGCTCGGGATCAGTACTTTGGTATGACTGAATTAGCTGTACCATACGACTTATTGCAAGAAGATAACAACATTAGCGTAACCTTTGGTGATACAGGTGGCTTCGTAACCAGTGTGACGTTGGAAGTGCTAAATTTCAGTGCCGATGTTCGTAACAAAAATGCTACGGTTTCAGGCGCGTTTGTGGCTCCGCAGCAGGCGTTATTAACTGTGGGTAAAACCGTTGGCTTAACCGCATCGGTTAGCCCGTTTTATGCGACTAATGGTAACTATACGTTTAGCTCTAGCGACACTGCTATTGCTACCGTCACGCCGGAAGGTTTAGTCACGGCTGTGGGTCAAGGTACAGCTTACATCACTGTGACTACTGAAGAAGGTAACTTTACTGCACAAAGCGTGATTACAGTTGAAGAGCCTGTCGCAGCGTCTATTAAGTTTGACGATGTTAATACTTACCGTAATTCCGAATATCAATCGGGTACGTCGATGCAAGTCAGTACTCAATATGAGGCGGGTACCGATCAAGGCGTGAACAATGCCGGTGTTATCTATTACTTGCGTGAATTACGCTCAAACTGGTCTGTGGTGAAAGATGTTGTGGTCACAGATAAAACGGTAGTCACCCAGCAACGCGGTACCTCAACTGTTAATATTCCACTGGATGGCGTCACGGCGACAGCGGATTTAGAAGAGGGCAACTTCTACTATCTATTTGTTAAGTTTACTTCTACTGATGGTGTGACGAAAACAACAGGCGTACGCGGCATTAACATTACCGCAGCCCCAATTGTTGAGCCTGAATTTACGTTTGATGACGTAGCAAAGTACAAAACGACAGCCTATCAAATTGGCGAAACATTAGATGTAACCACCCATTATGAAGCGGGTACAGGTGCTAAAATTAGCGATGAAGTTGGTGGTATTCGTTATTTCTTACGTGAACTACGTCCAAACTGGACAGTAGAAAAAGACGTAATAGTTGATGATGCAAGTGCGATTGGTCAGCAAAGTGGTACTTCAAGCGTAAGCATTCCACTGTCTAGTGTTACACCAACTGCGTTGTTAGCAGACGGGCACTTTTACTACTTATTTGTGCGTTATGTTGATACAAACGGACAAGCCAAAACACTAAGTGTATTCCCAATAACAATAGAGGGCGAGTTAGTTGAGCCGTCATTAACCTTAGATGATGCGAGTTACTACTACACACCTTTTACCCAAAATAGCAGTATTACTGTAACCACCAATTTTGAAGCGGGTGCAGGTCAAACTGTTGCCGCTAGTAAAAATGGTATTCGTTATTTCCTTCGAGAAATGCGCGCAAATTGGACAGTCGTGCGTGATGTTAAGGTAGAAGACACTAGTGTAATTGGTGTGCAAACAGGTGTTTCAACCGTGACTATTCCTCTAACAGGGTTATTGCCTAGTGATCAATTACCAGAAGGTCATTTCTACTTCCTATACGCATTATTTGATTCAACTGATGGTACTACCCAACGAATTGGTGGTGTAGCCCCAGTTACTATTATTGCTGATTTTGACGGCGATGGTGAAGCTGATGTGGTTGATAACGATGACGATAATGACGGTGTTATTGATGCGTTAGATGCTTTCCCATTTAACGCCATAGAGTGGTTAGACACTGATGGCGATGGTATTGGCAACAATGCAGATAATGACGATGACAACGACCAAGTTCTTGATAGCGCAGATGCATTCCCGTTAGACGCAACTGAGTCAATCGATACTGATGGCGATGGTGTAGGGAATAATGCTGATTTAGACGACGATGGCGACAACGTCGGCGACTTAATGGATGCCTTCCCGCTAGATAAAAACGAGTGGCTAGATACTGACGGTGACGGTTTAGGCAATAACGCTGATGCTGACGATGACAACGACGGTGTTGCTGATGTATTAGATGCATTCCCATTAGATGCAACAGAAACAATAGATACTGATGCCGACGGTATTGGCAACAATGCCGACAACGATGACGATAATGACAATGTTATTGACAGTGAAGACTTGTTCCCACTAGATGCCTCAGAATCAGCTGACTTCGACAGTGATGGCACTGGCGATAATGCCGATAATGATGATGATAACGACGGTGTGGAAGATGCTTTAGATCATCATTTAGGCTTAGTTTCTGGCAATGTTTTTATTAGCGGCGCTGACTCAGGTATTGTTAATCGTGTTAATGCTAATGGTGTGCCTTTAGCTGTTCAAATTTCGATGGCTGATACTGAATGTCTAGCAAATGCTAAAAATAGTGGTCAATATAACAGTTGTCTTTCTCATGCTTTGAATAGCCTTAAAAAGCAAGGCGATATTTCGGGACAAGAAAAAGGTCTTTTACAAAGTATAGTAGCGAAAAATAAGTAGCTGTTTACGCAGTAACAGCTTGGTGGTGGTTTAGTGTTATATAAACCGCCACCTACTTTTCCGACATGAAATGAGTCGCTAAAAGCCACATAAATCGATAACGCGGTAAAATTACGCGAAATATTTTCAAATATTATACAAACATGAAGATTGTGCACAAATTATGGAATATTCGTGTTTAATTAAGCATGAATTTCAATTTGTGCATTACCCCTCACATTTAAAACGTTAGCAATATTTTTGTTAATCCCCTTGTAATTCTTACTGTATATTCCTGTTGCGTTAAAGTATGTCGGCATTGTTGACATACTTATTTTTAACGATGATGGATTAAATGGCCAAGGTCGAGTCATGAATACAAAACAACAAGGATTACAAAACCAGAACATGGATAAACCCATAATAGCGCTAAGCTATATTAATACGTCAGATTTTTATTTTGATGAATTGCTCACCTCGTTTGGTGACGTTGTAACAGTAGATGAAGTAAGTAAAGCTAAGCGCTTTCATTTTGCCAAAGATCAAACGCGTTATCTGTTAACGCGCATATTCATTCGATTATTGTTAAGTGATGTAGCACCTGAAATTACGCCAAAAGAGTGGCAATTTACGCAAAATCGCTGGGGTAAACCCTTAGTTGATAATCAAACCCGCGACCAGCTAGTTTTTAATATTTCTCATGCTGGCGATTATATTGTTTGTGCTATTTGTTGCTTTCCTCAGCAAGACGTCACATTAGAGTTGGGTGTTGATATAGAGAAAGAGCAATCCAGTCGCGATTTGACTTTACTAGCGCCCCGTTTTTTTACTAAGCAAGAAGCGAAATATTTAGAACAATGGCCTCAGCCACAGAAAATCACAGAGTTTTATCGTTTGTGGACATTGAAAGAGTCATTTATCAAAGCAGAAGGTAAAGGGCTGTCGATTAACCTAGATAAGTTTCGCTTTATTTTGGAATCAGAAAAAATACAGTTCAAAGCATCCAGCAGTCTCGGGGTAGAGGCGAATTTGTATCATTTTTACAATTTTGAGTTTGCAGCTAATTATCAGCTGTCGTTAGCCATTAAATATGATGGTGCAATTGAGGCTGTTAACTTTTATGAATATCAATCGTTAACACGGAAAAGAGCGGTTACTAAGCCAATTTGGCTAAAAACAGTGAATTAGTTAACGCTAATATACTGTTCACAGCTCTGACCACTTACTTTTGTGGTTAACTAGTTGAGTTATTTATGTATGGTGGCGCATCTATTAGTTAAGTGGTTCGCCGGTCAGCTGTTGTCAAAGCGATCAGGTTTTAGGGGAAGCCGTCAAGCTTCGAGACCCCATGAGCATATGCTCTATTATGTGATTGGGGCGAGTAAGCGCTGACAATGAACCATAAGGCCTGAGCGAGAAGACAAATAGTCACTTATTTAATTAATCAAACATTAATAATTATAAAAAAATGAACAGCCAAGCATTAGTTAAAATCAACTCAGTGGCCAATCCGCGTGCAAGGCTAATTTGCTTCCCTTATGCGGGTGGTAATGCCAGTGCTTATCGACAATGGTCTTGCTTGTCAGCACAAGATATTGAAGTGATTGCAATTCAACCACCAGGTCGCTCAGCGCGTATTAATGAGCCTCCTTATGACAACATACAGGCAATGGTCAATGAGTTGTTGCCGGTTGTATTGGCGTTATCAGGTGTGCCTTATTTTGTGTTTGGTCATAGCCTAGGATCGAGAATTGCTTACGCTGTTTTAAGTGAAATTCAGCGCTTATCGGCAGCTTTACCTGAATGCTTTTTTGTCTCAGCTAGTCGAGCTGCGCATCAGGGAAAAGCACAAAGCTGTTATATTCATCAGTTGCCAGATAACGAGCTGATCACGGCAATTAGTCGTTTAAATGGTACACCAGAGGTTATCTTGCGCGACGCTGAATTTATGCAAATGCTGCTGCCTATGTTCCGAGCCGATTTTAAAATTGCCGAGACTTATATCGCGCCAGTAGTCAAATTACAGTGTCCAATACAAGGCTTTTGCGGTGTTGATGACGATGTTGTCAAACCACAACAAATGGCTTGTTGGCAGGAGTTAACAACTGAATTTTTAGGTGTTAAAACGTATGCTGGTGGGCATTTTTATTTAGAGCCTGGCAGACAAGCATTGTTGCATGATCTTAGACAGCAAATTGAGCCTAATCTAATATTTAGTTAATTGTGAACTGGTTATAAAAATCACCATGTTGTGACAAAAATGTCGTTGCTGGTGATTGCAGTTTTTTGGATTAAATCTAAAATCCACGCAATATTATTGTTAATAAGATAATAGTACTCAGGGATAGTTAAATCTGCTGCGGCAGAAAAGGATAATCATGTTAGTAGAAAATGTTGAATTAACCATGAGCCATTTAGGGTTAGGTGATTTAAACGAATATGCATTGATGGTGTTATTTGGTAACGCCCATTCACACCATTTGGTACGCGGATTGTCGATTACCCCAAATGATATTCAGGCAATGGATGGAACGACCTTGTATCCGGCGTATTTTATGACGCATTTAAAGGTGCCGCTCACGCAGTTGTTACCGTCTATCAAGCTTTGGGATAAGGTTTCTGTCGGGGTTGATGTGCGTAAATTTGGTGACACATTATTGGAATCTGACTACGTGATTGCCAGTGAAGGTCAAGTACCTGATGACCTAGAACAATGGCAATCAGCGCAATTCATTACCATGGCGGGTAATAACTTATTAGTGGCTGAGGAAATAAATGGCGGTGGGACTAAAAGACAAGTACTAAACCCCAACCCAGATAAAATAACTGAGCTAGTAAAGGCGCGTCGCTCACCAGCAGGTATTGCCCAATCGCGTAAAGTGCGCGCGGCGAATTTATTAGCAGCAGATAAAATAGGCGAATTTACTAGCTCGCAGCCTTATATTTACTCCATTGCTAAAGGCCGTGATGCTATGCCGGGTCATGCCATGATATTCGCCAAATTTAGTGAAGTGATGGATTTAGCCGAAGCTGACTTTTTAGCGCATCAAATAGAGCCGGGTATTGCCGATGGCATGCTAAGTCACCTAAATATTTTAGAACGTGAAATTTATTACTATGGCAACTGTTATGCAGGTGAAGAGTTAGCTGTCTATCTCGCTGGCAATATTGAGTCAGTAGAAGATGATGAGTTGAGTGATGACCTCGACTTTGTGGCAGCCGCTTTTTTGAATATTCGCTTTGAGATCTATCAAAAGCGTACCGGCACCTTAATTGCCATGGCAAAAGCTAAGAAAGTGTTTGCCGTACCTATGCAAGAGCAAGATTTAATTCCAGATTTAGTGCGAAAAATTAACCAGTTGAATCAACCCATTTAGGTCATGTTTGACCAAGCCATTGTGGTCTTAACCCGATGGAAAATAATAACAGTGATAAGGAGTTTTCGATGAGTACAGTACAACAAACCATATATTCAGTATTACGTGAGATCCAAGAGCGCAACGGTTATCCGTTAAAAGAAATCAACGAAGAAGTTAAAGTCGTTAAAAACCTAGGCTTTAGTTCATTAGACGTGGCTGAGTTAGTCGCCGTACTAGAAATGGAGTTTGGCATTGACCCGTTTAGTCAAGGCGTGTCCATCATGGAAGTTCACTCAGTCGGTGAGCTGATTGCCGTATACCAAAACGCATTATCTGCAGAGCCAGCTTAATTCATTGGTAATAGCATAAGGGGAAAGGATATGAGCTGGATGTTAGCGCGTTTGCAGCAGTTTGCTGACAAAACCGCCTTTATCAATCATCAGCAGCAAGTCACATACAGCGAGTTATTAGAGCAAATCGCGACTTGGAAAAACCGTTTAGACGAGCAAAATATTGAACAAGGCCACGTTGTGGCGGTTATTGCCGATTACAGTCCAGATAGTGCGGCTTTAATTATTGCCTTGTTAATGCGTAGCGCGATTGTGGTGCCACTAACCACGGAAACACAAGCGAAGCATAAACGCTTTTTTGAATTAGCCAATGTGCAAACTTGCTTTACGGCTACACCTATGACTGATGGTTGCATAAATTGGCAATTAACCCTTGTAACGCCGACTCATAACCATCAATTGATTGGCGAACTGCAGCATAGCCAAGAAGCGGGTTTGGTGTTGTTTACTTCTGGTACATCTGGCGAAAGTAAAGGCGCGGTGTTATCGGCAACGCGTATTTTAACGCGTTTCGAAAATATGGCGGTTAATCCTGATAAAGCGCTGCGCTGTTTAGTCTTTTTAAAGCTTGATCATATCGGTGGGTTGAACACTTTATTTTCCATCTTGTTTTCTGGCGGCACGGCTGTTTCAACATATGATCGCTCGGCTGCGGAAGTATGCGAAGTCATCGAACGCTATCAAGTTCAGTTACTACCGACAACTCCTACCTTTCTCAATATGTTGTTATTGTCTGGTTTACATCAGCAGTACGACTTATCTAGCTTAAAGGTGATTACCTATGGTACTGAGCCTATGCCAATGTCGACGCTTAAGTCGGTATGTAAGGTTTTTCCTGAAGTGCGCTTAAAGCAAACTTATGGCCTAACTGAGCTGGGTATTTTCTCGACTAAATCAAAATCGAATGACTCGGATTGGGTCAAAATTGGTGGCGAAGGTGTCGCGACTAAAGTGGAAAACCACATCTTATTTATCAAAACGCAAACCGCGATGTTGGGCTATCTCAATGCACCATCGCCATTCACTGCTGATGGTTGGTACAACACGGGTGATCGGGTTGAAGTCGATGGTGACTACTATCGAATTTTAGGTCGCGAAAGCGAGATTATTAATGTTGGCGGTGAAAAGGTTTATCCGGCAGAAGTTGAAAGTGTATTGCTGGAAATGCCAAACGTGAAAGAAGTGCTAGTACAAGGTAAAGCGAACCCGGTTACTGGCAACATTGTGTTGGCGACGTTTGTATTAGAACAGCCGGAAGAACGCAAAGCCTTGTACCAACGCGTTGTAGCGCACTGCCAAGATCAGCTAGAAGTTTTTAAAGTTCCTAAATTAGTGATGATCTCACAAAACAGTTTTATGAGTGATCGTCTGAAAAAATCCCGCAAACAAACAACAAAAACAACAGAGGCATAAGGAAAATGGCACAGTCAACAAATAAGCAAGTTATTGTCATCAGTGGTGGTAGCCGAGGTTTAGGGCGTGGTATTGCAGAACAATTAATGGCAAGTGGCCACGCGGTAGCAACGTTTAGCCGTTCGAAAACAGATTTTGTCGAAACTGCACAAGCCGCTAATCCAGACAACTTTTTTTGGGCGCCTTTGGATATTACTGATGCTGAAGCGTTAAAGCTGTTTGTGAATCAGGTTTATCAAAAATTTGGACGTATTGATGGTTTAGTGAATAACGCAGGAGCGACCTTGGATGCACTTTTACCAATCACGACAGACGAAGAAATGGAGCGTACTTTAGCGCTTAACTTAACCTCTTCCATGCGCCTATCACGCTTAGTATCACGGGTTATGTTGCGCCAACAATCGGGCAGCATTATCAATATTAGCTCGGTACTCGGTGTGCGTGGTTTTAAAGGTGTTTCGGTTTACGGGGCGACTAAAGCAGCATTGGATGGCTTTTCACGTAGTTTAGCGCGCGAACTGGGCAGTAAAAAAATTCGGGTTAATTCAATTGCACCGGGCTTTTTAGCCACTGACATGACGCATGGCATGGCCCAAGCGCGCAAAGAACAAATTGAACGCCGCACGCCGTTAGGGCGCTTGGGAGAAGTTGAAGATGTCGCCGGTGTTGTCGAGTTTATGCTGTCTGACGCAGCTCGATTTGTTACCGGACAAACCATAGTAATTGATGGTGGCTTAACTTGTTAGTTAAGGCTATTCAGCTAAACAAATAAGGTTTTATTGGTTTTTAACGGTTTAAAAAATATTGCCATGCGTACTTTGTGTTGTAGGCGAGCATTTATGCTTGCAGAGCCAGCAAACCTTGTGGTCAACACGAACTAAGGGTTAGCAAGGTTAAAACTTCGCCACTAAAGCAAAAAAAACAAAGCAAAAAAGCCAAAGCGAAAACCAAGTAACAACCAAAAAATATTAAGAGAGTTATCACCCCTCAGGTGATCGATTCTCTGCTGTTTAAAAAATATATCCACTTAATGTGAGTGCTTGTGTTGTGCGCTGTGGAATAACGTAGCAAAACAAAGAAAAATCGAGAAAAAAGCATTAGGTTGAACAACGAGTTTATTGAGTCATGGAATTTTCAGTTGCAAGTATTGCCAGTTATATCCAGCATATCATCGCCGATAAAATGGGCGTTGACCGAGAAGAGATCAACATTAAGAAACCTTTCTTTAGTATTGGTGTTTCTTCATTGGTCAGTGAAGAAATTTTAGCTGAACTTGCTCTGAGTTTTGATGGCTTATCTTCAACTTTATTGTTTGAGCAACCCTCAGTGACTAAGTTGGCTAAGCACTTAGCTAACTTAACACCAGAGTTTGAAAATGCACCTATCATAGAGTGGTTGACTGATAACGAAGCTGTTAATCAACAATCGCCCTCTGAGCAGCAATCTTCTGACATACTGCAAACAAAAAGCACGCAACAAACAGAAAAAACAGAGCAAGTAGCAAGCGAATCGTTAGCCAATAATGAAGTCGACGTTGCCAATACTGATAGCGCGGACAGCACTGAAAGCTCAGAAAGTACTGAAAGTTTCGATCAGCAAGTTAGCAGCGAAGATGCTATTGCGGTAATCGGTATTAGTGGTCATTTTCCTGAGGCCAGTAACCCACGCCAATTATGGCGCAACCTAATTGAAAATCGTAACTCGGTTACTCCTGTACCTGAAAAGCGTTGGGATGCTGAAGCACTCTTTTCAGATGACCAAACCGATCGTCAGGCGATATTTGGCAAATGGGGTGGCTTCCTTGACGGCATCGAATATTTCGACCCGATGTTTTTCCAGATCCCCTATCGCGAAGCTGAGCTGATGGATCCACAGCAAAAGTTATTTTTGCAATGTGGCTGGGAGTTAATGGAAGATGCGGGCTACGCTGACAAAGAATTGCGTAACACCGACAACATTGGCGTTTACGTGGGTGTTACTTGGAACGAATTTTCACTAGTTGTTCGTGACGCCAATTTAATGGAGCAAGCTTATAAAGGGCCGGGCTCTTTATACTGGGGCATAGCAAACCGCCTATCATACTTTCTTGATTTCAAAGGCCCGAGCGTTGCGTTAGATACCGCATGTTCATCTTCATTGGTTGCTATTCATGATGCCTGCCAAGCGTTACGTAATGGCGATTGTCAAATGGCAGTTGCTGGTGGGGTTAACTTAAATCTACACCCAGCTAAGTACCAATTTTTAAGTCAAAACCATTTCTTATCCTCAGAAGGTCTTTGCCGTAGTTTTGGTGAAGGCGGTGACGGATATGTACCAGGTGAAGGCGTTGCCACGGTGTTACTTAAACCATTAGCGCAAGCCGAACGCGATGGTGATTTCATCTATGGTGTTATTCGCGGTACGTCTACCAATCATGGTGGCAAAGTGACTGGCTATACCGTACCCAACCCAGTGGCTCATACAGATTTAATTAAAACGGCTATCGATCGCGCGGGCATTGCCGCTAACAAGGTTAATTATGTTGAATGTCATGGCACAGGTACTGAGTTAGGCGACCCAATTGAAATTACCGGCCTAACTAATGCATTTGCGCCGGATTCACTTGCAGCAGCAGATCAGCAAAAACAGTTCTGCGCGATTGGCTCGTTAAAATCAAATATTGGTCATTTAGAAGCGGCAGCTGGTGTCGCAGGCTTGATTAAAATCTTGCTGTCGATGCAAAACCAAACCTTGCCGGCAAGCTTGCATGCAGAGAACGAAAACCCGAAATTAAAATTAGCAGATTCGCCATTTTACTTAGTTAAAGAAAACCAAAAGTGGGCTGCTAGCCACGTTGATAATAGCGTCGGCCAAGCCGATGCCCCAGCTATGGTCGCTGGATTAAGTTCATTCGGCGCAGGCGGCTCAAACGCGCATTTAATTGCTCAAAACTATATAAGTGAGCAAAATTTCACTTCAAAAGACTTTGGTCAATTACCCGTCGTTCTATCTGCGCAAAGCCAAGCGCAACTAGCCCAAATGGTTGCTGATTTAGCAGACTTCTTTAACACCGAAGTCAGTTTATTACCAGCCGAAACAGCCAGTTGTTACAGTCTAATTAATATTGCCAGCAGCTTGTTAGCGGGACGCCAAGCCGAAACAGAACGACTGGTTATTTTGGCTTCATCAATTGACGAGCTACAACAACAATTGAATCAATTGGCGGCGACCGAAACTGAACAATGGCAAACCATTAACTACGTACTGCTTGCAACGGCAAAAGATAATCAAACTGACGGCTCGGCAGAGCAACAACTTGAGCTTGTTGACTGGGCTAAAGCTTGGGTTAGCGGTGAATGTGAAAAAACTGATTTAGCTTTATTTAGCGCGCTACAGCAAAACAGCCGAAAAGTACCATTGCCGACTTATGCTTTTGCTAAAGAACGTTCATGGTTGTTAGAAGGCTATCCGCTTGTGCCATTGGTGGATTTAACGCCAAATAACAATTTGTTGCACCCGTTAGTCGATGAAAATATTTCGACTGTCTATCAGCAAAAATTCGCTAAAACTTTCCGCACCAGCGAGTTTGTGTTGCGCGACCATTTGGTTAATGAAACTTACGTGATCCCAGGTGTTTGTCACCTAGAAATGGCGCGCAAATGTGCGTCAGAAGCAGTGGCTGAAATGGCGGTGGAAATTCGCGATGTTTGGTTCTCTAACGTTATTTCGGTTCCTGAAGAGCGTCGAGTTGAAATTGATTTAACCGTTGATGAGCAAGACCTGAATTATCAAATACACGATCCAGTCACTGAGACGATTTTCTCGCGTGGCAAAATCGCTTGGCCAGATGCTGATTACCAGCCAACTGCGGTAGCGCAATTAGATGTTCCAGCACTACAAGCACAAATGAATGACGAATGGGCAATCAGCGATGTTTACCCTAAGTTTATTGAAACTGGCATCATTCAAAAACGCAGTTTTCAAGTGCTAAAACGCATGCAGTTTAATGGCGACCAAGCAATAGCAAAGCTTGTGTTGCCTGATAATTTATTGGCTGAATTTGAACAATTTGCTTTTCATCCCGCATTAATGGATGGCATCGTGCAAACCGCAATGATGCATGTGCAATACACTAACGACTACGACGTTAAAATATTGCCGTTCCATTTCTCTAGCGTAAAACTGATTGCGCCAATGCAAACTGAAGTCTTGGTTTATTCACGTATTATCGACCAAGCGAAAAAGCAATTCGACTTAGTGTTAACGGATTTAGAAGGTAAACCACTGGTACAAGTCGATAACTTTATTTTGCGTGAAATGAAAGGTGATGGTGAAAACCCAGCGGTTAGCGATAAACAACAAGTCGTTGCACTAGCTCCTGAAGGCGAAGCTGAAACAGCGACTGACATTTTACAGCACTATTATTACCCAGTCTGGTTACCCTCTGCTTTGACTAAAGCCGCTGAGGTAGTAGGTGAAGTATCAGGTGAAACAGAGAAAAGCCTTGATGCACAACAAACCTTATACGTTTCCACGGTTAGCACTTCTATTACGGCAACAGATACGTGTCAGTTGTTACAGATTGTCGCTAATGAATCAGATAGCCAAGCAGCTCAAATCGACGCAGCTCAAACGAATACAGTTTATCAGGTTCAAGCTAACCAATTAGAACGTTATCAAGCCGTTGTTGAGCAACTAAAAACGATAGGTAAATTGCCACAGCGTTTGATTTTCGATTTCAGCCAACTAGCTGATTCAGACATTCAATTCACAGATGTTGGTCTCAATGTATTCTTGTTAATTAAATCGTTAATTACCCAATGTAAGTCGTTGCAGATTAGCGTATTAGCCGCAAAAGACAATACAGCTGCCTTACCCTATATCCAAGCACTGGCGGGTTTATTTAAAACTTTAAAAGTTGAGAAGCCAAACTTTAAAGGCAGAGTTTTCACTGTTGAGCAATCATTACTAGAAAATGTTACGGCAGACTTTAATTCGCTTAATCAATTTATTACAACTGATTGGCAAACTCAGAGTCAAGGGTTTGAAGTACTTTATCAAGGCACAAAGCTTGAAGACGCTAACAATAAAGGAATACAGCGTTTTAGCCGCAGCTTTAGTCAACTAGCCAAAGCTGAGATCAGAGAAGACATAACCGCATTACGCCACCAAGGTCATTATTTGATCACCGGCGGTATGGGCGGTATTGGCTTAGTGTTTGCCAAATACTTGCTAGAAAACTTCAATGCGCAAGTTTACTTAACTGGCCGTTCAAAGCTTGATGACAACAAACAGCAAAAACTTGATCAGTTAAACCAATTAACTGAATTTGGCCAAGCGCATTACATTGTCTGTGATGTCAACAACCAAACAAGCTTGAGCCAAGTAATAAGCGACATTGGTTCGCAATTAAACGGTATTATTCATTCTGCAGGTACGATTGAAGATAACTTCATTCTAAAGAAAACGGCAGATGCGTTTGTCCGCGTGACTCAACCGAAAGTCGTTGGCGCTAGCTTACTCGACCAACTGACTGCCGATATAGAACTCGATTTCTTCTGCTTGTTCTCGTCTGTAACGGCTATTTTGGGTAACTTAGGCCAAGCTGACTATGGTTATGCCAATGCCTTCCAAGATAATTTCTGTGCCCAGCGTAATCAACTAGTCGAGCAGGGCGAGCGTTCGGGCCGCAGCTTAGCGATTAACTGGCCGTATTGGAAAAATGGCGGTATGCGTTTAACCGACAAAGAAGAAGCAGTACTGACGCGCAACTTTGGTTTTACGCCATTAGAAAATGATACTGGCATTCAAGCGCTAATCGATGGTTTGCAAGCCAATATTGATCAGTTAGCGGTACTTGAAGGCGATCAAGCAAAAATTCAGTCGGTGCTTGGTTTGACTGAACCTGATCCGCAAGAAAATCCAGCAAGCAATGCTGACAAAGGTTCTGACAATACTGAAAGTGCAAAACCTGCAGCCATAAAATATTTAAGTGAATTATTTGCCCAAGAGTTAAAAATTCCAGCTGAGCGAATTGACCCAACCAGTTCATTTGAGCGCTACGGTTTTGATTCTATCGTGATGATTGATCTTATCAATATCATGGAAAAGCAATTCACCAGCCTGCCAAAAACACTATTCTTTGAATACCAAACGATAGATGAATTAGCCGATTATTTTGCAACTAATCACAGCGAACATTTTAGTGCTAAAACAGAAGGTAGCTCGGCAGCAGATAAAGGCACTAAACAACCCGCTAAAACCGCAACAGTACAGTCTGATTTTGCTATTGAAAATGTTGACCAAGCACAGCAATCGTTGCGTTTTTCCGCTAAGTTGGCACCGACTAAAGTGGTTAAGCCGACTCAAAAGTTTGCAAAAGCTGATCGATTAGAACAAAGCATCAATGACGATGATATTGCCATTATTGGTGTCTCTGGCCGCTATCCTCAAGCTAGCAACCTAGATGAGTTCTGGCAAAACTTAGCCAGTGGCAAAGACAGTGTGCAAGAAGTGCCTGAGCATTTATGGGATTGGCAGCAGTTCTATCAGCCGGGTAAACAAACTGCGGGCAAGAGTTATAGCAAATGGGGTGGCTTCTTATCTGATGTTGATCAGTTCGATGCGATGTATTTCAACATCTCGCCAAAAGAAGCCGAGACGATGGACCCGCAAGAGCGCTTGTTCTTGCAAACCGCAACTCATGCTATTCAAGATTCTGGTTACACACCTCAAACCTTGTCAAAACGTGCTAACGCCAAACAAAAGGTAGCGGGTGATAACAATCCAGTCGGTGTATTTGTCGGTGTCATGTGGGGTGATTACCAGTTGCATGGTGTGCAAAGCCAAAATGCCAGCCAATGGACAACCCCACGTTCTTTCTATTGGGCTATCGCTAACCGCTTATCGTATTTTTACAATTTTTCTGGCCCAAGTTTAGCCATTGATACCGCGTGTTCATCTTCATTAACGGCAATTCATATGGCTTGTGAAAGCTTAAAACGTGGCGAAGTTGACGTTGCGATTGCCGGTGGCGTTAACCTGACATTGCACCCAAACAAGTACAACTTGTTATCTGAAATGCAGTTCTTATCGACTGATGGTCGCTGTCGTAGCTTCGGTGAAGGTGGTGATGGTTATGTACCTGGCGATGGTGTCGGTGCAGTGGTACTTAAACCGTTGGCGCAAGCAAAAGCAGATGGCGACGATATTTATGCGGTTATTAAAGGCTCTGCGTTAAACCACGGAGGTAAAACCAGTGGCTTTACCGTGCCAAACCCTAATCGCCAAAGTGCACTCATTAAAGATGCCTTTGCTAAATCGGGTGTAAATCCACGTCACGTCAGTTACGTTGAAGCACATGGCACAGGCACTAGCTTGGGTGACCCAGTTGAGATGATAGGTCTCAATAAAGCATTCCAGCAGGATGATAAGCAATATTGTGCGATAGGTTCGGTTAAAGCCAATATCGGCCACTTAGAAGCGGCGGCAGGTATTGCAGCGCTGACTAAAGTATTGTTGCAGCTCAAGCACAAACAAATTGCGCCATCGATTCATTCCACTGAACTAAACAGCAATATCGATTTTTCACGCTCACCGTTTGCCGTGCAACAAGAATTGGGTCAATGGCAACGCCCACAATTTGTCGATCCAGATAATCAGCAAAGTATTGAAGTACCGCGTTTAGCGGCAATTAGCTCGTTTGGTGCTGGCGGTAGCAATGCGCATATTGTTATCGAAGAATTTGTCACTGAACAGCTTGCTGAAACTAAAGTCGTTGGTGAGCAACATGGCGTGCAACAGCAGCCCCAAGCTGTGTTGTTGTCGGCTCATAACCAGCAAGCATTGCAGCAAGCTGCTGCGCAGTTAGCTGGCTTTATTGAACAAAATACCGAGATTAACTTAGCTGATTTAGCCTATACCAGCCAAGTGGGGCGTGAAAACTTCGAGTTTCGTTTAGCGTTTATTGCCAATAATATTGCCGAGTTAACTACCGTAATTGCAACTTATTTAGATGCAGAAAACACAGAGGTAGCAACTGACAATATCTTAGTCGGACAAGCATCAAAAGCTGCGGGTATTCAACAAATTATCAATCAAGGTCAGCAAATGCTGAGCGATTGGTATCAGCAAAATGCGCAAGCTAGTTTAGCAACTATTTGGGTTAATGGTGGCGACGTTGATTGGAGTCAAATTACCCGTAACGCTAAGCGTATTCATATTCCGGGCTATGTCTTCACTACCAAACGTTTCTGGACGCCTTTACCGCACGAAAGTTCTAAAAACAGTCAAGTCGCCGGTGAGTTAACTAGTTTAATTGCCCAAAATGTTTCGACATTAGAACAACAAACGTATCTAAGTTTACTCAATGCCCAGCAGCCGCATTATCAAGGTCATTTAGTTAACGGCCAAGCAATTGTTGCCGGTGCGGCATTAGCTGAATTAGCCGTGCAAGCAGCGGCTTTAGCTCAAGGTCACGAAGTAACTGAGCAAGTCGGTTTGCACATTAGCCAAATCGATTGGTTAGCGCCTATTAACCTTAATGCTGATAGCGCTTCAGTGGCGCTACATACTGAAGTTGTACGTGATCCAGCTAACTTTGCACTGTGCGAAGTGCGCACAGCGCACCCAGACGCTTTCTCAGCACAAGAACACGCTTTCTCGTCACAAGCCCAAAAGTCGGCTATTGCAAAAAGCAGTGAGCAGACCGTTTATATGCAAGCGCGTTTAGCGTTGGCTGAACAGCAGCAAATAGCAGCTAAAACGTCGGCGCAAATCAATTTAAATGCCTATCAGCAAAAAGGTCAGATCTTAGCCAGTGGCGATGTACAACGTGTCTTTAGTCAATTTGCTATTGAGCTTAGTGGCAAATACACAGCAATCGAAACCATTTGGTCAAGTCCTAACTTCGCACTAGCACATGTTCGCACTGGAGGCAGTCAGCACACTGATCAATCTGATTGTTACCTAAATCCAGCATTACTTGATTGCGCATTGCGCACATGCTTGTTTATTGGCCAGCAAACTAATGGTACAGCTGGGCAATTGCAGGTGCCGCGCGAGTTGAGCAATTTATATAGTGTTCATGCATTACCGGCAGAGTTCTATGTATTGGCGACCCAATTGCCAACCGAATCGAGTACGGGAGCACCAGCGAGCTCTGCACAAAACCAGTACCAAAACCATTACCAACTGCAGTTAGTTGATGAGCAAGGGCAGCAGTTTGCAATTGTTGAGCGCTTTACCACACAAACCATTAGCAATTTAGGTACGTCGTTAAGTGATTCAGAAGCTGATCCAGTTAAAAAGAACAATGCAGAGAGTTCAGCCCAAGCAGGTGAGTCCGAGCAATTGCCTGCGGTTGAGTTGTATTTAAAGCAAGCGTTGGGCAAAGTCACCAAGCTAGATGTAGCTGATATTGATTCAGCTGTTGCGCTGGAAAAATACGGCATCGATTCCGTGATGATAATGGCATTGAACGAAGCGTTAGAAGCTAAGTTTGGTGAATTATCAAAAACGTTATTCTACGAATATCAGAACATCTCAAGTTTGGCGGGCTACTTTGTTGAACAACATAGCGAACAGCTAACTCAAGTTATTGTTGAAAGCCCTTTAGACACTGAGGTTGAGGTTACAAATTCGGCACAAGTTAGCAAGGTTTCAGAAAAGCAAGCCAACCAGCCAAGCCAACATGCTTTGCGTTGGGATTTTGCCCAGTTACGTTTGCAAAACAATCGTGCTCAAATTAGTGGTTCACAAGCAAACGGCCAACCACAAGGCGATATCGCAATAGTTGGTATTAGTGGTAAATATCCTAAGGCTGACAACCTAGACGAATTTTGGCAAAACTTACTGGCCGCTAGAGACTGTATTGAAGAGATCCCCGCATCGCGTTGGGATCTAAATCAAGAGTATGTCGCAAACACCATTGAGCTTGGTAAGTCGAGTGGCAAATGGGGTGGCTTTATCAATGGTATTGCTGAGTTTGATACTAACCTATTTAATATCTTGCCAGAGCAAGCCAAAACGATGGATCCGCAGGAACGTTTATTCCTGCAAACCGTTTGGCAAACATTAGAAGATGCTGGCTATGCACCAAGTTATTTTGGTCAGGCTGAACGCGAACGTAAGGTAGGTGTTTTTGCCGGTAGCATGTGGAATCAGTATTCGCAGCTAGGTTTGGAAAATACAGCCAAAGGCCAGCCGAGTATGTCCTACAGCTGGGATGCATCTATTGCCAACCGTGTTTCGTATTTCTTTGATTTACATGGCCCTAGCGTCAGTATCGACACAGCCTGTTCATCGTCCTTGTTAGCGATCCATCAAGCATGCGAGAGTATTAAAAAAGGTGAGTGTAAGGCGGCGATTGCTGGCGGTGTTAACTTATCGCTGCATCCATACAAATACCAAACTTTAACCCAAATGCAGATGCTGGCTAGTGATGGTCGCTGCCGCAGTTTTGGTGAAGGCGGTGATGGTTACGTGCCGGGCGAAGGTGTTGGCGCTGTATTACTTAAACCTTTGGCCGACGCTGAGCGCGATGGCGATCAAATTTATGCGGTCATCAAAGGTGGTGCAACTAACCACAACGGTAAAACCAATGGTTTTACCGTGCCAAACCCAAATGCCCAAAGCGAAGGTTTACAAACGGCATTGCAAAATGCCGGTGTTAGTTTACAAGACTTAAGCTATATCGAAGCGCATGGTACTGGCACTGCACTTGGTGATCCAATTGAGTTTAATGCGCTTAATCGTTTATTAAAAGCCGATGACCAAGCGCAGCAATCTGTCGCGTTAGGCTCGGTTAAATCCAATATTGGCCATTTAGAAGGCGCGGCAGGCATTGTCGCTTTAACTAAAGTGGCGTTGCAGCTTAAGCATCAAACTTTAGTGCCGTCATTGCATTCAGACAAGCTCAATCCAGCATTAGATTTCAATAGCTCGCAGTTATACATTCCGCAGCAAATTACTGCTTGGCAAGCTGAATCAGGCCAAAAACGTTGTGCTGCAATTGCCTCACTAGGTGCTGGCGGCAGCAATACTTATTTGGTTGTTGAAGAGTACTCGAATATCGAACGCTCAGAATCAGAAAAACAGCATCAAACTGGCGGAGATGAAGCACTTAACGAGCAACTTATTGTATTGTCGGCACAAAGCTTCACTAGCTTGCAGGGCCAAATTAGTAAGCTAGAAAACTGGTTAGCAACCGCAAATGATATCCGTCTTGCTGATGTTGCTTATACACTGCAGGTTGGCCGTGCTGCGCTTAGCCATCGTTTAGCTTTTAGTGTGACTAATATTGCGGATTTACGAGCTGCGCTTAGCTCGTGTCACCAGCAGTTGACTAGGTTAAACGCTGATTCTGCGATACTAAAAACGCATGTTTGGTCAGCAAACACTACGCAAATTCAGTATAGCTATGTAGCGAATGCTCGTGATAAAGGTTGGAGTTTCAGCCATATTGATGCAGCTGCAATTACCAACCGCCAGCAGTTAATTAGTGCTTGGTTAAATGGCGAAGCGATTGATTGGCAACAGTTCGCTGCATTGTTAAATCACACTGCTAGCAAAAACTTACCAGCTCGCCGCATCGCCTTACCGACCTATAGTTTTGAGTTGCAAGAATATTGGTTAGAGGCAACTGAAGCTGACTTTGCTAGCAAGCGTTTAGCGCCTTTAGTTGCCAGTAATGTATCAAATTTCAACTGGCAAGCTTATCAGTCAGAATTTAGTGATAGAACTCCACTGATTGCCGATCATAAAGTTGGTGAACAAACTATTATTGCGGGTACTGTCTTACTCGAAACCGCATTACAAGCAGCCAAGCTTGCGCAAACTTCATCGACGCTAAAATGCTCAAGCGGCCAAAGCATCTCAAACGCTCAAAGCAGCGAAGAAACAGGCCAAGGTTTGGGTGAGTTTAATCAAGCGCGTCATATTCGCTGGTACAAGCCATTCATTGCCGCTCCGCGCAAATCTGTGACTACGGTTTTGTTTGCCGATGAGCCACAAAGTTTAAGCTTTGAAATGATTGGCAGCGATGAGTTAGAAACGCTTCAACAAGCTGATGACTTCAATTCAAAAGTCAGTCGCACTGTTGCAGTTCAAGGACAGTTTACTCAGGTAGAGCTTGCCGCCAAACCATTGTTAGATTTAGTCACCATGCAACAAACCTGGTTACCAGCGACTAACAATGTAGCCGAAATCAACCAGAGTTTTGTCGAGTTTGGCCTTAATCTGTCGGGTGGTTACCAAGCCATTCGCTCAGTGCTTATTCCTCAGAAGCAAGTCGCTGCTGATAAAAATATTAATCGTTCTCAACAGGCGCTAATCAAACTAGAGCTTGTCCCTGAACATATAAAAGAACAGCAAGAATTTACGCTAGCGCCAGCCGTATTAGACGGCGCGCTACGCAGTGTATTGATGGCGCTTGTGTTTCAAACGCCGGTTGATGGTGCTAAATGGCAGCAGTTATTGTTGCCACGCTCATTGACTAGTTTGACTTGGTATCGTCAAATACCGACCACGGCATTTGCCCATGTAAAATTGGCTGAGGTTGACTATCAATTACAAGCCGATGTGCATGCTGATATTGATTTATACGATCAGCATGGCCGTTTAGTGGCTGAGTTAACAGGCTTTTATGCAGTTGCAGGTAACGTGCAGGCTCGTCGCACTGAAAATATTGCTAAAGACTTGGAGCTAAGCAAGCAAGAAAGTCGCGCTGTCGCGCAAGTAACACTTAGTGCAGCACAAGCAGTAACCACAGTATCTGCGGCCGCAGAGCAAGCATTAAAGCAATTGCTAACCGACGCATTTAGTCAAGCAACCGGATTTGCTGCCGCGCAAGTTCAATTTGCCCAAACATTCGATGCACTCGGAATCGATTCGATCACCATCACCAAATTAAATCGTATTCTTGATCAACACTTCGAGCCGTTATCAAAAACCTTATTCTTCGAGTGTAACAGCCTAGCGCAGGTACAAAGCTATTTAGTCGATAAGCACAGTGCGCAAGTTGCAGCCTTGGTCGGCGGCGCACAGTCAGCCGCCGCTGATAATGCAGTTCCAGCAAGGGTTGCGACAGAACAGGCCGCTTTAAGTGCCAGCGACCCTAAACAAACTGACCTTGGCTATACTTACATTAACTATAAAAGCCAAGCAATTGAGCTAAGCAGCCAAGAACTAACGCAAGACGATTGGATTGTGTGCTTTGGCTTAGCGCAACCGCAGTTATTGCAGTTACAGCAAACGAGTAAAGCCCGTCTATTAAACTTGGTGCAAAGCGAAGCGGGTGAGTTGCAAATTGATTGGCAAGCCGAGCTGGTAACCGCTGAATTCGATATTAGCAAACCAAACTTAGTTAGCGAATTACTCGCACAATTGGCTCAGCAGCACCCAACATCGTTGCAAGTGAATGTGTTCCAAACTGAGCGTGTCGATTACACTGTATCTACTGCTAGCTCCGCTACTAAGCCATCTGACATTAGCCAAGGTGTCGCAAAGCAAGTTCAGCAACAAGCAGATGAATTACTCAAGTTAATTCGTAGCTTTGCCCAAGGTTTGCGTCAAGCTGATTTAACTCTTGCAGTGCAATTGCGAGTGTGGAGTTATGGCTTCGCTAATAACCAACAACCGCACATGGACGCTGTCATTGGTTTAGCTAACGCTCTGCCAGCGGTTTCGCAACAACTAGAAATTGAGCTGATCCGCTTACATCCGGGCTTAATTACACATACATCGGGCTCTCAATCGGACACTAAATCGTACAACAGTACCGAAAAATGGCAGCGTATTGTTAGCCAGCATTTTGCCGCGCAAACTTCATCAACCGCCTTGTACGCCAACCAAGTTTTTGCCGGACAGGCGAACATTTTCGAGTACGGTTTAGATGAACAAGCGCGACTATATAAGCTAGCTGATGTAAGTCAGCAATTAGTTAAATCAGCCGCATTACCGCTGGCGAACCAATCAAGTTATTTGATCACGGGTGGTTTAGGTGCGATTGGTCTCGTGATGGCGAGTTATTTGGCCAACCAAGCACAAGCGCAACAACGTCATATTACTATCTACTTAGCGGGTCGCTCAGCGCAAACGAGCCAAGCTTTTAATCAACGATTAGCGGATAAGCCTGAACTAAATTCCTCTTGGGTTAAATGCCAATACATTCAGCTTGATATCAGCCAACTTGAAAATGTTGAGCAAGCCATTGCGGATATTAACGAAAATGCCGAACTGAAAGGCATATTGCACTGTGCAGGGCAGAGCGCCTCGGTCAATTTGTTGGATGCTAGCGACCAAGAGTTTGCCGCGCCGATTACGGCTAAGTTAGCGGGAACGTTGAATTTAGACCAAGCGAGTCAACAATGTGAACTCGATTTCTACCTGCTGTTTTCATCGGTTACTGCGCAAATGGGTGATTTCGGCGCGGGCAGCTATGCTTATGGTAATCGCTTCTTAGACAGTTTTGCTGCTACTCGCAATTTACAAACGATTAAAGGTCAACGCGCAGGGCGTTGTTTATCAATCGGTTGGCCGTTGTGGCAACTTGATGGTGTACAGCAAGATGATGAGGTAGTGCGCCAAGCGCTAAACGAATTTGGCTTGCAAGCTATTACAGCCGAACAAGGTATTACTATTGTGGAGCATTGTTGGGCGCAGGCACAAACCAATATTTTATCCCATGTTAGTTTATTGTTTGGTGACGCTAAAACAGTACGTGACAAGTTTGGTTTAGCTATCCAGCCGGTTGAGCAAATCGCTTCGGCAAGTTTAACCACTGAGTTAGTGATTGCATCAGATGCCAGTCATTCTGATGTTGGCCAATCTCATCAATTACCCATTAACTCACGCATTGCTAATGCGCTAAGTCAAGCGCAGCATCGTATTCAAATTGACGACGATATCGCGATTATTGGTCTGAGTGGCCATTATCCGCAGGCGGATTCTCTACAGGCATTTTGGCAGAATTTAGCCCAAGGTCGTGATTGCATCACTGAAGTGCCAAACAATCGTTGGAACGCTAATGATAACTTCTCGACCGATCGGAATGAGAAAGGCAAGGTTTACGCCAAATGGGGTAGTTTTATTGATGGTGTCGATCAGTTCGATGCCCAGTTATTCAACATCTCACCACGCGAAGCAGAATTAATGGATCCGCAGGAACGCTTGTTCCTGCAAACCTCACAACATTGTTTGGATGATGCTGGCTACAGCCGCGAGTTTTTAAGTCAACATGCGGTTGGTGTGTATGTGGGTGTGATGTGGGGCCAATATCAGTTATTCGACATTGATGCCGAGCAAGAAAAATATGGCCGACCGGGATCTTCTTTTGCTGCAATCGCTAATCGGGTTTCTTACTCGTTTGATTTCCATGGTCCTAGCTTATCCTTAGATACCATGTGTTCGTCGTCGTTAACTGCGTTGCATCATGCTAGACAAAGCATTTTGGCGGGCGAGTGCGATTATGCGTTGGCGGGTGGTGTTAATTTAAGTTTGCACCCCAATAAATATCAACAATTAGCGCAAGGCCAATTTTTATCAACGGATGGTCGTTGTCGAACCTTTGGTCAAGGTGGTGACGGTTATGTACCGGGTGAAGGGGTTGGTGTTGTTCTACTTAAGCGCTTAAGTAAAGCGATTGCCGATAACGATCATATTTATGGCGTAATAAAAGCGACAGCAGTCAATCACGGTGGTCGCACTAATGGCTTTACTGTGCCTAATCCTTTGGCGCAAGGTGATGTGATTAAATCTGCACTTAAGCAAGCAGCTTGGCCAGCGGAAAGCTTGTCTTACATTGAGGCTCATGGCACGGGTACCAGCTTAGGTGATCCGATAGAGATCAATGGCTTAGCGCGTGCATTTAATACCGAACAGCGGGGTTATTGTGCAATTGGCTCGGTTAAATCAAATATAGGTCACCTAGAATCTGCTGCTGGTATTGCGGGTATCACTAAAGTCTTGTTGCAAATGCAACACCAAACATTAGTGCCATCATTGCATAGCGACACCCTCAATGAAAATATCGATTTTGCGCAAACACCGTTTAACGTCAATCGCCAGTTGCAACCATGGCACCGTCCTGTTGTCGCAACCGATGCCGCTCAACGCAATCAAACACATTACCCAATGCGGGCTGGGGTTAGCTCATTTGGAGCAGGCGGTTCCAACGGACATGTGTTGATTGAAGAATTCCAAGCGGCTGATCGTATCGATTTTGCTGGCGTTAATTCAACTCAGCAAACTGTCATTCCAGTTTCAGCAATGTCGGCAGAGCGATTACAAGCGCAAGTTGCCGCACTTACTGACTTCTTGACGCAAACTGAGATAGATTCACCAGAACTGCACTTAGCTGATATTGCTTTTACCTTGCAAGTCGGTCGTAGTCACGCTGCTCATCGTTTAGCAGTAGTAGCTAGCTCAGTCGAGCAGCTAGTGATTAGTTTAAATAACTGGTTAGAGACAGGCTCTGATAGTTATGTTATTGCCGGTGTCGTGGACGGTCAATCCAGTCAATTAGAGTTGAGCTTAGATAGCCAACAAAAGGTCGAGTTAGTTCACTCATTTATCAATAAGCAAAACTTACTGGGTTTAGCATCTGCGTGGGCAACTTCGATTAACCTAGATTGGAACCAAGTCGTTGACGTTTTATACCCACAGCGTCAGCCTGGCCGCGTATCTTTGCCGGTTACCGTGCTGCAAACTCAGCGTTTCTGGATCAAACAAAAATCAACATCAACGGCGGTTGTCAATGAAGGATTACATCCGTTAATCGATCAGAACTTATCTAGCTTATTTAGCCAACAATACAAGAAAACCTTAACCGGCAGTGAATTTTATTTACGCGATCACCTCATTGGTATGGATCAAGCGAAGATGATCCTGCCTGGTGTGGCTTATATCGAAATGGCCCGTGCTGCGGCACAAAATGCTTTTGCAAAACAGGCTTATGTTACGGGTATTCGTAATTTAATGTGGATGTCGCCGATTGTTGTTGATGGTCAATCACAAGCGGTATTTGCCAATATCCAGCAGCAAAATCACGAGCTTAAATTTGAAATTGTTAGCGAGCTTAATGGCTCGCAAGCGGTTAATGCCAGTGGCGAAATTATTTATGCCAGCGAATTGCAAAATAGCGGTGAAATACTAGATATAGAAGCGATTCGAGTTCAAGCATCTGGCCGTTATGATGGCAACACGCTATACAACTACTACCGTTCTATCGGTTATCAATATGGTCCTGCGTTTCAAGTCACTGCTGAGGTTTATACTCAAGATAATTGGGCATTAAGCCATTTAGTCTTACCTGAGTTTTTGTTAGCGGGTAGTCAAAGCTATTTGTTACACCCTTCATTAATGGATGCGGCATTACGCACTTGTTTAGCCATAGATGGTCTGCAGCAGTTATCTAGCCCAATTGTGCCGTTTTCGTTGGAAGAACTGCATTATTATGCACCCGTTAATCAATCTTGCTATGCCTACGCGACTTTAGAGTCAAGCCAAGAGCAAAGCGGCGCTAGCCTTAAACGCTATGACATTAAAATTTGTGACGCAAAAGGCAATATTTGTGTACAGATATTTGGTTTTGCTGCGCGGCAATTGCCTGATTACTCGAACAAAAACCATTATTTTTCATCATTGTGGCAGAGCACCGATAGTGCGACTTCGATGGAGAAAAACAATCAGCCAATTGATGAGCCTTGCTTGTTAATTGCCTACCCAGGGCAAAAGTTAACCGAGCTGAAATTAGCCGAGAATATGATAATTGCGACTCAATCAAGCAATTATCAGCAATTAGCCAACAATAGCTACGAGCTCGATTTTACCGATAGTCAGCAAGTTAAGCTGTTATTTAGTGACTTAGCCGAGCATGATTTACAGCCCGCGACTGTGATTAATGGCTTAAATTTAGTGACAGATGAAGCCAACCTCATTTGTTACCAAGCTAAAGCAGACAAGCCAGCGTTACAAGAGCTAGAAACCACACTGGACTTTAGTATTTACACTACCCTGTATTTGTTCCAAGCATCTGAAGCGGTCAATGCTGGAGCTAAGGTTCAGTACTTGTATTTGCACCAACAGCAGCATGATATTTGTTTACCGCATAACCAAGCGATCAGCGGCTTTGCCAAATCCTTATTGGGGTTAAATCATAGATTTAGCGTGATCAGCGTTGGCTTACCGTCGAACAACGCCGATTTGTCCATTGAGCAGGTTGGTCAATTACTGCGCAATGAATTGAACAATGATGATGCTTATTCGGGAATTGAAATTCGTTATCAAGTATCTAAAGACTCATCCTTACTCACTACACAACAGCTAGAACAACAAGAGCAAACGGCTCAGTTAAATGATTCAGCTAGCCTAACGCGTTCAGTTAAACGTTACCAAGCGTTAAATGAAGACCAACTAAGCCAACAAAGCTTGCCAGCCGCCTTTACTTTCGCGGGTACTTATATCATCACGGGAGGTATGGGCAAACTGGGACAGATTTTTGCGCGGTACTTGATAACCCAGTTGCAAGCCAATGTGATTTTAACCGGTCGCTCAACTGCTAATGTCCGCACAGAGCAATTGTTAAATGAACTCAATCAACTTGGTGGAAAAGTTATTTATCTGACTTGCGATACAGCTAGCTTGGCCAGTGTGCAGCAGTTGTTAAGCCAAGCAAAAGCAGAATTTGGTGAGGTTAAAGCCGTACTTCATAGTGCAGGTGTTGTTGATGAAGTGAATGCCTTAGAGTTAGACCGTGAAGGTTTTGCGCAAACCTTACAAGCCAAAGTACATGGCGGAGTTAACTTGGTGCGTGCCATGCAGGCCGAAGCGGTCGATCATCTAGTGCTATTTTCGTCTATCTCTTCGCTTTTGGGTGATTTAGGCAGCGGTAGCTATGCCTATGCTAATAAATTCTTAAATGGTTTGGCAGAGTTTTATCAACATCAGAGCCTTCAGCCTATTAATAGTCAGCAAGAATTAGCAGCAGAATTAACCGTGACATCCATTAATTGGCCGCTATGGCATGAGGGTGAAAGCGCCGAAGGTGGCATGACTATTCCGGAAGATGAAAAAGCTGTGTATGACTTCTCTGGCATGGTTCCTTTGAACGAACAAGATGGTATTCGCGCGTTTGAAACATGCTTGCGTGCAGCCCAAAGCAATTTGTTTGTCGCTTGTGGTAATGGTGAAAAAATCGCTCGTACCTTAAAGGTGGTGACTGTTGAGCAAGTCAATTCAGTACAAGCTAACTCATCACAGGCTAGCCCAGAACCTGTAAGCACAAAACCAGCAAGCTCTAAACCAGTAAGCACAGAACCGCAAGTTGTTGCCAAGCATGCTACGACCTCAGCTCAGCCACAAACTGACAATGCGGCGTTACATTTCTTACTTGAGTCACTAGCAAGTGTGATCAAGATGCCTGCCTCGCAAATTGATAAGACGGCGCGTTTTGAAAGTTATGGGTTGGATTCTGTCATGCTGATGGAATTTAACAAAGTCCTTAGCGATACCTTAGGTGAACTACCTAAAACCGTACTATTTGAGTATGACTCAATCGATAGCTTGTTAGCGTATTTAGCCAATAAGCATGCTGATGCGTTAGCGCAATTCTCTGGTAATTCGCCCGAGCAAGCGGCCAGCGAAAAAAGCCTTCAATCGGCGAACGAAATATCAGCGAACATAGCGCATGATCCATTAAGCAAGCCACAGCAAGACAAGAGCACGACAAACCAGTTTGACGATAAGCGTGCAGAGCTAAAAGTTGCCAACAGTGCAAAAATGAATTTAGGTTTTGCGACAGGCCGTGGCCAGCAAGACAACCGTGTGGCTGTTGTCGGCATAAGTGGTATGTTCCCCGAAGCTGAAAACTTGCAGCAATTTTGGCAAAAAGTGGTAACTGGCGAAAACTGCCTGCGAGAAATTCCTGCCAATCGCTGGGACAAAGACGCCTTCTTTACTCAAGGCTTGCCAGCCGGACAAGGTTTAAGCTGCAGTCAATGGGGCGGCTTTATTGAGCGGGCTAATTTCTTTGACCCAAGCTTATTTAAAATTTCTGAAGCTGAAGCCCAACGCTTAGATCCGCAATTACGCTTAATGTTAAAAGTGGCGTGGCAAGCGCTAGAAGATGGTGGCTACAGCCCTGAAGCGTTAGCGCACGTACCATTTGGTGTGTACGTCGGGGTTATGAATGATGACTACACTTGGTTAGCGGCAGAGGCCTATCGCCAAACCGGTCAATACCAAGGGCCAGGCGCCTTTGCCAGCGAAATTGCTAATCGTATTTCTTACGCTTTTGATGTCAAAGGCCCCAGCCTAACCGTCGAAGCGGCTTGTGCTTCTTCTTCATCAGCCATTCATTTAGCCAGAACGGCGATAGTTAATGGCGAATGTGAAATGGCGTTAGCGGGTGGGGTTAATTTGAGTTTGCATCAGGGTAAATACTTGATGTTGAACCAGATGAAAGTATTAGCACCAAGTGGCGAAGAAAAAACCTTTGATGCCGCCGCAAATGGTTTAGTGCCAAGTGAAGGTGTGGGTGCGGTTATTCTTAAACGTTACGACCAAGCCGTGAAAGATGGCGACTTTATTTACGGTGTTATTTCTGGCTCTGCGATTGGTCATTCTGGTGTCGGCCCTGCGCAAAACTTACCCAGCGTTCAAGCGCTAGAACATAACATAACAAAAGCCTTGGATAGCGCAGGCGTGAATGCGCGAGATATTAGTTACATTGAAAGTCATGGCACAGGTACTGAATTAGGGGATCCGATTGAGCTAAAAGCGCTAAGCAATGCTTTTAAACGCCATACTCAAGATACCAGCTATTGTGCGATTGGCAGTAAGGCAAACTTAGGTCATTTAGAGGCCGCATCGGGTATCTGTTCATTGATTAAAGTCTTGCTTAGCTTTAAACATAATACGCTAGCACCGTGCGCCAATTTAAATGAAATTAATCCATCATTTGATGCTAGCCAGTCGCCTTTCTATTTCCCGAAAGAGGCGAAAAAGTGGCGTGCGCCTACCGCTATTCACTCAAGTGAAAATCAACGCTTAAGTGCGACATCACGCGAACAGAAAGGCAAGCGTATTGCCGGTATTAACTCTTTTGGTTTAGGTGGTTCTAACGCTTTCTTAGTGGTTGAGTCGCATCAAGCTAAGCCTCGTCAAATCGTCGATGTTAACCGCTTAAAACCACAAATATTTGTCTTATCAGCGCCTTCGCAAGAGCAGTTACAACGTATGGCTTGCAACTTGGCGGAGTTCTTAAAACAGCAAGACCAAGCCACGCGTGAAAATATGGATTTCTGCCAATCAGTGGCGTTTACCTTGCAAACTGGGCGTCGAGCTTACACAGAGCGATTAGCTATAGTGGCTGATGGGATAGATGAGCTGATCAATAAATTGGAATTATTTGCTAGCAAGACGACAAATATTGTCGCTTGTTACAGTGGCAACACAACCGCAGGCAAAGAGATATTACATTTGCTGTCGGGCTCTGATGGTGAAGCCTTTATTGAATCAACCATGTTAGCCAAAGACCATAGTAAATTGGCCGATCTATGGGTTAAAGGCTGTAATATTCCTTGGCAAATGTTACATGGTCGTGGCGTGCATCGCACACCGTTACCTACTTACCCTTTTGCTGAAAAAGAATACAGCTTAAAAACCTTACTCTCTGTTGCGGGCGAACCACAAGCGGCTGAGCACTTGGCTGTAAAAGACGTCGAAGTCACCAAAGCGGCAGCGCGTCAGCAGCAAGTCGCGGTTGAAAAACACCCAATTGCCACTGAGCATCAGGAAAATAAGCGCAGTTGGTTCAAGATAGCCCAACAGCTGAACAGTAAACTGGAACGCTATAATCAAAGTGCGCAACCGGCTCAAAAGCTTAAGGCTGAAAAAGTATTGCCAAAATCGGCACATAAGTTTGGTGACTTTGAAGCAGTTTACCTTGCAACGGCAAGCCAACAGGCGTCATTCGCGCCAGACATAACATCACGAGTTCAGCAATGGTCAATTAACTTGCCACATGCGATGGATGTTGAGTTACTAGAAAAAACGTGGACACAACTGGCTAATCAATTAACTGTACTGCGCACAGTATGGCCGAAAAATCGTAACAAGATTTATCAAGCCATTATTAGTCGAGCCGATGCGTTTGATTGCTCAGACATGTGGCGAGCAGTAAAAGCGAGTATTGGCCTTGATGCCGCCATGGAACAAAGCCAGTTGAGTTTGATAAATAGCGGTATTGCTTATCAACTGACTTGGTTATGTGATGATGATTGCAGTCAGCAAGCGGTTCTGAGCTTTGATAACGCGGTATTTAGTGCCAACGATAGCTTACGTTTAATGAAGCTTTTTGCAGCGCTATGTCAGCAAGATATCGAATTAAAAGATTTGTCATTGGCTGACTATAGCCAAATTGCGGTTATGCCGAGCAATGATGAAGCCCAGCAGCAAGTGAATCGCGAGTTCTGGCAGCAACAAGCTTTAACGTTTGAAGAACAACTACCTGACTTGGCTAACTTAGACAGTCAAGTCGTTGCTGCTGAACTGTGGTCGAGCGCGCCTAAACTACAAGTTAAATTACCAAGCCAGTTAGCTGAAAAACTGCGCTTGTTGGGTTGGCATTACCATATCGATTTGCAAACCATGGTATCGGCTGCCTGGTCACTAGTCTTGGCGCGTCACGCAAAAGCCAAAGCCGTCGCGATCAATGTTAATCAAGCGGCGACTGCTTTATCTGACATCAATCACACATTGTGTAGCCAGCAGGCAGGTTCTGAGGCCTTGCTAACCGTTGAGCCATTTGCGGCGAGTTTAAACAACTGGCCACAGGTGATTAAAACCTCGGTACGACAAAAAGTGGTCGAATGGTTGGTTGATATTCAGCACTGTGCCGCTCAGTTGCAAAACCATGCGCAAGTACCAAGTGAGGTACTGCAACAAACTCGATTACAACAATTGCCTATCGATAGCTCGGTAACTGTGTTTGACCTAACGACGCAACATGCTCAACCCCATAGCTGGCAGTTTAATCCTAAGGCGATTAACGGCTCGTCGACTCAAGCATTGCAGTTAATTGTTGAGCGAGACTTAGCTTCTATCGAACTTAATTTGGTATTTGATGATAGTCAATTTAGTGCGCAGCAAGTTGATACTTGGTTGCAGTATTTGGAAGTGACGTTGCAAGCATTTGTCGCTAACCCGTTACGCAATCCGGCAGCGATTTCATTGATGACGCGTGAAGAGTATCGCCAAAAATTTTGGCAGAACTTAGAGAAAGCAGACTAACGCTGTTCGATATGAAACGGGCAAGAAACGGGCAAGAAACTGACAAGAATAAGACAAGGAATTTTAGCATGAAAGTATTGGTAACCGGTGCCAGCGGTTTTGTTGGCCTAAATATAGTCAAAGCCTTGCAGCAAGCAGGTCATGACACGCATGTTTATTTACGGGCAAGTTCTAAGCGTGATTTTTTACAAGCGTTTTCACCGACTTTTCATACCGGCGAATTGACAGATTTAGCGGCTTTGCAACAGGCAATGCAAGGTGTCGATGCGGTGATCCATACCGCGGGCAACACCAGTTGTTTTAAGCGTGATTATCAACATTTGTTTAAGGTCAATGTAACGGGAACACAAACCGTGATTGATGCCGCGTTAGCCAGTGGCGTAAAGCGCTTAGTTTATACCAGCACCACATCAACCATAGGCGCGCAGCGTAACTCGCAAAATCAAGCCAATGAAGCAACGCGCTTACAAGGTTTTAGAGCAAAAAGCCCCTATGCCAAAACCAAACTTTTGGCAGAACAAGCTGTGTTGGCTGCACAAAAACAGGGCTTAGAAGTGGTGATTTTAAACCCAGCTGAAATTATTGGTGAGTTTGATCATAACTTTCAATGGGGGCGTTTGGTGATGGCGGTGTTTGCTAATCAAGTGCCATTTTTACCGCCCGGCGCGGCAAGCTTTTGCTGTGCAGCCGAAGTTGGCAAAGCCCATGTTAATGCATTAACGCAAGGCAAATCTGGCGAGCGCTATATTTTGGCTGGCGATGACAGAGACTATCGCAGCTTTTTGCAGCTTATCGCTGACAGCTTACAAACTAAATTTGATTTACCCAATACCAACTACAGCCGTTTGTATTGGCGGGAAAAGTTAAAAGAGTGGTTGTACCCCTTGTTGGGTCGAGATGCTTTGGTTGAACCCTACCGCATTCGTGTATTTGGCGGCCAGTATTATTTTTCGTCAGCCAAGGCTGAACAAGATCTGGGTTATCAGCCAATCAAGCTAGAACAAATGATAGGTAATTGTGTTGCTTGGTATCGAGCGAATGGCATTTTGCCACCAGCCCAAAGTGAATAAAACAAGAGCAATTTTAATTGTAATTTCTGGAACGAGTAAGAAATAAGAGGACAACATGGATTCTAAAACGTTAATTGAACTAGAGCGTATGCCTTTCAAAGAAAGGGTTGCAAAACAATATCAATTTTATCTTGATGAAGTTGAGCAAGGTTATCTCAATGGCCGTGAAGGTCATGGCCCTGTTGCCAGCAAAATGCAATACAAAGACTTGCACTCAGACGAGTTTAAAGAGGTGTTGGTCTTTGGTTCAAATAGCTACTTAGGTTGTTCAAACGACCCCTACGTAAAACGCAAAGTATGTGAAGCGATTGAGCAATATGGTATTGGCTCAGGTGGCTCGCCCGCTTTTTCTGGTTACACCAAACAACACAAAGAGTTAGAACAACGTTTGGCTAAATTAGCAGGCCACGAGGACGCCGTGTTATTACCCGGTGGTTACATGGCTAATTTGTGTTGGGTTAACGGCTTAATGAACAAAAACGACGTTATCGTTTACGACAAGCATAGTCATGCTAGCGTAATCAATGCGATTAAAATGACGGGCGTACCTTTTTATTCATTCGATCCGGATAACTTAGATACCTTACGACCCTTGCTTGAGCGTATTCGTCGCCGCACACCGGATGTACAAATTTTCTCAACGGTTGAAGGGGTGCGTTCAATCGATGGCACTATTATCGATTTAGCTGGCTATCTCGAAATGTGTCAAGAGTTTGAGGTGATCACCATCTTAGATGATGCTCATGGTCTTGGCTCTGTTGGTAAAACCGGTAAAGGCACGTTGGAGCATTTAGATTTAATGGGCCGAGTTGATTTACGTATGTCGACTTGTAGTAAGTCTTTAGGCGCGCAAGGTGCATTTGTGTCGGGCAGTAAAGAGCTGATCTTTATGCTGCGTAACTTCTCTTATCCTTATGTGTTTACTACCGGCTTAGCCCAGCCAACGATTGCAGCGATTAATGCCGCTTTAGATATTTTAGAAGATCGCCAAGAAGACAGGGTTGGTCAGTTACACGCTAACGTACGCTATATGCAAGACCGTTTAGAACAAGAAGGGTTTAACATCATTCGCGGTCAGTCAGGCATTATTCCTGTGTTCTTAAAAGATGGTATCGCTCGTCAACTCAACCGCCGTTTATACCAGCTTGGTTTGTTCGCCAATATTATGGAATACCCTATGGTGCCGCCAGGGTTGGAGCGTTTGCGCCTGTCTATTATGTCGACGCACACCAAACAAGAGATGGAACAAGCATTAGCTTTGATTAAGCAAGTGGCTAACGAGTTTGGTGTGTTAGAGGCTGAGCCCAAAGAGTCAATCAAACAAGCAGAACCTGCTTAACAGTAAAAAATAACATTTAGTTCTTGCTGAGTCTGTCGAAGTGAAAGGCCATAAAAAAGCCAAGCCTTCGACTATTTCGCGCTTAGTCTGAATATTAATAATTAAGGAAAAAAATCATGAGCCAAGTTAGACAAACCATTATCAACACCGTATTCGCAGCCATAAACGAATGCAAGAAAACCGCCTTTGACGAATCCAATGTCGATTTAGATTTTTACCTAGGTGGCGACTTAGGGATCGATTCGCGTGAAATGCTGGAAATTTGGTACGACATTGAAAAGAAATTAGAAGTTGAAGTTCACGATTACGAAAAACGTGACATCTACACATTGGAAAACGTGATTGATGTTTTCGCCAAGAAAATGGCCGAAGCGACAGCCTAAGTCAAGATACTTATTTAGACCACTTAATAAATGATGTTATAGATTTGGGTTAGTTATGTCACAGGTTTTTGTTTTTCCCGGCCAAGGTTCGCAACATGTGGGTATGGGTGAAGCGTTATTCGAACGTTATCCAGATTGGGTGTTAATAGCAGATGAGATTTTAGGCTATTCGATTGTCGAATTATGCTTACAGGATCCTAATGGCGTGCTAAATCAAACCCAATACACACAGCCAGCTTTGTTCTTTGTTAGCGCGTTGCAATATCACGATTATTTGCAAAATGGCGGTCAGCAGCCAGATTATTTGGCGGGTCATAGCTTAGGTGAGTACGCAGCTTTATATGCAGCCGGCGCGTTTGATTTAGCTACGGGCTTAAAGCTAGTGCAAAAACGTGGCGAGCTTATGGCGCAGGCACCGAAAGGCGCAATGGCTGCTGTTATGTCGTTACCGCTTGAACAAGTTGTAACCACTTTGCAAGGTTCGCAATTTAATGGCATCGACATTGCTAATATCAACAGCCGAGAACAAATTATTGTTTCAGGCTTATTTGATGATATTGGCGCCGCCGAGAGCCTGTTTAGCGAACAAGGTGCGCGCTACGTACCGTTAAAAGTCAGTGCGGCATTTCACTCGCGTTATATGGCGTCGGTTGCCACTGAGTTCGCAGAATTTGCTAAGCAATTTGCATTCAAACCATTACAACTACCTGTGGTCGCTAATGTCACTGCCAGACCTTACCCAGAGCAAGACTATTTCCCATTACTCCAGCAACAAATTGCTGGCTCAGTGCTGTGGTATGAATCTGTCTCATGGCTATTAGATCAAGGCTATAAAGAGTTTGAAGAAATTGGCCCAGGTATGGTGTTGTCGAAAATGGTGCGCACTATTAAAGACACACCGATGGCGAAGTCGCAGCTTAATTTGCTAGAGCAACAGCGTGCTAAACAAATATCTGAACAACGCCCTGTGTTGCCAGCCAGCCAACGTAAAAATCTATTGATGTTTGCCGGTCAAGGTTCGCAATACTTTGGCATGGCACAAGAGCTCTATCAATATCACCCAGAGTTTAAACGTCAGCTAGAGTTGTGCGATCAAGCGTTTATTGAGCTAGCTGGTTATTCATTAATTGATGAAATTTACCAGTCACCAGCGAGTGATGAGTTTGATTACTTGGCAAGTAGCCATCCAGCGATTTATTGCGTCAGCTACGCCTTGTATCAAACTTTGCTGGCCGAAGGGATTAAACCCGATGCTGTGTTAGGTCATAGCTTAGGCGAATTTGTCGCGGCAACTGTTGCTGGCGTGTTTGATTTTACTACTGGGCTAAAATTAGTGGTAAAACAAGCGCAGTTGCTGGAACAAAAAGCCGAAAAAGGCGCCATGATGTCGGTGATGACAGATCAGCAAACCTGGCAACGTTTAGTTGGCCAGCGGCCAGATGTTTATATTGCTGGCGTTAATCATCAAGGCAACTTATTGATAAGTGGTGATCGCCAAGCATTAAGCCAAATCCAAGCTAGCTTAAGCAGTACCATTACTGATGGCCAGCCTACTCATAGTCAATCTATTCACAGTCAATCTATTCATAGTCAAATACTGCCGGTGCAATATGCATTTCACAGTAATGCGATTAAAGCGATAGAAAGTGAATATTTGGCAGAGCTGGCCAAGGTTGAATTTAACGATCCTGCAATTGCATTGCACTCCTGCTTAAGCCAAGCACAAGTCGAACAATTTACCCCAGAACATTTATGGCAAGTGATTAGCGAGCCTGTGCACTTCATCAGCACGGTGAACGCGATTGATATAGGCCAATTTAATTTAATCGATATGAGTGCCACTGGTTCATTGGCGAGTTTAGTTAAACATGGTGTTGGCGACTCACGCCATGTTAAGGCATTTACCCTGATCAACCAGTTTGGTCGCAACCGCGAAACACTGCAGCAGACAGTGGAATTATTAGCAGATTAACAAGTAAGTTAGAGAATAAAATTATGACGGTATTTGAAGCGAAAGAATCGGTAGTACGCTCTTATTGCAGAAGTTTTCCGGTTACATTTAATCGAGCAAAAGGTAGTTTTTTATATTCAGAAAGCGGTAACCAATATATCGACTTTTTAGCAGGAGCGGGTTCACTTAACTACGGTCATAATAATGATGCGATCAAGCAAAAAATTAAAGACTACATAGACTCAGACAATATTATTCATGGCTTAGATCTGCATACCTCAGCTAAAGCCGAGTTTATCCAAACCTTTGATGAACTCATTCTTAAGCCGCGCGATTTACAATACAAATTGCAATTTTGTGGCCCGACAGGCACTAATGCAGTCGAAGCCGCGATAAAAATAGCGCGCAAAACCACAGGCCGTCGCAACGTTTTTGCTTTTATGGGCGCTTATCACGGCATGACTTTGGGTGCACTTGCGCTCACGGGCAATAAATACCATAGAGATCCAAGCTTCCCTGTTTCCGACACGACGTTTATGCCTTACCCGCATGGCTTTATGAAGTCATTTGATACGCTAGCCTATATGGAAGCCGTACTGAGCGACCCTTCATCTGGGGTTGATTTACCGGCTGCAGTTATTGTTGAAACTGTGCAAGCTGAGGGCGGCGTAGTCGTTGCGCCAGTTGAATGGTTACAAGGGCTACGCAAGTTATGCGACAAGTTTGGCATTTATTTAATTATCGATGACATCCAAGTCGGCTGCTATCGCAGTGGTGATTTCTTCTCTTTTGAGCGCGCGAATATCAAACCGGATATGGTGGTTTTATCCAAATCATTGGGTGGTTATGGCCTACCCGTTTCTTTGTTGTGTTTAACCGAAGAGCTCGACAAAAATTGGTTACCGGGAGAACACAACGGTACTTTTCGCGGCAACCAATTAGCTTTTGTTGCGGCAACTGCCGCGTTGAAGTTTGCCGACGACAACAATTTAAGTAGCTTGGTCAAGAGCAATGAGCGTTTGATTGCTGAATATATCGATACCCAGATCAGTGTGTTAAATCCGCAACTTGCAGTGCGCGGCATTGGCATGATCTGGGCGTTGGATTGCAGTGCTTTTGCCGAAGAAACTACCAGTGCCATTTTAAATATCTGCTTTGCTAATGGCTTGATTGTTGAGCGTGCAGGGCGTAACGACACTGCGATAAAAATTATGCCGCCGTTAACCACAGAATCAAGCGTATTGATGCAAGGGTTAGATATTTTACGCGATGCAATCAAAGTCGTAATAGGAGAGTAATTACAATGGAAAGTTTACAGGCAAATCCGAATCAAGAACAGTCGCAACTAGTAGGTCGATCGCACGAGTATAATCGTGAATGGTCAGTGATTAAGCTTTTTAAGCAGATTGTTGCACAACACAGCCAGCAAGTTGCGCTGAGTTTTGCGGCAAATACGACTAGCAGTCAGCGATTAACCTATCAGCAATTGGATGAGTTATCAGATTGCTTAGCCTGCGAATTAATAACCCAAGGTGTTGAGCTAGGCGACCATGTGGCATTAGCTTTTGACAAAGGTTTAGATTATGTCGTGGCGGTGTTGGCAACATTGAAAGCCGGCGCGGTTTTTGTGCCGATTGATCCTGAATATCCCGCCGAGCGGATCGCGACCATGCTGGAGATTAGCCAAAGTCAGTTGATTTTATCCGATCAAAAAGCAAGCGTGGCGTTAGCTAACGCCAACAGCTCAGCCCGTCTTTTTAATGTTAGTCAATGGTGGCAACAACTCGAATATACTGTGCCTGCCAGTATTGATTCGCTTCCAATGCCAGTTACTAAAGGTCAAGATCCGGCTTATTTACTGTTTACCTCTGGTACCACAGGCAAACCCAAAGGCGTAGTTAACGGCCATCAGCAAATTTTAAATCTCGCTTTGCATTATCAAAAAGCTTATCAAGTTGGTGTAAACGATGTTGTTTCGCAGATCCCATCATTTAGTTTCGATGCATCAATTGGCGAACTATTTTCAGGGCTGCTAAATGCTGCTCACGTCGTGATTTTCCCTTCGTTGAAAACCACAGAGCCTAAGCATCTAGTGCAATTGTTGGCTGACAAATCTATTAGTGTCGCGACGTTTTCACCGACAGCGCTAGAGATGGTTAAATCCTATTTAACTTCCGACTTAAAGGCGCAAATGCCAACGCTAAGGATCATGCTGGTTGGCGGCGAGCCATTTCCGGTTGGCTTGGCAAAACATTATCTTGATGTGTTGTCACCGTGTCGCTTGGTCAATATCTATGGGCCAACCGAAACCACTGTCTATTGTACTGCTTATGAAATTGAAAGTGCTGTAATTAACGCATGGCCCGATAGTCAAATATTGCCAATTGGTCAACCCGTGGCTAATAGTGAGTTGGTCATTGCTAGTTTCATTGTGTCTCATGATACCGAACAAGATTTGGTGGTATTGGATGTCCATACTTACACAGACAATAGTGCCCCAGAAAATAGCAAAGACACCGATAATTCAGGTGAGATTTTAATTGCCGGTGATTGTGTTTCACAGGGTTATTTCGGGCTTAGCGAACAAACTAGCAAGGCCTTTATTAAGCTAGCAGGCAAAACCTATTACCGTACTGGCGATTTGGGATCGATAGACCAGCATGGCAATGCGACCATAGTGGGCCGTGCCGACCAACAGGTTAAAATCAATGGCATGCGTGTTGAGCTAGGCGAAATACGTGAGTTGATCAAAACCCATAATGCAGTGCAAGATGCTTTTGTGGTTTATACCCCAGATAGCAATCAAACTAAGCGTTTAGTTGCTTACTTGGTTGTTAACCCTTTAGCTCAACAAATCGATACGCAGGATATTGCGGCCTTTTGTCACCAGAACTTGCCTAAGCATATGGTGCCATTTCATTACCAATGGCTAGATGAAATCCCTATGACGACCAGTGGTAAAGTGGACAAAGCCCGCTTGCCTGACATCGAATGGTCGACATCTGCCAGCACTGCTGATGGTAATATGACTGTTTCATCCACCGCGGCGTTAGTTGCACTGTGCCAAGCAATGGCCAAAGTGTTAAATGTCGCAGAGGTCACAGCTCAGGATAATTTTTATCTACTCGGCGGTGACTCTGTTTCGGCACTACGTTTGGCATCGGCTTTAAACGATTTGGGCTTTGCTGTTAGTCAGTCGGATATAGGACATTTTCCTCAAGTTGGCCAACTAGTGACGCAATTAAAACCGTTACAGCAACAGGCGAAAATCGATAGTCGCGCGCCAACAACGGCCTATCCATTAGCCCCCATTCAACTGTGGTTTACAGAACAAAACTTTGCTGAGCCTAGTTATTATCATCAGTCTATGGCTTGGCAGATAGAGCAAGCAGTCAATTTACCTTTGTTGCAACAAGCCGTGAATACGGTTGTTAAGCGCCATGAGCAGTTACTTAGTATTATTGATCTTAAGCAACAACAACAAACTATAGACCAAGCTGCTCTACTTGATGATCACTCAGCTGATCCGCTTAGCATTCAATTTGTTGATTTATGCTCGTTCAGTCGTGAGCATCAGCAAGCGCAGATTGCGGAAATCAGCCAAGGTTTGCGCCGTGATATTCGCCTAGACAAACCCATGCATAGTATCGCCTTGTGTCAATTGGCGGAGCAAAGCTATCAACTGATTTGGGTGATGCACCACGCGTTAGTGGATACCGTGAGCTGGTATATTATTAGCAAAGATCTACAAACCTGTTATCAAGCTCTCATTGACAACAAACCCGCACAATTGGTCGATAAAACCAGTGCTTATGCAAGTTGGGTTTTGTTTTTAAGCCAATTAGCAGAACAAGATGACTTTGTTGAAAACTATTTACCTTTATGGCAACCAGAATTAGCCGTAAGCAATAAACAAATTATCCGTGCCCAACAAGCACCAGGGTTATCGACAACGGCTAGTTTGCAACGTAAAACGGTTAAATTAACTGTAAAGCAAAGTCAGCAAGTGGTTAAGTTAGCGCGTGAATATTTTAACGCGAGTAATGAAGAGTTAGCCCTAGCGGCAGTGTATCGTTCGTTAAGTATATTAATGGCGCGCAGCCAAGTTTGCTTAGATGTTGAATGGCATGGACGACAAACCTTTGGTAATGATCAGATAGACTTAAATCAAACGGTTGGTTGGTTTACCAGTATTTTTCCATTAGCTGTGAATACTGCCAAAGGCCAAAGTTTATCGGACACCTTGCTAGCGGTAAAAGAAGCTAAGCGTGCCAAAATCTGTAACGGCGCCTCGTTTGGTGTATTACGCTATTTAACTCAAGCTGAAAAAGTCAATTCTGAACGGGTAAACACGGCTTTTGCCGACTACCAAGCTAGCGACGTGATCTTTAACTATTCAGGTGTTATAGATACGCCAACCGATGGTTGGCAACGTTTAGACATGTCAGCGGTTGAAAGCCATGCCGATAATCGTACCCCTTATGAGTTAGCGATTGAGGCCTTTATTAGTCATGGCGAGCTACATTTTGAATTGTATTTTCATCAGGCTTATTTCGATAACCAATCAGCTAATCTACTAGCGGATTTAATTGTTGAACAGTTTAATGAATTAACCACAACTTGCGAGAGTTTGCATTGTGCGCAACGTACCCCGAGCGATTTTCCTCTAGCAAAGCTCAGCACAGAAGAGTTGGCTACATTACCGGCTAATTTGCAAAATGTATTGCCTCTATCCGATATTCAGTCTGGCATTTACTTGCAAAGTGTTTCAGCACCGGATTCGCAAATGTATCAAGTGCAAGTGGTTTATCAATTTAATCAAGCTTACAACCTCAACTTGCTACAACAAGCTTGGCAAATCGTGATTGCGCGTCATCCGGCGCTACGCACACAAATTTTCGCGAGCGGTTTGTCGCATCCGGTACAAGGGGTATTAAGTCAACTAGAGTTAGCTATTAGTGAGGTTGATTTGCGCGCCATGAGCGCTGAGGATATCGACTTAACTATTGCTGATTACCTTGCGTTAGATGGCCAACGCGGATTTGGCTTAGAAGCTGAACCTTTATTGCGTTTAACCGCTTTTCCGACCCATAGTTTAGAAAACCGTTCGGATAGCAATATAGATGAGAGCGAGCAATTTAGATTATTGCTCAGTGTTCATCATCTTATTCATGACGGTTGGAGCTTAGCCATTGTTTTGGATGAAGTTGCTGCTATCTACGCTAGCTTACTGGCTAATAAGCCTGTATCACTGCCTCCTGTGACCGCAAGTTATGTTGATTATATTGTTGGTCAGCAGCAAGTTACACAGCTAGATAGCACTCGCTATTACTGGCAACAGCAAGTTAATCAATTAATCAATTTTGAGCGCGTCGGTTTACTGAGTGATTCTGGCCTAACAAATAACAACGCGGGCCTAGCAGAAAACAAAAGCCAATTAGTCACAGTTAATATTGGTGATGGGCGTTATCAGCAATTGCAACAATTAGCTAAGCAACAAGGGGTCACGTTAAATACAGTAACCTTAACCGCTTTCTTACTGTTGCTGCGGGTTGTTAAACAACAAAACCAAATTAATTTGGGCCTGATTACTTCGGGTCGTACAGACGCCGTCGCGAATAGTCATAGCATAGTCGGCTGTTGTTTAAACACCTTACCTTATGTTGCTGAATTAAATCATGATCTATCCGTGGCGGAGCTATTACAGCTTACCCATAAGCAAATGACGGGTTTACTGGACAACTGTTTATTCCCATTATCTGAAGTGGCCAATATGGCACGCCAAACCAGTGGCGATTATCAGTTAACGGAATTGTTTGATTGCACCTACGATTTCGAAAGTTATCGTCATGTCGCTGCGGGTGCTAGCGATCCACAAGCCCAAGTTGCACGACCACAGATTGTCTCTGGTTTTGAAATGACCAACTACGGCTTAGAGCTAAACGTGATTGAAGAAGAGGCTGGATTAAGTCTGCGTTTGACTTACGCACCCGATCAATTTAAAGCCAGCACAGTTAAGCGCTGGGCTAACTATTTACAGAATTTATTGGCGGCGATGACCAGCTGCACCGTTGAACACAAAGCGCTGGCACTTGAAGCTGTCAGTCATGATGAACAGCAACAAATTAAACAATTTGCAGGATTTAGCGCACCTTATCCTGATCAAACTATTTATCAATTTGTTGAACAGTATGCGCAACAAACACCTAATGCCTTGGCGATCCGCGATGACAAGCAAAGCCTGACGTATCTAGCTTTGAACAATCGGGTTAATCAATTTTCGCGTTATCTAAAAACATTGAACGTAGCTGAGGATCAACCGGTTGCTATTGTCATGGAGCGTTCAGTGGATATGGTGGTAGCGATTTTAGCCGTTTGGAAAGTCGGCGCGGCTTATATGCCTGTTGAACCGAGTTTTCCAATCGAACGTATTGATACTGTGATTAACAATGCACGTTGTGCGTTTACGCTTATTGATCAAGAAAACAGCATAGCGACTGACAAATTAACGGGTGTAAGTTCGATTATTCGCTTTGATCTGGCCAGTCAAATGGCTGCCTCACTGAGCACAGAAAATATCAACTTGCCTTATCGCGCTGACTATTTGGCTTATGTGTTGTTTACTTCTGGTTCAACTGGCACGCCAAAAGGCGTGATGATTGAACACGCTGGCATGATGAATAACATCCAATCGGAAGTGAACGACTTTTACTTAGATAGCGATAGTGTCATTGCGCAAACCGCTTCACAGTGTTTCGATGTATCTGTGTGGCAGTTGTTTTCAGGTTTTGTTGTCGGCGCTAAAACCGTCATTTATAACAAGGCATTACAGCTAGATGCCGAGTTGTTTATTCAGCAATGTTTTATAAACGATAAGGTGACTAATTTACAGCTAGTACCGTCTTACATTACCGAGTTATTCGAGTACCTCGATCAAAAGCAACCTGATTTATCTCACTTACGTATGTTGTCGATTACAGGGGAAGCGTTGAAATATAGCTTGCTTGAACAATGGATGACGCGCTATCCCAATATTCCTGTGGTTAACGCTTATGGTCCAGCGGAAGCATCGGACGACATTTCGCATCATACATTTACTGAGCTGCCAGCCGATAAAATCATTCCTATTGGCAAGCCAACGCAAAATGCCAACATTTATGTGCTAGATGAACAAAATCAACCTTGTCCAATTGGCGCTGTGGGTGAGATTTGTGTTTCTGGTATTTGTGTCGGTCGTGGTTATATCAATGATGCAACGCGCACTGCGGCGGTCTTTGCTGTTGATCCTTTTATTTTGGCCGAAACAGGCGACACGGTGCGCATGTATCGGACTGGCGACTTAGGGCGCTGGCGTGAAGACGGCATACTGGAATTTTATGGCCGCAAAGATCATCAGGTCAAAGTTAATGGCTTTAGAATTGAACTAGGTGAGATAGACAACCACTTAGCTGATTTTGCGCAAATTCATGATGTTGCGGTTGTTGTGCAAGCCAATAACAGTGGTGGGTCAAGTTTAGTCGCTTGGTATAGCGCAGAGCAGGCGCTTGATACTAGTGCGTTGCGTCAGCATATGCTGCAACGTGTCCCTAGTTATATGGTGCCACATCGCTTTAACTTTTTGGCGGAATTGCCTACTAATAATAATGGCAAAATCGACCGCAAGATATTAGCCAAAATGGCTGTACCACAAGCTATGGCAGATTCTGTTAAGGGTAATTTAATTAGTCAACAGAGTAGCAAAAATATTGATGGTGCCATTGCTAGTCAGGCAATGACAGCCCAATCAGTAAAACCTCAGCAAAGTTTGTTATCTCAAGCCTTGCTTGAAGTATTTCATGGCCAGCCAATTAACTGGGACGATAACTTTTTTGCGTTAGGTGGCGATTCAATTAAAGCCATTCAGTTATCAGCTCTCGTTGCTAAACTGGGACGTGAGTCAGGTTTAAGCCAAGCTAAGTTAGCCATAGATAAAATCTTTGCTCACCCTGAGCTAAATCAATTGGCTAATTATATTCAATTGGTAAATAGTGGTTCGGCTCCAGCGACTGGCGGATCTTCTCATGCTATTCAGCAGTTAAATCGGCAGTTAAATCTTCCTGATTGGATATCGACGACGGATCAATTAATGATTAAGTCGGGAGCTTTTAAAGCGGTTGCCCCAGACAATATTGCTTTGCTTTGTCCGTTATCGGCATTGCAAGAAGGTATTTTATTCCATCACTTGCTTGAAGTGACAGGCGCCTATACCGGTCGCTATACTTTGGATGTTGCCGGTCAGTTAGATGTTGATAAATTGCAACAGGCTTTGCTTGCCTTAACTAAGCGTCATGAAGCGTTGCGTTCTTGTGTGATCCACGAGCGTTTAACAAAACCTGTGTTAGTTGTGTTAACGCACCGTGAAATCGAATTTGCCACAATAGATTTGAGCCAGTTTGACCATGCTCAGCAACAAACAGAGTTCGATACGTTAGTCACTCAAGCCGTTGCTCAGCCTTTTGACTTGCAAGCTGATGCTTTGTTGCGAGTTAAGTTGGTTAAACTTGGTGAACAGCAATTTAAACTGTTAGTCACTAGCCATCATATTGTATTGGATGGCTGGTCGGTCAATAACTTATTGCAGGAGTTGGTCGCGCTTTATCAAGACGATTGCGTCAGCAATAACAAAATCGAAAGTATCGCCGGCAGCGCCAGTAGTGATAGTAAGGCTAAATTAGCACCAGCGATTGGTTTCCATCGTTATCTTGAATGGCAAGTCAGTCAAGACCAGCAGCAAGCATTAGATGTGTTTGCCCAGCAATTAGTTGATTTTGAGCCGGTAACGTTAAAATTACCAACTGTGCAAAACCCACTGCAACTTAAAGACAACGAACAAGTGGTTGTGCGCCCCGAGTTAGGCGTTGAACAATATCAAGTCGCTTTAGCGACAGAAACTCAGCAAGCGTTAGCGGCTTTTGCCAAACAACATCACCTGACGGTAAATAGCATCATTCAAACGCTATGGGGTATGTTGGTGCAACGCTACACCTACAGCGATGATGTGGTAGTCGGTTGCGTGACTTCTGGTCGTTTCCCTGAAATTGACGGAGTGGAGCAGATCTTAGGATCCTTGATCAATACTTTACCTGTGCGGATTAACGCGAGTCAGCATGAGTCAGTGCTGGAGTTAATCAAGCAAGTACAAAATACCTTTAAACAAGCTGAAGCGGTTGGTTATGTATCCTTAGCTGAGGTGCAAAAAGTGGCTCAAGTTAATGCAGCTTTGTTTGACCATGTATTAGTGTCTGATAACTACCCAGTTTCTTTGCCTGAACTCAATCAAACAGCAAGGGTAAAAGGCTTTGAGTTCAAGGATATACAGGGTGGCTCGCCGACTAACTTTGACTTAACGATTTTAGTTCAACAGCAGCCGGATCTGGTGTTTACCTTTGAATATAAACCTGAGGTGTATACGGCTCAGGTTATGCAGCGGGTTGCTAGCCATCTTGAAAATTTAATCAATCAGTTGTTAAGCCAACCTAAACTCAGTTTGGCTGAGGTTAAATTGCTCAGTTCGGATGAACTCGCGCAGCAACAAAGCTTTAATTTAACTCAGATTGACTATCAGGAAACCCGCTCGATTAGCGAGATGTTTGCCGACTGTGTTGCCGAACACCCAGATAAAACCGCGTTACGTTTTGCTGGCCAAACAATGACGTATGCTGAGCTTGATACCTACTCAAATGCCTTAGCGCTTAAGTTACTTGCTGCCGGGGTTGGTAAAAATGTTGTCGTGCCATTAATCGCGCAACGTTCGTTTGAAATGATGATTGCCATAGTCGCGATTAATAAAGCCGGTGGGGCATATTTACCAATTGACCCTAGCTTGCCAGGTGATCGTATTCGCTTCTTGATAGATGATGTAAACGCGTCAATTGGCCTAGTTTGGCAACAAGAGTGGTTAGCGCAAAATCAAGATTTAGCTTCGGTTCTATCGGTGGTTAATTTAGCTGAGTTGTCAGCGGTTTCTGAGTCGCAAAAAGCGCGCTTAGCTCAAGTTCAACGCCAAGACGATAGTTTAACTTATGTTATCTATACCTCTGGGTCTACCGGTAAGCCGAAAGGTGTCATGTTGGAAGACAAAGCCTTAATTAACCGCTTGTTATGGATGGCCGCGGAGTACAATATTTCGGATGCCGACGTTATTTTGCAAAAGACCACCTTTGCGTTTGATGTCTCGGTTTGGGAAATATTTTTACCTATTATTAAAGGTGTTGAGTTGTGTTTATTATTGCCAGGTGATGAAAAATTACCTGAGCAAATTGCCCAAACGGTCGCCGATAATGCGGTCACCATAATGCACTTTGTACCGGCAATGCTATCAGTGATGAATCAGGCTATGTTTGATCAACCTGAACTGGTCGCTAAAATGGCCAGCTTAAGTCGTTGCTTCTGTAGTGGTGAAGCGTTAGGTAAACAGCAAGCCGATGATTTTTATGCGCTGTTACCCAACGCTGAATTGCACAATTTATATGGCCCAACTGAGGCGGCGATTGATGTCACTTACTTTGCGGTTAAACCTGAGTCACCGACTATTCCTATTGGTAAGCCAGTGGCTAATACGCAATTACATATATTGGATAAATGGAATCAGCCTGTACCTGTTGGTATCGCTGGCGAATTATTCCTTGGCGGTGTGCAACTGGCGCGAGGTTATCTGAACCGACCGCAACTGACGGCTGAACGCTTTACCCGAGAAGTATTTGAAACAGGTGAAATTTTATATCGCACGGGTGACTTAGCCTGTTGGACCACACAGGGTGAAGTCGAGTATCTCGGGCGTATGGACGACCAAGTGAAGATCCGTGGTTTTCGGATCGAACTGGGTGAAATTGAATTCCGCTTAAGCCAAATTAGTCAAATTCAAGATGCCGTCGTCATGGCGCGTAAAGATGAATTTGGTGTGTACTACTTAGTGGCTTTCTATACAGCTGAAAGCGAATTAAGTTACCAATATATTAGTGAGCAATTATTGGTGAATGTACCCTCTTATATGGTGCCTTCGGTGCTGATTGCATTAGAGTCAATTCCGAAAAACCAAAACGGTAAGGTTGACCGCAAAGCGTTAGCTCAAGTTAAAGAACAAAAAATAGCTAAGCCAATTGCCGAAGTGGAAAACGAGTTGCAAGCCGCTTTATTAGAAGTTTGGCAACAAGTGTTAAGCAATTTAGAAATCGGTATAGATGATAACTTTTTCAGTATTCGCGGCGATTCTATTTTGGCTATCCAAGTGGCGTCTCGTTTACAGAATAAGGGTTACAAGTTAAACCTAGAAGATTTATTTAGTTACCCAACCATTCGTGAATTGGCGAACTATATCGAACCTTTAGTTGTGCAAGCGGATCAAAGCGAGTTAACCGGCCAGCTTGGTTTAAACCCAATGCAAACTTGGTTCAATACCAATATCAAAACCGCTAAGCATCATTGGAATCAGAGCTTGACCTTAATCAGTGAACAAAGCCTTGATCACCAAGCTTGTCAGCGAGCTTTGCAAGCCTTGGTTGCGCATCACGATGGGTTACGAGCTAATTTGCTAGATGACCAACTGTTTATTAATAGCGTGGCTGAAAGCCAAGTCGAAATGACTGTTATTAGTGCGCAGGACCAAACTGCACAAGACTTGGCAACTAGGTTAAGCCAATATCAAAGCGCTTTTCAGTTAGAAAATAACCCTTTATATAAATTTGTTATTGTTGAGCAAGCGGATTGTTCGCACTTGGTTATGCTTATTCATCATCTTTTAGTTGATGGTTATTCTTGGCGAATATTAGTGGAAGACTTTATTACTGCTTATTCTGCTGCCCGCTCACAGCAGACTATTGAGTTACCCGCAAAAAGTCATTCAGTTAAAGACTGGTATCAAGGTTTATTGCAGTACAGTCAATCAGCTCAATTGCAAAATGAGCAAGACTATTGGCAAAAAGTGTTAACTACTTCCGTTAATCCACTGATACCTAGTGTTAATATGCCGCCCGCAGTCGCCGAAGGTAAAAAATTAAGTTTTGTTCTGGATGAACACAATAGTGAACTACTGTTACAACAGGCTAATCAAGCTTTTGGAACAGATACGCAAGAGCTATTGTTGGCAGCCTTGAATGTCGCGTTACAACAATGGTGTAAATCAGGTTGTTATCGAGTCGATTTGGAAGGGCATGGTCGAGAAAATATAGGAGTCGAGCTTGATGTCAGCCGCACGGTGGGCTGGTTTACCTCACTTTATCCAGTATTACTTAAGAAACCTGACGCCAATGGAATAGGCGAAATCATTATCACTACCAAAGAACACTTGCGCAAAGTGCCTAATAAAGGCGTTGGCTTTGGGGTTCTGACCTATTTGACTCAAATGTTTGAGCATAATAGCAGTGATATTTTATTTAACTATTTAGGCCAAATTGAAAGCCATATCCAGTCGGACTATCGCATAGCGCAAGGTTTAGCTGGGCAAGATGTTAGCTTGAATAGCGAATTACTCTATCCGTTAGAAATTACCGCACTTATCGAGCGTGGCGCTTTACAGGTGGCGGTGACTTTTGATGGCTTGAGTTTTGAGCAGCAGAAAATGGCAGATTTTATGACTGTATATCGTCAAGCAATAGTGGATGTAATCAACTTTTGTATGAGTCAGGAACAAACTCAATACACGCCGAGCGATTTCACAGATGACGAGATAGATATGGATGATTTGTCGTCGATATTAGATGCCATCGAATAATAGAAAGATAGTCAAAGCGATCAGGTTTTAGTGGCAGGTTTCTAGTTCCAGACGAAACCTAAGTACCTACATCCATGTAGGCAAAGCCGTCAAGCTTCGAGACCCCATGAGCATATGCTCTACTATGTGATTGGGGCTGCCTAAAGGGATTTAGGTAGTAGGACGACGCAGGAGCCAAAGTCGAGAGTAAGCGCTGACAATGAACCATAAGGCCTGAGCGAGAAGACTATAGGAAAAAATGTGACTTGATGCTGCATAGCCACCCCTTTGGGTTATGCGCATCTTCAAAATAGTTAGCCGGACGCTTATGAACGACAGCAAGAAAAAAAATAAAGCCCTAGATATTTATGGTTTATCGCCTTTGCAGGCAGGTATGCTATTTGATCATCTTCATCATTCTGGCAACGAGGATCATATTACTCAAGGTGTGTTGCCAATTGAAGGAGACATCAATCCAGACTGGTTAGAGCAAGCATGGCAAGTACTCGTCGACAGGCATGACGCCCTGCGCACCGTATTTGTACACAATGATATTAAGAAACCTAAGCAGGTCGTTGTTGAATTTAGAACCGCTAAGCTGAACTATATTGATTTAACGACAGAAGAGTTATCGGCTGCAGAAACGTTACAACGTTGCCAAGCTATATATCAAGTCGATTTGACTACGCCGTTTAACTTTATGAAAGATATGCTATTACGTATGTCTTTGATAAAAACGGCAGCGCAACGTTATCAGCTGGTGATCACTAACCATCACATTATTCTGGATGGTTGGAGCTTAAGTATCTTGCTGGACGAATTAATCGAATGTTATTGGGCTATTCAACATAATACAAAGCCAGAGTTAGCGCCGCCAGTTGCGTTTAAACACTATATTCAATGGGTGACTAAAGCTAATAAGACCGAAGCTTTGGCTGAATTTAAATCCATGTTTGCAGGTTATGGTGCTATTGCTGAGTTACCTAAATTGCAACAGGTACAAGCAGATCTTAAGCAAAGTAATCAGGAGCAAACCCAAGGTCAAACGGCTACTAAAACCGCTTCGCAAAGCATTGAATATCAACTAGCTAGTGAACTGAGTCGTCAACTTGAAGCGAAAAGCCAACGCCTAGGCATCACCAACAATATTTTAATTCAAGCTGCTTGGGCAATATTGATCCAAGGCTTAACTGGCAAAACGGATGTCTGTGTTGGTAATGTTGTGTCGGGACGTAATCCAGATATTAAGCAAGTGGAAAATATGGTGGGTATGATGATCAATACCTTACCATTGCGTATCCAACTGGATAAATATCAAGATCTACAGACCTTGCTTGAGGCAATGCAAGCGCAAGCCAAAATACTCGAAAAGCACAGTTATATACCACTGGCGGACGTACAAGCTCAGCAAAGAGCTAATCACCTGTTATTTGATCATTTACTGACATTCGAAAACTATCCAATTGATGCCAGCTTGTTTGCGGGCAAATATGCTGATCTTGGTTTTGTGATCACTGAGCGAGATGGTTTGGATCAAACCAGTGTCGACTTTAATTTAACGATTTTTCCGGGCGAGCAATATCAGTTTCTGTTTGACTTTAATCCGGCTCTTTACGCTGTTGACTTAGTGCAGAGTCTTGGCGGTGCGTTAGAGTTGATCTTGCGTATTATGGTGACAGCGCCGCAAGCGCAAGTTAACTTGCTTGCTGGCAAAGTGAATGATTATTTTAATTCTAAGCAGTTAATTGAAAAATGTGAAAATAACAGCTGTGAAAATAACAGCAACAACCAAGTAGAACTTGATGGTTTCTCTGTTGATTTAAACAAAATCCAAAGCTTAGTCAACTCGATTGATGGGGTGATTACCTCGGAAACTTGTTTGCTAGATTATCAAGGCAAGCCGCAGTTATGTTGTTTTTATCTTGCCGGTCAAGAACTGGATGTCGCAGCGTTAATTCAACCCTATTTGCCGCGCTATGCTGTGCCTAAGCATATTGTTGAAGTCGATTTTATTCCCTATTGTCAGGATGGCCAAACAATCGACCAAGCCGCACTGGTTAAAATATTAGAGTCAACGCAAACTGATTTAACCCAAGATCAACAAGTCGTACTTGAGCAAATGCATGGCCTGTGGTGTGAATTGTTACACAGAGATTCTGTTGATTATAACGCCGACTTTTTTGAGCTCGGAGGTCATTCTATTATGGCAATGACCTTGGTTAATTTAGCGAAAAAGCAATACAGTTGGCGTTTAAATATTAGTGATATTTTTCAAAATCCGACTATTAATAATTTAGTGGCTAAATTGACCACTAAAGCACAAGAAAAAGCCAGCGTTAATAGCAGTAATATATTTGCTAGCTTGCCGATTATTAAAGCTGATAATTTGGCTTTTTATCCAACATCATCGCAGCAGCAGCGTTTATATTCATTACAAGCCTTAGAGCCGCAAAGTACCGCGTATAATATGCCTGACGTGTTTGAGATAAATGGCTATATTGACGCAGATAAACTGCAACATGCTTTTGAACTCACTATACGTAAACACAAAATTTTACGAAGTTGTTTTACCTTGCAAGACGGTGAAATCGTTCAGCAAATTCGTCCACAAATTAACTTTGTCTTGCCGCAGCGGCAAGTGGCTAACGACGCTCAAGCGTTAAGCTTATTAGACGACTTTATTCAACCGTTTGATTTAAACCAAGATACCTTGGTGCGCGCGCAACTTGTCGTTACTCATGATAGCAGCAAGACTTGGTTATTATTGGATATGCATCATATCGTGACCGATGGTGCCTCGGTTGAGTTGCTTATAAAAGACTTAGCGGTTGCTTATCAACAGGGTGACTTAGAACCGAGCGAACTGCATTATCATGATTACTGTGTTTGGCAGAAACAACCAGCCAATCAGCAAGTTTTTGCACGTCAGCAGTATTATTGGCTTAAGCAATTTAAAACGGGTATTCCGGTACTCAATCTGCCCTATGCGCAAGCCCGTCGGCCGGTATTTCAATATCAAGCCGCTCATTATCAAACGCAATTTAGTGACGAACTTGGTGCTACTATTCGTCAGTTCTGCCAGCAGCAACAAGTCACGCCAGCTATATTTTTTATGGCTTGTTATCAAGCTTTGTTAAGCCGTTATAGTGCAGCTGATGAAGTGGTGGTGGGCACGCCGGTAACAGGGCGTAACCATAGTGATTTAAGCCAGATTGTGGGTATGTTGGTTAATACTTTGCCAATCAAAACTCAGTTAGATGCAAGTACTAACTTTGTTCAATACCTAAATCAGGTTCAGCAGGTTATGCTTGCTGGGTTTGATAATCAAAACTATCCGCTGGAAACTTTGATTAATGAGTTGGATCCGCCGCGTGATTTAAGCCGTAACCCTTTGTTTGATTGTATGTTTGTTTACGAGTTGCAAGCCGCTCAAATGCAGGATCTAGGACAAGCTAAATTTACCGCGTTAGACAGCCACAACCCAGTCGCAAAATTTGATTTGCTACTAGCGATAACCGAGTTAGATGCTAGCACGGGCTTTAATTTATTTATTGAGTATGCAACACCACTATTTGATGCTGAAGCTATTAAGAGCTTTGCCCAGCATTTAGTTAACTTTGTCAGTCAAGTGATTGCGCAGCCGCAAACGCTGATCAACCAAGTTAAATTTTTGGCAGAAAACGAAACCAAGCGCTTAGTTGCTGAATTTAATCCGATTTCTCAACCCTTGCCATTTAGCGATATTGTTAGCCAGTTTAATGCCGTGGCCGCCAAGTTTAGCCATTTACCGGCAGTGGTGTATCAAGAGCAATCTTTAACTTATGCTGAATTGGATATTGCCTCGGCAAATGTCGCTAAAAACCTGTTAGCTAATGGCGTTAATAAAGGTGACGTGGTAGCCCTAATTATGGGGCGTAGCACCAATATGATTGCCGCTATTCTGGGTGTTGTACGAGCTGGTGCTGCTTATGTGCCGCTTGGCGCTGATTACCCGCAAGAGCGTATTCAAGTCATATTAAATGAGCTTAATGCTGAACGTATTTTATACAGTAGTGACGTAGCTGATGCTGTGTCCGCTTATGTTGATACTTGCTTGTGTTTGGACGTTGCACAATTAATCAATAGCTCGCCTGTTGATGTTGAATTGCCCGCCATTAAATCCGATGACTTGGCCTATGTTATTTATACATCGGGCAGTACCGGCAAACCGAAAGGCATAATGATAGAGCACAGATCTGTGGTTAACCTTGGTTTGTATTTTTCGAGCTTATTTAGTGCTGGCGATAATATCACGCAATTTGCACCTTATACCTTTGATGCTTCGGCAGGTGAGATTTTCACCACTTTATTGAATGGTGCTTGTTTACATGTATTGCCAATGTCGGTGATCGCCAACCCTGAGTTATATGCAGAATATTTGGTTGAGCGTGCTATTCATTTTACGGCTTTACCGCCGCCGTATTTAGCTAACGTCGACTTTAGCCAAGCCAAAGATTTAAAAGTATTGCTGGCTGCGGGTTCTTCGTCTAACCCTGAAATCATCGACAAGCTTAAAGACCAGCTGGTTTATGTTAATGCCTATGGGCCAACTGAAACCACAGTGGTATCTACCGAATGGCGTAGTGATCGCGATTTGATCGCCAGTAATTGTATTGGTAAACCTATTACCAATACTCAGGTATATATTTTAAACAAGGCAAATCAGTTACAACCGATTGGGGTTGAAGGGGAAATTTGTATTGGTGGCTTGGGTGTTGCGCGTGGTTATGTTAATGAGCCAGAAAAAAACGCCAGCCAGTTTATTAGTGATAGTTTTAGTGATGTTTTACCGCAAAACAAAGGCCTGATTTATAAAACGGGCGATATGGGTAAATGGACGGCGGATGGCAATATTATTTTCCTGGGTCGGGTTGATGATCAAGTCAAGATCCGTGGTTTTCGTATTGAAATAAGCGAAGTTAACTTTCATCTTGAACAACATAAGGATATTAGTCAGGCCTATGTTGTTGCAGGTCAAGATGCGCAAGGTAATGCCTATTTAGCTGGTTATTATACTTTGCTGGCGGGTGCTAAGGTTAGCAACCAGCAAATTCGCCAGTTTATGCTAAAACAATTGCCAGATTATATGGTGCCAGCTTATTTACTGGAGTTGGATGCGTTCCCTATTAATCGCAATGGTAAAGTCGATAAACAGGCGTTGCCCGATCCACAAAGCGTATTAGCGCAGCAAGCCGACTTACAAGTAGCGGCTGAAACTGTTGAGCAGCAGGTATTGGTCGATGCTTGGCAAAAAGTGCTTAATCTGCAAGCCATCAGCATTACCGATAACTTCTTTAGTTTGGGTGGCGACTCAATTAAAGCCATTCAAATAGCAGCACATTTAAATACCCTAGGTTACAAGTTGGAAGTCGGTTTGCTATTTCAATTTCCGACCATCGAAGCTTTGGCTGAGCATATTGAGTTAAGCCATCAAGCTATCGACCAACAAGCGGTTACGGGCACCTATCCGTTTACGCCGATCCAGCATTGGTTTAGTGAACAAGCGTTTAGTCAGGCACATCATTGGAATCAATCTGCTTTATTGTCTGCTGACAATATAGAGCTGGCTGCGGTTGAACAAGCAATGCAGTCCATCTTGGCCCATCATGATAATTTGCGGGCTATTCCTGACTTTGCTAACCAGCAAATGCATATTATGCCAGTGGAGCAATGCCAGCTGAGCGTGAAGTTGTTTGAGTTGGATGCGACAAACGATCAGGATGTCAATCAGCAATTAGAAACAATTGGTCAACAAGTTCATGCCAGCCTAGATTTTCAGCGTGGTCCCTTAATGGCGGTAGCCCTGATTAAGTCACCAGAGGGCGCATCCGCAGTACAAGATTATTTGCTAATTTCTATTCATCACATTTTGGTTGATGGTGTGTCGTGGCGCATTTTATTTGATGACTTTAAGCAAGCTTATGCTGATGTATTAGCCAATAAAGCCATTCAATTGCCAAACAAAACCCATTCTATGCAGTATTGGGCAGAGCAACTTAAAACTTATAGTTTGGATAGTCAGGCTCGTAGTGAATTAGCCTACTGGCGTAATGTGTGTAATAGCAAAACAACCGAACCGCTATTTAACCCAAGTGATGAGCAATGCGAAAAGCAAGGCGCTGCTAGTACTAGAGGTAAGTTAGGCGATTTAGCTAATGTCACTCAGCAATTTGCCCCTGAGTTTACGGGAACTTTTATCAGTGCTGCCCACCAAGCTTTCAATACTGATGCCAATGATTTGTTATTAACCGCTTTAGCCGCCGCTGTTGGCAAGGTTAGTGGTGTTGGTCATTTCCTAGTTAACTTAGAAGGACATGGCCGCGAAGCTTTAGGTTTTGCTGCTGACATCAGCCGCACTGTAGGTTGGTTTACCTCGGCTTACCCAGTGCGACTGACAACGCGAAACGTTGAGGTAGCTAATAATAACCTTAGCAATGATAAGCGCGTGATTGAACATTTATTAACGACGAAAGAGTCACTGCGCCAGATCCCAAATAAAGGTATTGGCTTTGGCATTTTGCGTTATTTAAGAGCTCTAAATTCTGACTCTGAATTTACCACTGACTCTGCTAGCAATACGCCAGTAAATAACGGGTTCTATGCTGAGTTAAAGGCCGAGCCGCAAATTAGTTTTAACTATCTAGGTGAGTTTAACCTAGATGCTGAAGAGTCAGGCCTACAGGTTTCTGATAAATCGACTGGTTTTGAAATGAGCGCAGAAAGTGAAGCCATCTGTGCGCTCAATATCAATGGTTCAATTTTTAATAACCAATTGTCATTTAGCTGGGATTACGATCCAACTCAAGTGAGTCAACAGTGGATAGATGCGGTAGCAGAGGCATTTTCAACAGAATTACAGGCTATAGTGGCACTGTGTTGCGCTCAAGAACAAAGCCTACGCACGGCATCTGACTACAGTGCATCAGGACTAGACGCTTACGAATTAGATCTTATTGGCCAGCAATACCCACAGCAGCAGATTGAAGACATTCATAATCTGACGCCTATGCAAGCCGGCATGTTGTATCACTATGTGTTGGATGCTAGCCGTGGCGATTATTTGATCCAGAATGAAGTAATTATTCGCGGTGAAGTCGAAGTTGAGCATCTGAAAAGTGCTTTTCAAACGATTAATGCCCGTCATCAAGCTTTACGCACCGCGGTATTACATGATGGTTTTAAACAACCACGCCAAGTGATTTTACGTGAGCGGCAAATGCCGTTTGTCTTTTTTGACATTAGTGATTTAAGCAAGCAATCGCAACAAGATTATATTGAAAACTTTAAGCTGGAAGACTGGACGCGAGGCTTTAATTTAGCGACTGATAATTTAACTCGAGTTGCTGTACTAAAGCTTAAACAACAAGAATACCGCCTGATTATGCTTAGCCATCATATTATGATGGATGGCTGGTGTATTGGTGCTGTCTTTAGCGAGCTAATGGAGCTATATCAGGCCAATACTCAGCACATGGCAGCTGATTTACCTCAAGTGTATCACTACAGTGATTACTTAAGTTGGCTTGCCGAGCAAAATCAGCCTGCGGCACTTAATTATTGGCGCAAGCAATTAGGCGATTTTGCGCAAGTCTCTCATGTTCCTTTTATTGAGCATCAAACTAGTGAGGTAATTGCTAAGCCAATTAAGGATGAAATAGCCAAGTCAAATGAAGATGATTACCTAGTTAAGCAACAAGTTTTGCGCTTAGCGCCAGAGCAAACTCAACAACTAGAGCAATGGGCGGCAACACAAGGGGTTACGTTAAACACGGTAATGCAAACCCTTTGGGCATTGCAGTTAGCTAACTATAACGCTAGCTCTGATGTGGTATTTGCGAATGTTATTTCTGGCCGGCCAACTGAGCTTATCGGTGCCGATCAAACCATAGGCTTATTTGTTAATACGATTCCATTACGGGTGCAATTAAGCGCCGATGATAGCTTTGTTGATACAGCTCGCGCTATTCAAGCGGATTTTAAACAAGGTGAAGCCAAAGGATTTGTTGGCCTTAACCAAATAAAAGATCAGGCGTCTTTACCGGCCGATTGGTTGGATCATATTTTCGTATTTGAAAACTATCCAGTTGGAGTGGTTGAAGACGAAGCTGATCAAGCCTTACAAATCGAAATGCTTGGTGGCAAAGAGCAGGTTAACTACGACTTTAATATTGTCGTTGTGCCGGGCGAGTCACTGGAAGTTCGTTACTCATATAATGGTAATCGCTTTAGTCAACAGAGCATTATTAATATTCAAAGTCATTTACAGCAAATGCTCAATAGATTGCTCAACGCCATTAGCGAGCAAACAACCTTGTTGTGCAAAGATCTGCAATTGCTGAGTCACGCGCAAATTAATGAATTAGTTAGTTTAAATGCCAGTCATTACGACTATCCGGCAGGACAAAGCATAGTCTCTTTAATTGCCCAACAAGTGGTAAAAACGCCAAATGCGATAGCCTTACATTTTGCTGATCAGCAAATGACGTATCAGCAGCTTTGGCAACAGGCTGGCGATTTGGCTGTTGAATTACGCGCAAAATTGCATGTAACACCGGATGCCGTTATTGGCTTGATGACTGAGCGTTGCCAACAAATGATGGTGAGTATTTTAGGTATATTACGCGCGGGTGCGGCTTACTTGCCGTTAGATCCTAAATTGCCGGATGATCGTGTAAGTTACATGCTGAGCAATGCTGATGCTATTGCGCTTATTACTTCACGACCTATGGCGGCCGCCAATATATTTAACGGGCAAATTTTCGATATACAACGGCAGATCCCGAGTGTTGGTGAGCGTTTAGCGAGTTTATTACCGCAAGTCACACCTGCGCAGCTGGCATATGTTATTTATACCTCTGGTTCGACAGGCCGCCCTAAAGGGGTGATGGTAGAGCATCAATCTATTATTAACCGTTTACAGTGGATGGCGCGCAGTTTTGCATTGACTGAGCAAGATGTCTTTTTGCAAAAAACGGCATTCACCTTTGATGTTTCGGTTTTTGAATTGTTTGTGCCTTTCATTTGCGGGGCTAGCTTGGCTCTACCTGAAGTGGGAGCGGAAAAGCAGCCTCAAGCCTTGCTACAAGCAGTACAAAAATGGCAAGTCAGTATTATCCATTTTGTACCGTCAATGCTAAATGCTTTTACCCAGTATATGGCGCAAGGCTTAGCTCATAACGCAGGACAAAACGCCGGACAAAACGGACATTTGGCAGATGACATTCAGCGGGCAACCAGCAGCCTCAAATTTATGCTTTGTAGTGGCGAGGCCTTAACAGTAGCCGATAAAAACTTGGCTTTTAGTGTCTTGCCTAATGTTGCGATACACAATTTGTATGGGCCGACAGAAGCGGCTATCGAAGTGACAGCCAGTCAGGTTTACCCTGAAGATACCAAGGTGACGATAGGTAAGCCGATTGACAATTGTCACTGCTTTATTCTTGACCCATTAGGACGATTTGTCCCGCACGGCGTTGTTGGTGAGTTGTGTTTAGGCGGTATTCAAGTTGCACGTGGGTATATCAATAACCCGCAACTGACAGCGGAGCGTTTTGTTGAGCTTGAACAACTGGCTATGCGAGTTTATAAAACTGGCGATTTAGTTAATTTTGATGCTAACAATGAAATTGTTTATAGCGGTCGACTAGATTTTCAGGTCAAAGTTCGCGGTTTTAGAATTGAAATTGCAGAAATAGAGCAAGTTTTACAAAGCCATGCCAATGTTTGTTCAACTTTGGTTAAGACGATTAAGCTTAACGATGCAACCCAAGCATTAGTGGCTTATTACACTTGTAATCATCCGGTTGACGCTTTGGTATTCAATGATGAACTGGCAAGCATGCTGGCTAAGCAATTACCCGATTATATGGTGCCATCTTTCTTCATTAAAATGGATGAAATGCCGTTAAATATCAGCGGTAAAATCGACCGTAAACAATTACCGGATCCTTTATATCAAGAGCCAGAACGAGAATTTGTCGCGCCTGAGACAGAAACTGAACAGTTAATTCTTGATACTTGGTTAGAAGTGCTAAACCGTGACGGTATAGGCGTGACGGATGCTTTTGACCAAATTGGCGGTCATTCGATAAATGCGATTGCGATCGCATCTAAGTTAAGTAAACAAAAAGATCTGCCAGTTAGTCTGGTTGATATTTTCCAATACCCAAGCGTACGGCAGTTAGCTCAGTTAGTCGATCAGCGTGTTGCGCAAGGTAGCTGCCAAGTAATGCCAGAGCAAAACCAACCACTCGTTAGTCAGAGCATAGATATTGATGCGTTATTTGCTGAAACTTTGACAATGTTTACACATTTCAACGCTAGCATATGTCAAACATCTTCGTCCGTTGAACAATTCGCGCTAAGCGCTGTACAGCAAAAACATCTTAGTTTGGCTGACAGATTATCGGGCGGGGTTTTGGATTTAGGTTACACCCCTGATAGTGAAGCGTTAATAAAAGCGGTGCAGTTTACGGTTGCAGAACAGCAATTATTAACCAGTATTCTGGTGACGGATAAAGCAGACGAGTTACAAAAGGCCAGTTGGCATTATTACCCAACGGTTCTTGACTCTTCCGGTGGCGAATCAGCTATGTTGCAATTAGGCGCTCAAGATAGTGCTAAAGACATTGAAAAAGACCGCCAGCCTAGAATTGCTGTGCCTTATCTGGATTTAGCCAATGTTACTGAACAACAAAAACACAGTTTGTTGACGAGAATCGCCCAGTACGTTGGATCTGAACTCGGTAAGTGTTTTGTGCAAGGTTATATCGCTGAAAATAGCACAGCTCAAGACTACAATTTACCTTATTACTTGCTCGTGGTGAAAATGGCGACAGGACAGCATCAATTATTATTTGCGGCTGACCACTTAATTACAGATGCTAGAAGTTTAGATGTTATACGCGCTCGGGTGCAAACCTTATATGGCGAGCTGGCAAACGATAAACAACTTGGTGTTGTGACTAAAAGTGATCCTAGTCGCAGTACTAATAAGGGTAAAAAACAGCTTAGCTATTTTGACTACGCACTGGATTCTAGCAGGCTCCCAGAGATGGTATCGGCCAGTATGCACAGTTTTGCTGACAAGTTTGCTCAAGCTCAGAATGCTTGGTTGACTTGGGTTGAACAAACTCGCGCTAATCCAAGTTCACATCTTGTTCCGGCGAGTCAACAAGTGCAATTTGTTGTGCCGTTAAATGAGGCCTTAATACATAATTGTGCGCATGACATAACACATGATATCGAACATGACGCGAAGCAACTCAAAGCAGACGATCTCAGTAATGACAATGGCAATGGTTTTACTCGGGCATTGACCTTATTTAGCCAGTTTGCAAAACAATTAACAGGGTTAGATAGGTTACCCATTACCTTGGTGACTGATACTCGTAAATACCATGACCCAGCTTACTATCATGTGGTTGGTGAGTTTTTGGATCATGTGCCAAGCATTTTTGATTGCAGCCAACCATTAACCGAGCAACTAGATTTATTACAAAGTCATTTAGCTCAATCTGTGGGGGCTGGGGTTAACTTCTTTGCTTTGCAATCGGCGTCAATAGTTAAGCAAAATCCAGCGTGGCAGCAAATAAGCCAACTGCTTTATGCACAAAATGCGGCTAATTGTTTATTGCGTTTTAACTATCAAGGGCAATTGCCGGAGATGGCCAATTATGCAAATGACGCTGTCACTAGTTCACTTGAAACTGAGGATAGCAATACGCCTAATCCATCACGGCAACTAGGCGGTTTATTGTGTGAAGTCGCACAAGTCGATGACGAGTTACACATCAGCTTAGAAACTGACCTAGCAATTAATTTAGACACGTTTCAACAAGTCATTGCCGGCTTCTGTCAGCACGACGAAGCCTAATAACACTAAGGAATACAAAATGAATAAGTTTGGAGTTAAGCAATGAAATTATTGGTGACATTGCGAAATTTTTTCGAGCAGGTGCCAGATTGGTCGTTGCGCTATAAAGCGGCAATTTGGACATTCTTTATTGCTGGTACTGTGTTTATGGCTGCCGGTATTAGTAAAATAACCGTTGATACCTCAATGGATTCGGTATTTCCTGAAGGGCATCCTGTACGGGAAAGCTATATCGAGTTTCGCGAGCAGTTTGGTAGCGATAAGGTTTTGAGTATTTTATATCGTGCAAAAGATGGCGATATATTCTCTGAGCAATCACTGAAAACCTTGCATGCCATGCACTATGATTTGGTTGAATATCGTGACAATCCTGAGCTACGGGAAACGTCTGCGTTAAAACATATCGACCAAATTATCGATTTAATCAATGTTAGCTTTTTAGAAAGCAGTCAAGAAACCGTGATGAAATCGCGTCACTTTATTGGTAAGGATCTACCCAATGATCAAGCTGGGCGTGACTTTATCCGTTTTCAAGCCAATGAGCACAAAGACTACCCGAAAACCTTTTTCGACAAGAACAATGAATATGGTTTGATCTTCTTAACCACAGATTTTGGTGCAATTCCCAAAGGATTTGACAAAGATCAGGTGTTTTTTGAAGAAGAAGAATTTGCTCTGGGTAACATGAGCGTTTCAAACGAAAATGCCGTAGTAGAAAAAGTCGAATTTGAAGAAATTGATAACGAAGAGTGTTCTAAGTTTATGGCTGAGATCCGCGCCATATTGGAAAAGCCAGAATACAAACAAGTCTTTGATATTTACTATGTTGGCGATATTGCCATGTACGCCTTCGACCATGATGTAATTGGTCCGGAAGTGGGCATGATTTTCTCATGTACCATTTTGTTATTCTTTGTCATTCTTGCGGTTTTATTCCGCCGTGGTAGTGCGATTGTTTGGGCGTTAGTCATAGATGTCGCAGCGGTTATTTGGTTGATGGGTACCATGGGGTGGGTCGGTACAACCATGAGTGAATTGATTAACCCAATTATTCTTCTTACCTTAATTGTCGGTATTGCCGATTCGGTGCATGTTATTTCGGGTTATATGTTCTCGCGTAAGCTGAACCGCGACCATAGGCAATCATTACGCGCGACTATGCGTAAGTCAGGTGTGGCTTGTTTCTTAACCACGGTAACCACAGGCATAGGGTTTGTTGCGCTATCCTCGGTTGATTTAATTGAATTACGGGTATTTGGTGTGTATGCCGCCGTAGGCATTTTTTGGGCGTTTTTCTTAACCGTACTCATGTTACCGCTTATGCTGGATCTTTGGGCACCAATGAAAAAAGACGCGCAATTTACCGCGTCAGCCATTAGTAAAAGCTCTTTCATTCAAAAAATGTTGGCTAAGGTTAATGCCATTGTTATAGCGCGGCCGAAAACCATAGTTGCGGTTTCTTTTGCATTAATTGTTGTTTTGGTTCCGGGTGTCACTATGGTCAAGGTGGATACTAATCCGATATTAGCGTTAAAAGAAAACACCGAAGTCCGCCAAGCCTTTGAAGTGATGGAAGGCGCGATGAGTGGCAGTCAGAGTATGCATATTTTGATCGATACTAAGGTGTCTGGCGGTATTCGTGATCTGCAAGTGCTGCAAGTGATTGAAGATATGGAGCAGTATGTCATTAATCATGAGTCAGAGTATTTGGTTGACGCTGGCTCTTTACTTATCGCGCTGAAAAATAGTTATAAAGCGGTAAATCATGGCGATTTAACTTACTACCGTATGCCTGAAACTCAGGAACTGGCCAATCAATTATTCTTCTTATTCCAAAACGCCGATCCCGAGTCTAATCGGATGTTGGTGAGTGAAGATTATAGCCTAGCGCATATTGGCATTATTTTGACTAATGAAGGTTCGGCCTCGTATGTGGATGTGATCGCCGATTTAAAAGCTGAAGCGGCGCGCAAGTTTGCCCCGCTCTACGAAAAATACCCTGATATGCAAGTGCAATTTACCGGTGACTTAGCCGTGCAAATGGAAATGTACGACATGATGAGCTGGGCGCAAATCAAGAGTTTTAGCTTAGCCTTTATTATTGTCACCTTAGTGCTGTTGTTACTATTTGGCTCATGGAAATTAGGCTTAATTGCTATGGTGCCTAATGTGATCCCTGTGTTAGTGACATTTGGTTTAATGGGCTGGTTTGGCATACCGCTAGATATTGTCGCCTTGATTATTGCGCCAATTGTGATTGGTATTGTGGTGGATGACACCATTCATTTCTTTACCCATTACAACCTAGTTATGAAAGAAACAGGCGATATTGAAAAAGCGGTTGGCTCAGCTATTCGTGAAGTGGGGCAAGCGTTAATTGTAACAACCTGTACGTTAAGCGGCGGCTTGTTATTTATGATGTACAGCTCGCATATGGGCTTTACTTTCTTAGGTTTATTAGGTGCGGTGGCTATTTTTGTTGCCTTAATCGCTGACTTATTTTTATTCCCAGCGCTATGCCTACTCAGCAAAATTAAACCTAGCCAATCCGTATTAATAGACAACGACAAACAACAAGATGCACAAGAGCAAGGATTAGAAAAAGCATATGAATAAGTTAACTTGGTTTTTAGTCGCAACACTTGGCCTAAGTGCTAGCCATGTTGCCAATGCGGATCAACTTTTACCCGAAGAAATTATGCACAAGGTTTACACCTTATACGATGGTGAAACACGGGTGAGTCGTCAAAGTATTTCAACCTGTAAGTACGGCATTAGTAATCGCAAAATTGCTTGTTCAGAAACGCCGCGTATTAAGGTATCGGAAAGCTACGGCAAAGACTTTGGTGACAACGGTGAAGACGCTAAATCACTCACTGTCTTAATTGAGCCGGCTGCCGAGCGTGGTATTGGTATTTTGCAATATGACTATGGTGATGTGAGTCGCGATTCAGATCAGTGGATATATTTATCGGCTTTAGGTAAACCTAAGCGCGTGGCAACGGGGAATGCGGATGATGAAGATGAGCCAAAAAAAGGTAGTTTGTTTGGCTCTGAATTTTCACTTGAAGACATGGAAAAAGTGCGCCCGAAAGACTACACCTACAGCATTTTGAAAGAGGTTACCTATAACCAACGTCCTTGTTGGATTATTCAAATGACGCCAACTGAAAAACGTGCGCGCAACAGTAATTACAGCAAAATGGTGGTTTGGGTCGACCGTGAGCGTTTTCAAGAATACAAGGTGCAGTATTACGACCGTAAAGGCGTTTACGTAAAACAGAAAACCCAAGTCGGTTGGCAGCAACAAGGTGATATTTGGTATTCACGTAAAACCATAATGAACAACAAAATCACCAAACGCATCTCGATTTTAGATAAAGAACAAATTGTATTTAACGTAGCCATTGATGACGAGTTTCTTACGATCCGTAGTTTGTCAGACGCGGCATTTAGAGAGCGTAATATGGAAGAGTTAAAAGGCCATTTTTCTTACGACAAACTAGTAAAAAATACTGATTAAGTCGGTTGGGATTTTATGTCGGTCTCCGAGCATTGTTCCTGACGCTGCTTGGTCATACCGACATTGCAAAGGCAAATACAACAACAATATGGACAAACAAGTGCAAAACAAAAAGATAGATTTACGCTCAGACACCATGTCTGAGCCGAGCGCTGATATGCTGCCAGACTTAGCCAGCCTAGATTATGGCGTTGACGTGTTTGGCGAAAATGAACAGGTTAATTTATTACAAAACTACGCAGCGGACTTATTTGGTAAACCGGCGGCGTTATTATTTCCTACCGGTGTCATGGCTAATTTAGCGGCTTTGATAGTGCATACCCCAAAAGGCCAAGAAGCTATAGTCGGGAAAAGTTCGCATATTTTTGCCCATGAAGGCGGCAATGCTTCGGTATTAGGCGGTATTCCACTTAAACCCGTTGACGATGAAGGCGGCATTTTTGATTTAAACGAACTGGCTGAAGCAATCAGTGATGGTGCTTTTTTTTCGACCAAAACCGGTTTAATTTGCCTTGAAAATACTCATAACGATAAAGCCGGTATCGCGCATAAACCTGACGCGTTACAGCCTATCTACCAACTTGCCCAACAAAACAATATACCTGTCCATCTTGATGGTGCGCGTTTGTTAAATGCCTGTGCCAAATATGATATAGCGGCAAATAGTTTTGCTAATTGTGCCGACAGTATCATGATTTGTTTAAACAAGGGGGTAGGTGCGCCGATGGGGGCTTTATTAATCGGCGAAACCGATTTTATTGAGCAAGCCAAAGGTATTCGAAAATTACTGGGTGGTAGCTTAAACCAACCTTCAGTTATGGCACACATGGCGCTAAAAGGATTACAAAATTACCAAGCCAAACTCAGTGTTGACAACGCCAATGCAGCAAAATTAGTTGAGCTGTTATCTCCTTATGCGCAGTTTGATGTTAAACCCACTGAACAGGGTACAAACATTGTGTATATCTTTTTGCGCAATCCAGCGAAACCCGCCACTGAGTACATTCCTGAGTTTGAAAAATATGGCGTACATTTGTTGGCGAACCAGATTGCCTATCGTGCGGTATTTCATTCTGGTGTTAGTGCAGAGGATGTTGAGCAAATCGCCCAAGCTTTTGTTGAGATATTTGCCGTTGAGCATCAAGGCCAGCAATTTGTATCAACAAAAGAACAGGGATAGTAGAGGTATTAGCGATGCAATACGCAATTGAAGCGATAGATGTAAAAAAGAGTTACGGCGATTTTCAAGCCGTGAAAGGGGTTAGTTTTCAAATTCCGGTTGGCACTTGTTTTGGTATTTTAGGGCCTAATGGTGCAGGCAAAACCTCGTTGCTCGGTATGATGGAAGGGATCCATAAAATTAGCAGCGGGCAGATTAAAATTCTTGGGTTGGATGTTGCTACCGAGCTGGCGAAAATTCAGCCGTTGCTAGGGGTGCAGTTACAAACCAACAATTACTTTCAATTTTTAAATGTCGAACAGTTGTTAGACTTTTTCCAAGAGCTCCGCGCGGCATCGATTAACAATAAGTATCGAGATAAAAAAGCCATTGACGCCATGCTGGATAAAGTCTCTTTACTGGATAAGAAAAAGGTTAAGGTTGAAGAGTTATCTGGTGGTCAAAAGCAACGTTTGTCGATAGCCATCGCCATGCTAGAAGATCCAAAAATTCTATTTTTAGACGAGCCAACCTCAGCTTTAGATCCACAAAACCGCCGTTATACATGGGACTTTATCGAGCAGATTAAACAAGATAAAGACAAAACCATATTACTCACCACGCACCATATGGATGAAGCAGAGCGTTTGTGTGATGAGTTATTGATTATGGATCACGGCAAAATTATTCAGCAAGGCTCACCGTCTGAGTTAGTCCGTTCACTTAATCGTCATCAAAATATTGTTGTGAAATACAAAAATGGTCAGTTTGATGGCGAATTTGTCAAACATGCCGCAGGTGTGGTTGATCATAAAGATCATGGTGATTCGATTGTGGTCAGTACAGTTAAGTCACTCGAAACAATCAAATCTTTGTTTAATCACGCTGAAGAACGGCAAATTGAAATTACCGAATTTGATGTGCAATTACCGAATTTAGAAGACGTATTTATTTCCAACACGGGGGCAGCGCTGCGCGATGACTAAAACCTGGATTTTCTTTAAGTTACGTATGCTGCAACTGAGATACGATAAAACGGCGTTATTCTTTAGCTATATTTTTCCAGTCATTTTATTAACTGGCATTGGTTACCCAATGGAGTTAATGAATAAAGCGGAAATTAAATTACATTATATTGACCAAGTACAATCCGAAGCCTCGGCTAAGGTGATCCAGTATTTACACGACAATGCCTTAGTCAATTTGATTGTTGATCCTGAACCAGAGGCTTATCAACAGCGACTAAAAGCCAATGAATTAAAGCAATTGTTGTTAATTAAGCCGGCAGACAATACCAATACTAGCACCGGCACCAAGACAGAGTTGGCTTTGGAGTTGGTCACCAATGACGAAGCACAAAATGTGATTGAAAACCAAGCGTTGAACAATGTGGTGAATGCTTACTTTACAAGCCAATCACAACACGTCGCGCAAAAGACGATTTCAGCCGGCTCGGTCACGTCCTATATCACTATTTTATTGCCGGGGTTAATCGGCATGACTTTGCTGATAATAGGTTTAAATGGTTTCGGCGGCGTGTTAATTGAGGAAGGCCATGAAGGCTTGTTCCGTAATATTAAAACGATAGATGCGTCACCTTTACCCTTTTTATCTGGTTTGTTGTTTTCACGCTTAGTGGTGTGTTTTTCGATAGCTTTGTCGCTATTTATGATTGGCATTTTTATGTTCAATCTATCTTGGCAGTTTGATTTATTCCTGTGGCTATTAATTGTTTTACTCGGCAGTTGTGCATTTTTGGGTATCGGTCTGATTATTGCGGTGTTAAGCCCGTCAGTGAACGGTTTTAATGGCATAGTTAATTTTGTGCAGTTGCCGTTTGTGGTGTTTAGTGGGGTGTTTTTCTCGATTAGTGCTTTTCCTGATTGGCTGCAATGGGTAACTCAACTGATCCCATTAACTCACATGAATATCGCCTTGCATGCGGTTATGTTTGATGGCGTTAACATGACTAATGTAGCCGAGATAGGAAAAGAGCTGGCGGTGCTGAGTTTCTGGTGTTTAGCGTCTTTATATATCGGTTGGAAACGCTTCAAATGGTAATGCTTACAAGTAATACTCAAAAGCACAAAGCGCAATTGAGTGTTTTAAGACGTTGGACAGTGCTAGGGCTTGTCTGTTGCTTGCCGACTCAGGCGTTTGCAAATTTAGCATCGGATGATCTCTTTATTGATGAAGATGAGCTAGAAATTGAATCTTTAGATATTGCGATCACCAAGCCACAGACGCCACTTGAAAAGTGGCTGTTAGGCGATAATAAGTTTACTTTGCAACAAGATTTTTCCTATCAACAAGATGCGACAAGCCAAGGCGTACAAACTAATCGCTCGTGGTTGCGTTTGGAATGGAGCAATCTGTATTTCGATCATTTTTTTGTTAAGTTTGACGGCAAAGTCGTCAGTCATTGGATCAATGACAGACAAGCCGAAGCACAAGACGAAGAAATTTATTACCGATTCCCTTTACGTGAGTTATACCTGCAAGCTAGCTGGCAAGATGTCAGCTTCACGTTTGGGCGTCAGGTGGTGATTTGGGGCGAGTCGGAAATAGCGGCGGTGACGGACGTGATCAGCCCACGTAATGTTATCGATTTTTACTTTACTAGCCTTGATGAATCGCGTTTAGGGCAAACCTTGGCTAGCCTTGATTATTACCATGATTATGGTCATTTTACCTTGCTAGCTATTCCTAACCCAAAAACCGATGTTGATCCTGTGCTGGATTCAAATTACGACATAGATGGCTTAGATATTAGTCAGTTTAATTTTCAACGAGACGAGTCAGACCTAACAACTGAATTCGGCTTTCGTTGGAAAAAAGCGGTCGGTATTGGTGACTTTTCATTGATGCTCGCTGATTTGGCTAGTAACGAAGTGCTGTATTTTATTGATGCTAATTCCACCATTAGTGAAAGCAGTGAAGAAGGAGAAAACCGCATTCAACGTTATCCGCGCTATCAATTTATCGGTGGGGCGGCGAACTTGGCTGTGGGTGAAGGCTCATTGGCACTAGAGCTGGCCTATAAAAAAGGCTTAGATTTACAGTCTACTGATCAAGAAATAGGGGTTACCGAGCGAAATACCGTGGAAGTGGCTGCTTCTTATTCATGGGAAATCATGACAGAGCAGACCGTATTTATCGGCGCTTCAAATCAGCATATTGCCGGTAACGTGACTGAGCTGGAAGATCCCTATCAAGATATTAATGATCTATCGTTTGGTTGGACAGGACAGTTTTTGTATCAGCAATTAACGATAAGCTACAACTATCAATATCAATTCCAAGATAAAAATACCATCCATACCCTAAGCAGTCGTTATTCAGTGAGTGACAATTTCTTTCTCAATGCTGAGTTATACCTGTTGAGCGCCGACGATAAGGAAGTATTTTCCTTTTTTGACCAAGACAGTGTGATTTTAAGAGCGGAGTATAATTTTTAGCTTTGGTTTGATATTAGCGTGATAAGTTGGATTTTATTTAATGAATATATTTGAGGGGTTGTGTTTTTTTTGTATCATGAAGATTCAATTTATACAAAGGAGAAAATCATGAAAGCTAAATTAACTATATTATTGGCTGCTGTGTTAGCGGTTACAAATGTTTATGCAGCTAATACCTATACTGTAGGGAATACAATCTCAGAGATCTCAGCATATTCTGTTGAAGAAAGTGTTTTTCCGGAGTGGAAATCTTATACTCAGGTAGCGGTAAATGGCGCATTGAGTTGGTCTGCAGGCGGTTGTAATAGCAACTATGTTGTCATCAGAAAATCAGATACTCATTTATTGGATTTAGTTAACCTCGCATATATCAATCAAAAAACAGTTGTTTTTGGTGCTGATACAGCAGTACCAAAAATTGGCAGTTCTATCTGTTTAGCTAGAATGGTTCAAGTTAAATAATAACTGATGTATGCGTCGTATCATTGGCGCATATTCTTATCTCATATGTCCGTTTATAGTTCAGTACCAACTAACACCACCTCTGATGTATAGCTAGCAAAATCAGGCAGTAGGAAGCTAAGCCACGCCAGCAAACCAAGTGATAAGATAAAATAATTTACGTTTACCCCATCTTCCGTACTTTAATCTCAAATGTTGAAAATTTAGCAAGTCACTTTATTGTGCGAAATAGATCACAAGCATTGAAGTAAAAGATCACCCTTATTCACGCTACAGATCACACAGTATTTCAAACAGCTTCGCTAAGATAACAATATCCTTGTCATTATATTTATCAGATCCATTAATGCCCCAAATCAAACAAGTCTCTATTCAATCTATGGATCACCTTGGTTTAGTCGCTGCGTTATTGAAAAAGTACAAAATTGCACAGCGAATTGACCTGATGCTGCCGATTAAATTGGATAAACGAACCAAGTCTACGTATGGGCAGCGGATCTGCGCGCTAATCCTGAATGGTCTTGGGTTCACCAATGCGACTTTGTATATGACCCCAGACTTTTTTAAAGACAAACCGATAGAGGCATTGATAGCGCCAGGGCTTTGTGCCGATGATATGAATGAGGATGCGCTGGGTCGATGTCTTGATAAACTGAATCAACACGGGACGACACGTTTATTTAGTCAGTTAGCTTTTGAAATTATTCAAGAGCATGGCTTATTAAGCACCAGCCATCATTTAGATAGCACCAGCTTAGCCTTATTCGGTGAATACAATGGTGATTGGAAGCATGCCCCAATACCTAAACAAGGGTATTCCAAAGACCATCGCCCCGACTTGAAACAAGTGGTTGTTAATCTCATTACCAACGGCCCAGCAGGACTTCCGATTTATTATGAAAGTTATGACGGTAATGCAGCAGACAAAACGATATTTCATGACAGCATTGCTTATATGCGTAACTTCATTGAAGAACTCAATAATAGCGAAGACATGTTATGGGTAGCTGATTCAGCGCTGTACAACACGAATAAGCTTCAAAATGCCAACGTGAATTGGCTGACACGCGTGCCAGCCACCTTAAACATAGTTAAGCAAAATAGTGCGAAAAGCGATGATGCTTTTGAATGGTGCGAATTAGATAACGGTTATCGTTACGCCAAAATTAACGATGAAGACAAAGACAGCCCGAATGAAAACTGGGTGCTATACAGCTCTGAGCAAGGTAAAGCTCGCCAACTGAAAACATTGGAAAAGAAAATCGATAACGCACATCAAGCATTAACTCGCGCATTGAAAAAAGTATCAGGGACATTGTATGCGTGTGAGCATGACGCGAGACAGGCACTTAAAAATACCGCTAAAAAAGCGAAGTATCACCAAGTTGTTGAACGCGAAATAGAGGCTCAATGGGGATACGAAAAACGAGGAAGACCGAAGCCAGAAGATAAAAAACTCAAAGGTTACCGGGTCATAGCAGACATTGTAGAAAACGCAGAAGCCATAGCCCAAGCGAAGCACCCACTTGGTCGATTCGTCTTAGCCACAAATAAAACGAGTTTAACACCCGCGCAAATGCTTAAGGAATACAAGCAACAATCTCAAGTTGAAAATGGTTTCAGGTTCATGAAAGACAAATCCTTTCAAAGCAATCGCATTTACCTGCAAAACCCACAACGGATAGACGCATTACTGATGGTCATGAGTTTATCGTTGCTGGTTTACAACTTAGGTCAATACGAATTGAGAGCGAGATTAACAAAAGAAGACGAAACCTTGCCCAATCAGTTAGGGCACCCCACGCAATCGCCTACATTACGCTGGGTCTTTCAAATGCTGCGAGGGATAAGTTATGTTGATTTAGGAACACAAGGCATTGGGGTCGCGAATATCAGTGAAAGAGAAGAGAAAATCATTCGCTTATTTGGCAAAGAAGCTTTAGATATATATCAACTGAGCTAGCCATCACTTGAAGAAAAATACACTGCTATGCGGTGGCATTTGTCGTGCGCGTAAAACAGGATAAGCTTATCGAACAAACAGATCTACTTAAAAATTTAGGGCCGCAACCACACAAAATATCCTGTATCTATAATTAAGTGCGGAAGATCGGGTTTACAGGCATCTGTATATTCATAGTAGGTTTATATTGAGGGAGTCACGCCAGCTAAAGGAAAGTGATTTTGATTTTTACATAAGGTGTTTTGTTAGTTAATACAGTAATGTAATTAATTTTCGCTTGATTCGGAGGAGCAATGAAACATATAAAAGAACGATTAAAGTTAAAAGCAGAAAAAGCTGTGAAATTAAAACATGCTGAAAGTGCTAAATACTTTGAGTTTTCTAAATTTACAGCCACAACTAGTTTAACGATGATCGCGATTATGTTTGTAGCGAAAAATACAAAGGTTCTTGGTAATGAACAAACGCTAAATGGATATTTTGGTGTTATGTCATTTTTTACAGCTTCAATTTTTATGGTGTCAGTTTTTTCCGCAACATTTATTACATTAAATAATGTAAACAAATTTATTAAAAATATCTTGTGCTTTTCAGCTTGCTTACAGTGCTCAGTAGTTATGTATATATTATTTTTGGTTGGTTAGCCAATCTATAAACTGTTATAAAAATAATATCCTTATAACTAAAAATAGTAAATTGTAAACAATTGAAAATGCATTGTATGTAAAGTGTTTCATATTGTAACTTATTTGTTCGTATGTAAATCAAATGCGACAACACACTACAATAGAGGCTCTTTATAAATGTCCAAACAAATTTTTAACTATTCTGTTGGGGCGGCGTCTTTGCTATTAAGCATGGGCTTGGCCGCCAAAACGGTTTATGTTGCGCCAGACGGTAACAACAATAATGACGGCAGCGAAGCGGCTCCGTTTGCTTCCTTTTGGAAAGCCAACAGTGTGCTTGCTGCGGGTGATACCTTAATTATCGCTGGCGGTGAGTACCGTCAAACCTTAACCATTAATAAATCAGGTACCGCTGCTGAACCTATTTTAGTGCGAGCTAAAGATGGCGAACGCGTGGTGATTAAGGGAACCGAACCGGTAACTGGCTGGACTCCTTATGCTGACGGTATCTATTCTACTCAGGTCAATATGACGATAGTTGAGCACTCGCGTCAGGTTTATCACAACGATGAGTTAATGCAGATCGCCCGTTGGCCAAATGACAGCGACAATGATATTTTCACTATCGATGCCCATGAAGTTACCGAAGCCGGTACCGAGAGCAGTTTAACGGTTGCGGGTATTCCTGATGTTGACTTAACCGATGGTTATCTTTGGTATTTAGGCCAGCATTCAGGCACTAGCTGGACTAAGCAAATAACATCCAATACCTTAACTGAAATCAACTACCCAGCGGTCGATATTACCAAATGGCCATACAGTAACCATAACCCAGTTAAACGGTATGATGGTGGTTTTGGACGTTTCTTTGTTTACGGTAAATTAGATTTACTTGATCATGATCGCGAATGGCATTACGACGCTGCCTCGCAAACACTTTATTTTAAACCTGCCGATGGCCAACAGCCGGCTGACGGCGATGTTGAGATCGCGGTGCGTGAACGGGCTATTGAAATCGACGGCAGTTATGTTGACCTTGAAGGTATCAATGTTTGGGGCGCTAACGTTAAGTTAGATGGTCACTTTAACCGTTATGCTAAAGCTGAGGTTCTTCACGGTAAACAGCGTTTAGGTAACCCTGACGCGGCTTCGGGTGCAACCATTGGTGATGCGTCAATCAATGTGATTGGTCGCAATAATACCATCGAAGATAACGTTATTTTGCATGGCTCAATTAGTGGTATTCAAATCGCTGGCTGGGGGCAAAGTGGTGACAACGCGGTTATTCAACGTAATGAAATTCGCTATTTCGATACCTTAGGTAATCATACCAGCCCGATCCGCTCTAATGCCGATAACGTTAAAATTTTAAAGAATACCATTTCGCATACCGGTCGTGATGCCATGTATGTCGTGGGAACTGGCTCTGAAATTGCCTATAACGATGTTTCATACGCAGCGATGATCAATAACGATGGCGGCTTATTCTATACGGTAGGTAATACCGAAAACCGCAACATCGAAATTCATCATAACTGGTGGCATGACGCTATGCGCCGTGACTATCACGATCACCGCACTGCTGGTATCTACTTAGATAACGACAGTAAAGGCTTTTTAGTCCATCACAACGTGGTGTGGAATGTACCTTGGAGTGGTGTGCAGTTAAACTGGGACAACTGGGATAACCATATCTACCACAATACTTTTATTGATGTTGAACAAGCGATGGGTGAGTGGATCAATGGTCGTAATCCTCGCGATAACCGCGTTTGGAACAACTTCAGTACCCATGCCGACTGGATCCGCAGTGATGCTTACGATCTCGACAGCAACTTAATCATTGAGGGCATCAACCAATTAGTTGATCCGGCCAATCAAAACTTTATGCCAAACGCAGCGTCAAGCTTGCTAGATTCTGGACGCGATATTGATGATTTAGTGGTACCGTTTGCTGGTCCTGCGCCTGATGTAGGTGCATATGAAGCGGGTGGAACACGTTGGACTGCCGGTATCAATGCGATTGAAGATACTTGCGACAACTGTGCATCGGATCCTAATGCCGCTCCGGTACACCCACCGATTAACCCTTCAGTCATGTTTGATGATAGAAGCAAATATCTATCGACTGAATATGTGGTAGGTGGTCAGATTAACGCAACGGTTAACTTTGATGCCGGTACAGGTAATACAGTGACTGACACCTTAGGTGGCGTTAGATTTTTCTTACGCACAGTTGATAAATCAACCGGTGCTTGGCAAGTTGTAAGCGATATCAGAATTGATGACGCATCAGCTATTGGTAAGCGAGCCGGTGCCGCAACTGCGACTATCCCATTAACGGGTTTACCAGCGACAGTGGATTTACCAGCTGACCATTTTTACTTCTTATTTGTGCAGTTTGAATCATCAAACGGGGTTAAAAAAGCAGTGGGTGCGCAGCCGCTAACGCTTGTAGAACCAGCGCCTGGGTCAATTAGCTGGGACAACATTAATAACTACCGCAATACGCCATTCTTAAATACAGGTTTTATGGATATCACGGTTAATGTTGAAGCCGGAACGGGCCAAGAGGTCACATCTGATTTAAGCGGGGTTAAAATATTACTGCGCGAATTACGTTCAAACTGGACTGTCGTTAGCGACACTGAAATAACCGATGCTAGTTTAGTTGGCGAGCAAAGCGGCACAGTCACTTTGTCCTTGCCTTTGCATGGTTTAACACCAACGGCGCAATTACCCAATGGTAACTTTTACTTCTTGTTTGCCCGCTTTAAATCAAGTGATGGCAAAGTGCATGCCGCAACAGCGTCGCCTATCATTATAGATAGTGATTTTGATGGTGACTTAATCGGCGATGCAATGGATAACGATGACGACAACGACGGAATATTAGATGGCCTTGATGTTTTCCCATATGACGCGAATGAGTCTGTCGATACTGACGGTGATGGTATAGGTAACAACACAGATACGGATGATGACAATGATGGTGTGGCAGATACGGTAGATGCCTTCCCTTATGACGCCAGTGAGTCAGTTGATACAGATGGCGATGGTATTGGCAATAACGCAGATGCCGATGATGACAACGATGGTGTGGATGACGTATTAGATGCCTTCCCGTTAGACGCAACTGAGTCAATCGATACTGATGACGATGGTATTGGTAACAATGCGGATAACGACGACGATGGCGATTCTGTTGTCGATAGCGAAGACTTATTCCCATTAGACGCCAGCGAATCAGCGGATTTTGATGATGATTCAATCGGCGATAATGCTGATAACGATGACGATAATGATGGTGTTGAAGACAGTGCAGATGTCCACCTTGGATTAGTGTCAGGCAATGTTGTTATTACCGGTGTTGATTCTGGCATTACTAACCGCGTAAACGCATTAGGCATGCCGCTAGCAGTACAGGTAGCAAATGCTGATACTGATTGCCTAGCAGGTAGTAAAAATGCGGGTCAATATAATAGCTGTATGTCGAAAGAGCTTAATGCGTTAAAAGCTCAAGGAGATATTTCAGGTTCAGAAAAAGGCTATTTACAGAGTGTAGTGGCTAAAAATAAATAACCTTTGTATGGTTTTTATTGCAAAATAGCTATCCAATAAAAACGGCAGATGGAATTTCCATCTGCCGTTTTTGTTTTTTATAGGTGTCATAATTTACGAGTCATTTACAAGGATAGGTATTTGTATATTCTTCCTGTAGGTACACCGATGCTTATTCCCGACGCGTGGCACTTCCACCATCCCTGTAGGTGAACCGATGCTTATTCCCGACGCGTGGCACTTCCACCATCCCTGTAGGTGCACCGATGCTTATTCCCGAACGCGCGGCACTTCCTACATCCTTGTAGGTGCACCGATGCTTATTCCCGAACGCTCGGCACTTCTTACATCCATGTAAGTGCACCGATGCTTATTCCCGAACGCTCGGCACTTCTTACATCCATGTAAGTGCAGATTTATCTGCATAACACCTAAGTTTCCGCTAATGCGGACTGAACCACCGCCAGCCGAGGTTTGAATTTGATGCTGGCTGTTTTTGGTTTTTTTCTTTGTGTTGATTTCGGTGTTTGCGTGAGCGTTTAGCTATGCCCGAAAAGGTGTATTTGAGCTGGGTCGTTTTGCTTATTTATCGGATAAGAGAGTAGCTTAAAGGCAAGACCAACATAATATTAAAGGCATTGGCATTTATGCTTGATTTGCTGAACCCGCAAACCAAGCATAACGCTAAGATTATATTGCCGATAAACTCTAATACCGGTGCGTTGTTACGGGTTGCTATCGTTTAACTGGCAACCAAGTCGAGTCTTTGGTTTTGTTAATATACGCAACATTCCAGCCGCTGCCCCAACCGGCAGCCCACAATACATTGGGGTTGTAGGGATCTGGCTTGGCATCAATAATTTTGTCGTAATTCGATAAGTTGTTATTGATTTTGTTCCAGCTTTGCCCGCCATCTTGTGACAAATAAAGTCCAGGATTTAAAAATTGTCTATCCAAACGCATCTGGTTGCCAACTGTCAGTAACAAGATGTTTGCGTCGACTGGTGATGACTCGACTTGTAAAACGACCGGCGCTTTAAATATTTGTTGCCAAGTTTTACCGTTATCGGTACTTCGCCATGCGCCGCCTTCTTCGTATTTACCATCGTAAAACCCGCCAGCGCTTATAAACATGTGTTTGTTATTGCGATCAATAAATACGTTGTTAACGCTTTTGATATTGGCTGGAATAGTCATGCGCTGCCAGCTTTCGCCTTGGTCGACAGACTTGTATAGTCCGCCGTTTTTATCTGCTGCTGCCGCATAAATAATATTGGAATTGTCGGGGTCGAGAATAATACGGCGTAAGCTCGCATCTTGATGGAACCCTTTGTTGCTGACTTTCCAGTTATAACCGCCGTCGGTTGATTTCATAAAGCCATAACCGCCTTTGGTTGGTTCACGGCGTGGAGCACGATAGATTTCAGAAAAGGCATCCAATTCAGCAACAAAAAACATATTGTTGGGTTGATTAGGATCGATCAGCAAAGAGTTTTGCGCTGGCTTCATGCCTTTTGGACCTTGGATCTTTTTCGCTATTTTTTTCGCGCCAGCCACGTTACTGTCGCTAGGTTTGCTAGACACTTCGAGCACACTGGCGATGTTTTGCCATGTTTTACCGCCATCGGTTGAACGGCGCAATTTACCACTGTGATACTGACGCCAAGCCAGAATATAGATGATATTGGGATTATGTGGGTGCACGGCTAGTGTCGAGATAGATACCATGCCTTTATCATTAACTTGGCCTTCTATTTGACGCATGGGTACATCAGCTTTGTTGGCTAAGTTTTCCACCACTTCGGTTTGCCAAACGCCATGTTCGCCACTGGCCATTAAACGACGTTCAGGAATGCCGGTTTCTAATAACATAAAGCGCCCAGGTAAATCACTGCCGCCACGGCCAATCCAAATATTGCTGCCTTTCTCAACTTCAAAATCGTCGATTTGTTGCCAAGTTTTGCCTTGGTCAGACGATTTGTGGGTTTGTTGCGAGATACTAATAAACACTTCGCCCGCCGAATTAATTGACAGTAAGCGATTACCTTGGTCTTCGGTGTGAGTGTCCATTTCGTATTGAACGTGGGCAAATTCTACGTTGGCATGAGTCGGGTTATTGCGCTTTGCCCAATAATCTTGGTCGGGGTTATTGATCCAATACTTGCCATGTCGCGCGACTACTGTCCAATGTTTGCCGCCATCTAATGTACGCCAGACTTCACCTGGGCCGAATGTTCGGTCGTGTTTTTTGTTGTAAGTCACGTAGATTTCTTGTTTGTTTTTAGGGTTAACCACAATGCGGTTAAATACCGGCAGTATTTGCTTAGGTAATTGGCTGTATTTTTTTCTGGCTTGTTTGGGGCTAATTTCAAACCAGTTGGCCAATGTTCGGTAGTAGCGATTATGCTCTGCAGGGTAGTTGATTTGCGTTAAATCGAGCCACAAATTACCGGTAATGTTATGCCAAGTTTTACCTTGATCAGTACTGGTGTAAATGCCACCTGAGGCCGATACGGATTTGCCTTGGGCTTGGTAATGGGTTTGCTCGATAAGGTAAAGCGTGTATTCGCCGGTAACGGGATCATAGTGCTCTGTTAAATCACGTGGCAAATTATGTGGTAGCCCTTGTGCGCCAAACTGCCACGACATGCCACCATCTGTACTTTGCATTAAGCCTTTATTGGTGGCGGCTAGTAAGTGTTGTGAACGAGTTGGGTTGACGATAATTTTACCGACATCAAGATCACTCGGTAAGCCTTTGCTGATCTTTTGCCAAGTTTTACCCTTGTTGCTGGTTTTTAAAATATAGCCATAATCAGCATAGTTAAGTTTATCGCCGCCAAGTTTATTAATACTTCTGTGATTTTCTTTTACGTTCCAGAAGTCACCCGCTCCGATATACCAAATGTTATCGTTGTTAGGGTCAACTGCTAGATCACCTAAACGCTTGCCGATTTGTTCATCGTACCAACCTTTTTTAAAGGCTAAAGGATCATATGGGTCGACACCAAAGTCTCGGTGGTCGCCGGCGAGTTCAGCGGTTTTTTGCCAGTTACGTCCTTGATTGCTTGATTCATAAACCCAGCCATTCCAATCGATAGCCATGGCGTAATTTGGGTCTTGGCGTGAAAACTCAATGTCCAATACGCGCTTCATTAATTGGCCTAACTCGTCGTGATCTTGCAAACTATGCCATGAATTAGCCCCGTCCCAAGTACCATAGGAAACATGCATGTCGGGGCCAATAAACATCACGTTAGGATTAGTGGGATGAGTCCATAACTCTTCGTTATAGCCCGACATTCCAGGACCAATGTTTTGCCACTGTATGTTAGGGTTGGATGTGACTTTTTCTGTGCGCAGGCGGTCAAAATACGCTTGCTGATTTTCGGGTGTAACGGCAGAGGTGGTTGTCGGCGAGATGCCACAACCGATTAAACTTGCAGAAGCAATACATACAGCACTGCATAAGCCAATTAATGTTTGATTCATAAACATAGTTCTCGCGGCGATTTTTATATTTAAATTTTGACAATTATAGATTGTTAACAATAAATAGATAGATCTATTATCACAAGCAGAGTGGCGAAAAGTAGTGTAAATATTGTAAAGTGAGAGAGAGCAGTTTGCAGGCTCTGCAAGCATGAATGCTCGCCTACAAGAGAGCAGTTTGCGAGCTCTGCAAGCATGAATGCTCGCCCACAAAAGAGCGAGTATTAACCAGTTCTAATCATCCCAGTGTTTAGCGATAACTTGTTGAATATGCGGGTACTTTGCATCAGTTTCGTTAAGTGATTCGCGTTGGTGTTTTAACTCTGCTTTTAATTCTTTAATGATGTCTTTGTATTGCGGATCGTTATACAAATTTACCATTTCGTCTGGGTCATTTAGCATATCGTATAGCTCCCAGGCGACGGGCGTCGGTGTTTTGGCTGGGATCACCCCATCTTTACGGCTCCAATCCATACCGTAGTAAACTTTGTCGGTTTGTTGGAAGTTTAGATCATTGTTTACCGCATAGAAGAAGATCAGCTTGTATTGCTTAGTGCGAATACCAAAATGCGCAGGCACATCGTGATGCGCGCGGTGCATCCAATAGCGGTAGTAGGTGCCTTTACGCCAGTTTTGTAATGGTTGGTTATCTAACACTGGCGCAAAACTCATTCCTTGCATAAATTCAGGTGCCTTGCTGCCAGCCAGTTCTAACATAAATGGCGCAAAGTCAGTGTTGTTAGCGATGACATCGGCTTTTTTCGGCGCATGACTCTTACCAGGGTGGCGGACAATAAATGGCATACGCATGGATTCGTCATACATCCAGCGCTTGTCGATATAATCATGTTCACCCAGCATCATGCCTTGGTCACTGGTGTAAATGATAATGGTATTGTCGTATTGACCGGTTTGCTTAAGATGGTCAATAAGGCGGCCAAAGTTGTCGTCGACACCTTTAACAGTGCGTAAATAACGGCGTAAGTATTCTTGATATGCTTGATGGGTGTATTCGTCGTCACTTAAATTGGCGTCGATCTCCATATGAATGCCCATGTTGCGGCGCGGATTACGTTTTGAAATTGACGTACCCAACTCGTGAAGCATACTGTCGTTCTCACCACGGGTTGCTTTTGAACCAAAGCGGGTTTGCGCATATAAACTAGAGGGCTCAGGAATATGCACACCTTTTAAAAAATCTTCATAACGCGGCGCGTACTCAAACATATCATGCGGCGCTTTAAAGTGATGCATCAAGAAAAATGGCTTATCGGTTTTACGGTTTTTAAGCCAATTTATTGAAATATCGGTAACCACATCTGAAGAATGTCCTTTAATGGTAACCTCGTTATGTGGCCATTTACCTTGGTTTTTATCTCGCAATACTGGGTCAAAATACAAGCCTTGTTCTGGCAATACTTTGTAATAATCAAATGCGCCTGGTTCTTCACGTAAATGCCATTTACCTATCATCGCCGTTTCATAGCCAGCTTCACCCATTAATCGGGCTAAATGCTGTTTTTCGGTAGGGATAGTGCCGTTTAAGTCTAAAACACCGTTAGTTTGTGGATATTGACCGGTTAATACCGATGCTCGGCTAGGCGTACATATAGAGTTAGTGGCGAATACATTCTCGAACAATGTCCCTTCACTGGCTAGCTGATCTATGTTTGGTGTTGGGTTAAGACGGGCTAAACGTGATTGATAGGCACCAATCGCTGACGCGGTATGGTCATCCGACATAATATACAAAATATTATATTGTGTTGGTTTGCTCTGAGCGACAGGAGATGTTGTGTTAGTTGCGCTAGGCTGTTGATTGCCGCAGGCGGCGACTATAGTTAACAGGCTTAAGCAAGTGCAGGCTCGGGCTAGCTGTCGTTTAAATTGTTTACTTGAGTATCGCATACTTATCTTCCACGTTGAGTTATTATGATTTTTAATTGAGTTATTATGAAGTTTACTATACACGATATTGTTAACAGTATGTAAAGCTTAAATCAAAAATAAATTTCTAATTTCAAATGTGTGTTTTTGTATTGCCTCTGCTAAACCCTTTATATTTAATCTATTAGCGCTCTGTAATTAATTATCCATTACTATGCTTTGCTTATATTAAAAATTAGCTTTTTGCGATAATAATAGTTGATTGTTAACAAATTGTTGTTATCATCAGCTTGTTGGCATCAAAAAGAGTCAATTAAAGATCGCAATGTGTCAACAAAATGTCTCATTAAGTCTTATTGGATATGAGCTACAAGGATAGTTACAAAAGATTCAACGGCTTAAAAACAACAATTTCAAAACGAGAGCACTAGCAATGAAGATAAAAACATTAGCACTAACTATTGCATCACTATTGTCTGCTAACGCGGTAAACGCAGCGAATATTGATGTCGATGTCAATTTAGATATGGTTCATTCTGTGGGTGGTGAACAGGATTTTTCGCGTGAAAAATATATTCGTTTTCATGGTTCGCTTTCATCACAACAATGGCCAACGATTAATCAGCGTGATGCCTTTTTTGAAGATCAAGATATTCATGTTGGGCGGGCGACGGGTAGTTTGTCGTACGTAGCTGCCAATGTAGATGAAAACCCATCTTTTCCCGGCTATGTCGACCCAAATGATTTAGACAGTTATGCGGCTGGTTTTAAAGCCAACTTTAATAGTTGGTCGCATGCCAACAAGCATCGAGCGACTTATCAAACCGTAGGGATCCAGAAAAAACGTTTTCCGGGGAATCAGTTAAATGGCTGGAACATGGGGCTCAACAATTATGATGCGTTAGCTAAATACTATCAGCATTATTTAACTAAGTTTTTCGATAACAATGTTAATAAACCCACCTTTTTAGAAGTGGTAAACGAACCTTTGTTTATGTTGGATCCGAATAACGCGGATTATTTGCCGGGCTTAACTCGGGAAAAAATCTGGGAAGGTCATGCTAAAGTTGCGCAAAAACTGCAAGCTTCCCATCCTGATGTCAAAGTTGGCGGTTATACCACGGCCTTGCCGCGTTGGTGGCGTAACGATTTCGCAGATTGGGATTTGAACATGAAGGCCTTTATGGACACCGCGGGTGCCGATATGGATTTCTTCTCGCTGCATTTATATGACTTAACCAGCCGTGAAGATGATCAGTTTTTACGTGGTAGTCAAAATGAAGCTATCTTAGATTTAATTGAAGCGTATACCCATATCAAAAAACTGGAAAACCCAGGTGTCGCTGGTTGGCAAACCGAGAAGCCATTTTTGGTATCTGAATATGGTACTTTGGGTAAAGATCACCTATTCAAGAGTCAGTTAGAAGCCGATTGGGAGAATATGGCGGCTTTTAACGGTATGTTGCTGCAACTATTAGAACGCCCGAACAAAATTTTAGCCGCGACACCTTTCATTCTGCATTATGACCAAACGCGTTTGTTGAATGATGATGGCACCTTTACCCGTAAGCTTGATTTTTACAAGTTGTGGAAAAAAGTTGAAGGTACACGAGTTGATACTTGGTCTGCCGATCCTGATGTGCAAGTTGATGCCTATGTTAAAAATAACAAAGCTTACGTTATTGTTAATAACCTAGAAAATGAGTTAGTGACAGTTGATGTCAACTTGTTTAATGGTAAGCCGGTTAGCAACGTGAAAATGCGTCGTTTATATTCCAACGCTAATAATGAGCCTTTATACCAAGAAGATATTCCGGTTGGCGCAAATACTAGCAAGAATATTCCAGCTAACGGCACCATGATTTTGGAATACACCTTTAGCCAAAATCTTAATTTGAACCATACATCAAAAGAAACAAAATATTACTCAACCAAGTATTTACAGCCGATTGCTGCCGCTAATACCAATATTAGCTTTCCAGTTAAAAACTTAAATTTAGCTACCAATAATGGTGAAGCGGTATTACGTATCGGGGTTAACCGTGAACACGGCAAACCAGTGGTGCCAGATCGCGTATTTATCAATGGTAAAGAGGTCAACGTATTACCTAGTGACTGGAAAGGTTACGATCAGTCTACTTGGAATCAGTTCTTTGGTTTGATTGAAGTGCCTATTAACTACGCAGATTTACAAGCTGCCAACAACACAGTGCAATTGCGTTATGCACAAACCGGCGGAACCGTAAGTAGTGTGGCGATACAGGTATTTGAACAGAGTCGTAATGTTACCCGATAGGGTAAACTTGTAGAGCAAGACTTCAGTCTTGCTCTTTTGGGCTCTGCCAGCATAAATGCCCGCCAATAAAGCGGTTTGAATATACTTACTTTCAGTTACACTCGGATACAATAACTCAAGCCAAATTAATCAATACTAAAGCAATCGAAATTCGCATTGTTAAGGATATATGTTGAAAGTGGTTAAAGGCATATTAACGGCGGCGGTTTTTACTAGTTTGGTATCCTGTACCAGCCTTTATGGTAACGCTGAAGATATTGATACTTGCCGTCAAATGGCTTATAAAAAAGATAAGCTCAATGTAACCGCGCGTGAGGATTATAAACGTTGCATGGCTCAAAAGACCAAGCAGCGAAAAGCAAAACATATCCAACGGCATACCGATTCATTGATGGACTCTTTGTTCGATTTTATTTTTGGTATTTAATCATAAACTCTTAAATGCCGGACGCGCTTGTCCGGCAACGTTTTAAAAGTACTTCAATTAACCTCTACGACGTAAGCCAATCCAAGCTAATAACAGGGCTGTAAAACCTAAGCTACCGCCGCCCGAGCTAGACGATGTTTCTGGTTCCGGATCAGGTTTTGGATCCGGCGTTGGGGCTGGCGTAGGATCGGGTTCTGGTGTCGGGTCAGGATCAGGATCAGGCGTGGGTTCTACAGCACCAAATACCGGCTCGCTAGTGGGATCTGATTTACACTCTACACACTTATCTTCAATCGCATTAACTCCAGCTGTCCATGCAATACCGCCTGCTTCATAAGCACCAATATCTGGAGCTGGGCCGGTAAACGGTTTGGTAAAGTCATCTATAGTGCGAGCTTTGTCTAATAAATCTGAGCCTTGCTTTGGCATAAAGCTCAATTTACTTGGGTCGACTAACTGTTGAACATTTTCATCTATGAGGTTGCTGTCTAAGTCGTAAGCGGCACTTTGGATCCAGTCGAGTTTATTACTGAAATTGTTCCAAACGCGGTTATCTCGTGGGTTGTGACCATTTATCCATTCGCCCATGGCTTTTTCAGCGTCAATAAAGGTGTTGTGATAAATATGGTTGTCCCAGTTGTCCCAATTCAGTTGCAGGGCGCTCCAAGGTACATTCCACACCACATTGTGATGAACTAAGAAGCCTTTACTGTTGTTATCTAAATAGATACCGGCAATGCGGTTGTCGTTGTAGTCGCGTACCACGGCGTCGTGCCACCAGTTGTGGTGAATTTCAATATTCCTCGGCTCTTTATTACCAACGGTGTAAAACAGCCCGCCGTCATTATTAATTAATGCATTACGAGAGACATCGTTGTAAGCAATTTCACTGTCGGTGCCAGAAACGTACATGCCATCACGGCCTGTATCTGAGATAGTGTTTTTTAATATTTTGACATTATCAGCGCCAGAGCGGATTGGACTAGCGTGAATGCCTAATGTATCGAAGTAACGGATCTCGTTACCGATTATTTGACTGCCGTTCCCTTTGTCTTGCCAGCCGGCAATGAAAATGCCGCTGATTGAACCGTGATGCAGTACATTGTTTTCAATTAGGGCATTTTGGCCTTGAACATATATTGAGCCATCACCAATTTGTGCACTGCTGTTATTGAGCGCATCTAAGCGTTCGCGGCCATGTGTAATTTTGGCAGCGGCAAATCGATTATTATTACCGACAAGTCGAACGTTACCGCCCCAAACATCTATGCCTTCAACATCGATAAAATTGCCGTTTAACTCGACAGTGTGTTGACGCGCAGTGTACTCAACCTCGCCATCACTCGGTTGTTGGCCATCAGCAGGTTGAAAATATAAGGTTTGTGCTGCGCTGTCGTAAAACCACTCTTTGGCGTTATCTAACAGCTCTAAGGTGCCAAATACAAAAAACCGGCCATAACCACCATCAATTTTCTTACTTGGGTTATGGTTACTAAATGGCCATTTAGTAATATCAACTTTGGTAAAGTTGATTTGGCTTTGGCTGTTTGACGTAATCGTGCGTGTCCAGCTTGTACCTGAATGCTCGCCCAAGTACCACATATAGCCGCCGGTTAAATCTAAATTCGGAATGCCGCTAACTGCAATGCTGGAATCTGAGCCTTTGGCATGGAGCTCGTGAGCATCGATAGTAAAGACATCATTGTCACTGTCATTTGGCCAACGGGCGATCTGCATTAGTTTATCTTTGTGATACACCTGACGAAACTCGCGGTCTATGGTCATATTGACGCTAGCCGAGTAGATATTGCCAGAATGCTGACTCCAGCCGCTTAACGACTCGGTTGCTGTGATTAGTACATCAGCATCATTTAACGCACGAACTTTAATCGGATTATCGGCATTGCCAGATTGGCTGATTTTTAAAGTTTGACGGTATTCACCACCGGCGATCATTAAAGTATCGCCAGCAGTTAACACTGAGTTGGCTTGCGCAAATGTCGCAAATGGCGCATTTTGTGAACCGTCGTTGCTGTCATCGCCATTAGGCGCAACATATACCGTTTTTGCCAAAGCGGTTGAGCTAAAGGCGAGCGCGATAGCGCTTGATAGTAGTGTATATTTCATTGTTGTTTTTTAATATTTTAGTGCTGAGTTAAGGCAAAGCAGGCGTGAGTGAGTAACCACTAGCGTACTTAGCCCAGTGTGTTGTTATATGTGGTGAGGTTTTTATTGTTATTGTTTGTAGGGCGGTTTAGCGAAGTATGAGCGTAAGCCGCCTTACGAGTTATATTATTATTTTGGTTTTTTGTAGGGTGCCGTGAGTATCACGAACCGCACCAATTGGAATTAACCATGTTGCGTTTCGCTGCGCTCAAGGCAACCTACGAATATGACGTTTTACTGCTTAGCTAATTTATCCTTATCTAAATCACCAAAGCGGCGTTGATATAAATTGCCATGCATTTCACGTGCAGCATCTACCATGGCGTTATATGGTGTATCCGTTACCGAGACAAAACCTATGTTGTAGTTTTCACCGTCGTAAGCACGACCGGTAATTGGTGAATCGATATATTGGAACCAATGCGCACCTACCGCATAGTTGTTGTCGATAACTGAATGCATATATTCTTTGTACATACGCGCTCGATCTTTTTGGTCGGCCGCGGCAATTAAACCAGGGTGGAAGAAGCCTGACGAAGTAGTACCGATATGGAACTCACCAATCACTGTTGGCATGTCTAGTTCTTCTAAAAACTTGGTGGTTTGCGGTTTTAAGCCTTCTTTGTATACGTTCATGCTAAGTACATCAACATATTCAGAAGCGGCTTTAACCACTGGCTTAGGCATACCCCAGCTAGCAAAACGTACTCCCATATACATATGGTTTGGTAAGTATTTAGCTAACGCGCCATCGACAATGCGGAAGTACTCTTTGGCATATAAATAAAGTAGGTGTTCGTAATCGGCAATACGAGCTTTATTAGATGGGTCGGTATTAAAGCCACCTTTTTGGAACTCATCCCAAGAACCTAATGATAGCTGCCAAGCTTGGTTTAACTTAGCAATCGTGCCGTATTTGGCCTGCATTTGTTCGGTGAACATATTCTTGGTTGGTGTATCGGCACCATCGCGTTTTAGCGTGTGCACCACAATACCTAACTCAGATTTAGGACTGCCAGGGCGACCCCAACTCTTTTCGTTATCAACGAATACACCCACACACCAAGGGCTACCTTTAACTTCGTCGGCGACGACTTTTAAGGTGACATCGGCGCGTTCAGCAAATTTAGGATCGAACACGTCTGGTAAACCGCCCCAGAAGTCATTACCAGAAGAGACTTGTTTAAAGTCACCAATAATCCAACCATTAGCAAAATAAGGGAAGCGGTTATTGTCGTACAGAATAGGATCGATCCAGTTACCAAAAGACGTGAATCCCCAACTTAACATGCGATCAACTGTTACTTTGCCCCAATCTTCAATATAGGAATATGGCGTAGTTTCACCGTATTTACGCTCTAAGTTAGCCATATAAAAGCTAAATACTTCTCCGTGTTTAACTGGGCCTGAATGCACCTCGCGGCGATAACCATAGCTGCTCGCTAATGGATGATCATAATCTGGCAACCACTCAAACATGTTTTTGCGCGTTTCAGAAACAACATGACGGGTTGGATAAGCCGAAGCTGGTGGTGGGTTTAAGCCTTCGGAATCTTCAGGCGTTACGTTATCGGCAGAACGTTGCGCGATAGCATCTTTTGCAAAATCATAACCGGTCACTGTGGTGGTGTTAGACATACGCACATTGGCAATACCTGAGGTAAAAAATAGATAACCTTCAGGATCGACTAACGCCCATTTTTCACCGACCTTTTCCGTGCGGAAATAACCCGTACCTTTAAGTTTAGGGCCATCTTTCCAACCGCTGTATTTAGAGCGGCCATCTAACTTTTCACCATTGTTTAAGCGTGCTAGTTCTTTATCACGCGTTGCTAATAGCTCAGCTTCTGAATGAACCTTTTCTTCAAACTCTTGTTTTGATGATTGACCAAACTTGTCAACAATATTGGCTAAAAAGTCTGGGTTCATTTTCGGGTTAGCGATCAAGCGAATGTTATCTATGGTGATTTCTTTATCGCGTAATACTTGTTCTAAGTTGATGCTGAATTTTTTAATGCCTTTGGTGTTAAGGTTTTTGTTACCCCACATCCAAGTAAATTGCACATCATCGGATTGCCAAGTAGCAGGGTTAGAACGTAAACCTGAGCTTAGATTTAGTTCAACTTGATCACCTAGTTTAGAATCAGGGCTACCTAAATCATGACCATGCATTTTTGAGTAGTAAGTTTTTGACTCACCAACCGGTACTGATGTGGCACGTGTATAGTTGCTGCCAGACACATCAGCAACCATAAATTTGAAGTTGGTCGACACTTCACCTTGGTTGGCAATATCTAAGGCAATGCTAAAACTTTCGTATTGGCTCCAATCCCATGGCTGTTTTGGCGTAAACGAGATAGAGGCATATTTGTTTTTCGCCGAATTGAATTTCACTCTTAACGCCTGTTTACCTTGCGTGACACCTTGACCAGTGACAAGTTCCGCTGTGGCATTACCGAGTTGGATCGTGGCTGGGATCTCACCACTTTCAAAATCATAAAGTTGTACCAAGGTTTTTGGCGTTGATGATTCTTGCTTTGCTGACTCTTGTTGTGGTGTGGGTTGTTCAGCTGTTTTTGCTGATTCAGCTTTATCACCTGAGCATGCGATTGTCATCGCACAGGCAGCAGAGATTAAAGCGATTTTACTAATAGTGTTTGTGGTCATTTTATATACTCAAAACATTAAATTGAGATTCAACCTCACACTGAGCGCGAAGCAGTCGAAGTGTTGGTACTTAAATTCGTACACTGGCTTCGACGAGCTCAGCCTGAAGTCGCTCTATGTTTTAAAGATAATTAGTTTTGTAAGTCGTGTTCCCCAAAATACTTATTTTGGGAAGACTCGACTGACTATTAACTAATACGGTTTTTACCTATATTTTCTTCCTGATGAATGGTGACAGGCCAGCCAGGGAATTGATTGCTAGCTTTGCCATCGGTCACATCAACTAAAAAACGATAAGCTTGGGTGGTGTAAGTTTTAGCCTCGGTATCAAACAAGATAAAGCCAAAACCACTGCCTTTTTCGTGCGCCTTAATATAACGATTACCCGATTTACCAACGATAGGGTTACCTACCGCATAGACGTACATGTTGTTGCCAAAGGCATCTAGGTATTCACCAGTATGGGCAATGCCGTGTGACGGACGATTATTCACTGGAAAGTTCAGCGTATCTGGATTCCACCAACGTGGCCAACCTGCGGCAATCGCCGGAGTACAGAACGCCCAGTTACTGTCGCGTTGTTGCTTAACGCCATATTGAGTTAAGCTGCCTAAATGCGTATCGCCACAGATATGTAATGCTTTGGACTCGCGCATAATTTCAATTGCGCGGTTACGTGCGCCGGCTGGCCAACCACTACTATCAAAATCGTATTTCAAAAACTTGTTAGGGCGAGGTTGATGGGTACAAATTGCCGCGAACACGGTTTGGCTAAGTACCGCTTTAAGCTTGTGCCCACGCCAGTCTTTGCCCCATTTTTCTAAAAAGTCTTCTTGGCGTTTGCCCAGTAGCTCCATGTCTTGGCGATCGAATGCAGGGTTAATAAAATGCGGATCTTCACCTTCACCGGTTATTCCCACTTCAATACCTAAGTGTTCTGGGCCACTTTTCCATTGCCTGTCACCAATAATGGCAAAGCTGACGTCGCCATACACCATATCGGTATAATACACACTCATCCCTCGCGCTGATGGCGTTGGGTCAATCGGATCAGGATGATGAGCAGTATGGGTTTTATGCACGGCGTTAACAACACGGATAGGCGCAATGTAACCACCGGCATTATCGGTGCGGCCAGAGGCAATTGACTCATCGGCCATTTTGATTCCGCCTTCACCCCACAAATTACCTTGTAAAATGTCATGGTCATCTGGCAAAACGACAGTCGGCGCATTACGCATAGCCTCGCGAAATGCCCAACCAAATTGATAATACTTACGTAAGTAATTGTTGATGGAATCTTTAGCTGGCCCGTATTTTACGCCGTAACCACCATGGTTTTCATATAGCTGATCACCCGAGAAATAAACTAAATCGGGATCCATTTTGACGACATTTTCAGCGACAGGTGCATAAGGGAAGGCGTAATCGTTTTGACAAGTTAAACCCGCCATGCGCATTTGTCGACCAACTGGGTTAGCGCGGACTTTACCTTCGTAAATATCAGGCTTAATACTGCCATCGCGTTGTTTTTCTTTATAAACCACGCGGTACGGCGTATCGCTTGCTTCTTGCCAATTGGCAATACGGAACGTGGCAACCCAAGCGTCTGTGTCTAGTCGTTCTGTACCTAACGATTGCCAAATACCGTCTTTCTTAATTTGTAGCTCGACTTCTTGGCTGTCTTGCTTACCCATAGGACCGGTTAATGCGCTTAGCTTCATTACAAAGCCTTCGCTGGTGCGCGTATCGCTTAAGGTATACATGGTCCATAAAATTGGACCAAATTTTTGCTCTGGTTTGTTATTAAATGCCGCACCAGCCATTTGCCAATCGGTGAAACGGTAGCGAGTACCATTCGGTATATGAGCTTTGCTGGCAGATGAGGTGAAGTTACTAACAACAGCGACGTTACCCATGACTTTATCTTCTGCGATAAAATCTTCCAACATCCCTAGTTGTTTACCAGTAGCTGTATCGGTCGCCACTACTTTGACAGCAATAACACCTAAACGCGGTTCACCAGTTAAAGTTAAGTTGATTTGTTGATGGTTGATGGCATGGCTGAGCTTTGCGCGTAATTTCCCTAAAACCAACTGCCCATTAACAATACCGGCATCTAAACCGGTTTGCACAAATACATTGCTGCGATGGTCGTTAATATCGCTTTGCACACCAACACGTATCGCGGCGCCACCATCATTTTTGCCAATTTCAGCTTTTTTGATGTTAACTGAGATGGAAAATGCCGCATCTGGATTAACTAATTGATGAGTTAAAGAATGAATACTGCGATTACCGCCCGTTACGGTACATTCTGCGCCGCCATCAATAATGCGCCAATTCTCCATAGGGTTGGCCCAATACTCTCCACCTATCCACATGCGATCAAATGTATTGCCCCATGCATCAGTAACGGGTTTATCTAATACTTGATTTGCTACAGGTTGAGTGTTGGATGAGGTTGTACTCGAACAGCCGATAGCACTTGTCGCGAGGCCAGCAACGGCTAGCTTTAATGCACTGCGGCGCGAAATGTTATTACTCATATATAAACCTTACTAAATATGTGCGCTTAAAACTCATAGCCTAATTTGTGCTAAATGAGTTAATTTGATTAATGTAAATATAATATAGTTAACAATCTTTGTGAATTGTTATCAATTTAATCAAGGTAAAGTTTTATAAAAAGTTGCTAAATAAGAGTTAAGCGGAATAAGCCAACCTATTCGTACAATTAAAAAAAAGCCGCCTCAAATTGAAGCGGCGAACACACAACATAACACAAAATGTTGGGATTACTCCCGAGAGAAGCGCCTAGGCTAACGCATATGTACGTTAGATCACCTCGAACACTTATTAAGTGTTCGTAAGCACAGGTAATTCTTTACTTAATATTCTGTCGTAGCGCAGTTATCGCAGCTTTGCTGTCTTTTTCTTTTAATGCATTAATAATGGCCGCATGCTCTTCAACATCATGCGCATTGATCTCGGCTAAGCCTTTATTCATATGCATACGCAACACAATCGGATACCAAACATTCACTAAATCTGTGCCACCGGCTTGCTCAACACAGTATTTGTGAAAATCAATATCGGCATTAATAAAGTCCATGCTTTCGGCTCGGTCGCAATGCAAGCTCATGCGGTTAAGAATCGATTCTAAGTTAGCAATATCATCATGGGTTGCATCTTGCTTTAACTGCTTAATGGCAAATTCTTCAATTTTTAAGCGTACGTCGTTTAATACTTTTTCAACTTTACTGTCCATAGGCTGGGCAACACAGGTACCCGCACTACCTTTGGTCAAAGTTAAACCCTCTTTACCTAGTAACAGTAAAACGTCACGAATAGGGCCGCGCGATACACCAAAACGTTTAGCTAGTTCCAACTCATTCAGTTTTTCACCAACGGGTAATTCACCGGAAATAATCTCAGCTCGTAAAATGTCAGCAATTTGGCTTTGAATAGAGCTAATTCTGCGAACGTTCAAAATAATTACCTCGTTTCAGTGTATCTACAACAAAAGCGACTACACTTGTATTCAATTCTATTGTTTTTTGTATGTGTTAATTCGGTTAAATAATGCGACTAGCAATAAATTAATGAAGTATACCGCTCGTCTTGTGCATCATATTGCCTCATAAAAACTCATTGTCAACAGGTAACAAAAGTTAAGTTTCGTTGTTAGCGTTTAACCGTAAAAAAGTTAACTCATTGTATTTAAAGTGATTTATGTGGAATAAAGCCGTTTTATATGCATTATTGTTAACAATTTATAATTATTTATAAAAAATAAGAATCATATTTTAATCAAAAATTTTGGATTTGGGGTTGTGTATTGTAAACAATTCTATGTAAACTTGATGTTGATGTAATTTGATTTATTTGTTGATCATTGGTGAGTCCTTTGTTTGGTCTTTATTGATTGGTGGTTAGCAGCTTTTTGATAATGGTTACATCAAATGGAACAGTTGAGGTTAAGAAGGACTTAACAGTTTTATAAAAATAAAAACAAAGACTCGATGAACAACACAATGTGGTTCAACAAATAAAAAATTCTTTGAGGAAAGGTACAGATGTCCAACACTAGAGAACGATTTAAGCTAAGTGCACTATCTCTAGCGATACTAGCCAGTAGCGCGAGTATGGTGGCTTATGCTGCAGAAGACGACAAAAAAGATAAAGAAGAAGATACTGAAGTGATCGAAGTCACGGGCTTCCGCGGCAGTATTTTAAAATCAATTAACGAAAAACGTAACTCGGCAACAATTGTTGATTCAATTTTTGCTGAAGATATAGGTAAAACTACCGACCAGAACATCGCTGACGCATTATCGCGTGTGACTGGTGTATCGATTCAAACTGATGACGGCGAGGGAACAAAAATCTCAGTTCGAGGTGCTCAGTCGGATTTTAACAACATATCTTTAAATGGTGTGTCACTGACCAGCTCAGATGAAAACAACTCGGTCGATTTGAGTGCATTTTCAGCTGATGTGTTATCTCAAATCAATGTGTATAAAACGTCCAGTGCTGATCATGACGAGGGGTCATTAGGCGCAAACGTCGTACTAAAAACAGCTAGACCGTTAGATTTAAAAAATGATCGAGCTAACATTACTGTCCAAGGACGATATAACGAATATGCTGATAAATATGATAATAAAATCAGCGGCTCATTTTCTAAAAAATTCTTTGATGAAACTTTCGGCGTTATTTTCACAGCTGCGAATGAGACACAAGCTATTCGTCGTGATGAAGTCGGAAGTAGCAGAAATAGTCCTTATCAAGTTTTAGATTTGTATCAGCGTTGGAATGTTGATGGTTCAGAAGAACCTGTAGCTCGTGATATGGACGGTAATTTAATTTATGGTGGCGACCGAGTATTGGTTAAAAATGATTTAACCTATAGTCTTAAGCAAAATCAGCGAGATAGACATACTCTAACTTCTGGTTTTCAATTCGCGCCTAACGATTCGACTAATATTCAGCTAGATTTGAGTTATTCTTATCAACAGATCATTCGTGACGATCACAGAATACGTACGAATATGCCGAATATATTTAATGGTAAGGTCGATGAAATTAATTTGACTCAGGGGCAAATTTTTAACAAGGATGATGTTGTTACGGTTGTACCTGTACCTGGCTGGGGACAAAATCGACCACCTCAATTAGATGAAAATGGAGAAGTTATTTATTTCCCAACTCAAGCTGATCCTCAAGAAGATTGGTGGACTGTTGACACTGAAATGCGTACTTTGGTTAAGTCATTAAATCGTTTTCAACAAGGTCAGTTAAATCGCTCGCAAGAACAAAACGAAACAACCAACAAAGTTGCTACATTAACACTTGAGCAATGGCTTACTGATAGTTTGTATTTGGAAGTAAAAGCGGGTTACTCACAAACAGAATTTGATGTTATCGATAATTCAAGTGTTAGCTCTGCTACATGGCAAATGCTTCATCGCGATGAGCTAAAAGATGTACCGTTGGATGAATTGCAACCAGTTGGTATAGACTGTACTACCGGTGATTGCCAAATGGTAGTAGGTGAAGGGTCATTTGTTAGAACTCCAGGCGGTAGCCAGCGAGGTCGCCCGACTACGACATTCATTCCTACCGACCCTTATGCGCAGCATTTAGGTGGATTAAGCCTTAATGATGGCTATACGTTAGATACTAACAAAAGTCTATATGTTGACTTGGACTGGGATGTAGACTTTGCTGGAATTACCAAGTTTGAAACAGGTTTTAAAATTTCACAACGTGATAAAGATGTACACCGTCAAAATGGTCGCTTTGACGATAAAACGGCTACAGTCTTTGATCCAGTTACTCAGCGTCCGATAACTAGTACTAAACTATCGACGTTTACAATAAATGAAGTAATGGATGTCAATCAGTCATTTCCATATGACGATTGGATGGATGGTTTAGTAGCTAAAGATTCAAAGTATAGTCTTGGTTTTGTAGAAAACGGGTGGCCATTGATTGATGCTCGTAAAGCATTTTCGGCTGTTTTCTCGTTACCGGACTATAGGCTTGTAACAGACGATTCTCAAAGCCGTCAAACTATTCAAGATAACTATTCATTATATGCCAAACTCAATTTTGAATTTCTTGATGGGCGTCTAACTGGTGATCTAGGTACTCGTTTTGTTCATACTGAGATCCAAGCTAAAAAAGGTAAATCAGCAATAAACTTCTATAGTGGTGATGGAATCTTTGATCCAGTTTCTATGGTAGAACGTGGCTTATTTACTAATCCTGACATCGATCCTAATATGCCTGAGTGCCCTAACGTATATGATGTACAGACTCAGTCTATGCTGATTGATGGTACTGGTATTGTTCCAGATGAACATACTATTACTGATATTAGGACAGGTGAAATTTACTCAGCTGGTCAAACGGTACCAAACCAGTACCCTTGCTATGATCCCCGCGTTGGTGAGCGTAGTGTCAATGTTAATGGCCAAAATCAAATTGAGTACATAAATTACGATCAAGCCAATAGCAATCGTGGCTGGTGGTGGGGCTTTAGGCATGCTGATAACTCCACTGCTTTGGATAAGGAAAAATATTTACGCACTTACGACAGTGAAGGTGAAGGCGAGAGCGATATTTGGTTGCCTAGCTTAAACTTAAATTATCAATTAACTGATAACTTGATTACTCGTTTTGCTGCATCCAAAACTATGTCTAGACCAGTCTTTGATGATTTACGTCCAGGATTTCGCTTAAATGAGAATGTTTGGGGACTATCTCAATCAAATATGACTGCTCCAAACCCGAAACTTAAGCCTCTGCAATCTAAAAACTTAGATTTATCTTTTGAATGGTATTTCAATAAAGAAGGTCAGCTATCTTTAGCATTCTTTAAAAAAGATATGTCAGATTTTCCTGAAAATGTTCGAGAGTTGTTTTATTACCGCGATATGCGAACTGCTTATGATACAACAGAGCTAACTTATGAAGATTTACTGATTTCTCATGATGAAACTTTAAGCGCGGACGCACCTATCGTAAACGACAAGTACTCAGCTGAAGACAATGTCTACTGTATGCCTAATCGTTATGTTAAAGGTCAAATCACTAGTCCAATGCACTTAGGTTGTGATGAAGTCGTAGTAGAGTTTAAAGTCAATGGCGCTTCAACCCGCTCTAAAGGTTTAGAGTTTGGTTATCGTCAGACTTATGATTTCTTACCTGGTGTGTTAAGTGGTCTTGGAATGGACTTTAACTACACCTATGCAAAAACAGAGTCTGACCCAACTTATTTAGAAATCACAGATAGTTATTTAGATGGTGTACCTCAGAAGTTTACCCCTAAACATTCTGCAAATACATCTTTATATTGGCAAAAAGCCGGTAATTCTATGCGTTTAACGCACCGCTATAGTGGTATACAGTTTGTAGACCGCCTCGAAGCAGGCCGCTTATGGTTAGATGAAAAGTCACAATTAGATTTTGCGTTCAATTATAAAGTTAACAATCGTATCAGCTTGAGTTTTAATGCATTAAACCTAACAAATGTTGATAATAGAATTTTCTTTACTAGCACAGAATTTGATTTGGGTGATAAGTTACAGAATGCCGATGGCAATTACTTAGACTCAGAAGGGCAAGTTATCAGTGTATCTGAAGACGATGCAACACCTGCTACTTGGGACCAAATTCAGAGTTCAAATGATCTTAAAGGTAAACTGGTACCAGTATTATTCAATGAAGGTAATCCAATGGAAGATAGCAATGTAACTACTAAGCGTACAGTTAGTAATTACAAAACCGGCCGTCAATTCCGTTTAGGTATCAGGGTGAATTTTTAATGCGTAATTTATGTAATAAAAAACCGCATATGCGAATGCCTGAGAAGACTGAATTTTGGAGAAAAAACATGAGTTGTTTTAAACAAACTTTATTAACAGCAACTATGGCAGCGATACTTGCGGCCTGTAGTGGAGACGACATAGATCGTGACTTTACTAATGCTGACTTTGAACCACTTACAACTGAGCAGCCTACCATTGTTGTTGAAATATCTGAAAATGACGACATCACTCGAGTTGACCTTGCTCAAAATATCAACAATAGTTCAGGGAGAACTGTTTCTATTATCAATCTAGACTTAGCAATTATAGATGAGGACGGAGATGGAGAAGTAGATAAGCGCCCACAAACTAATGGAGATGGTTCGGTTAAAACTGATCCTGCAACTGGTGAAGTGCTAATGGAAGACGCTGTGCAGGAAGCTCCTCCTTATATTCGCTCGATCAGACAATATGGCCAACCTGGATATACAGTACTAGATCGTTATGAGGCTGGAATACTTCAAGATGGCCTAGAGTTGGTTGTACAGCCTTTTACGTGGACTGATGAATTGAAGTATGGTGAAGAAAAAGAGTACAAATACGATTACTTTTTATCGAACACTTATAACGATGGAGACTTTGATTTTGAAGATGATTATTTAAAACGTACGGTAATTGTAAAAGTTACTGGTGCTGAAGACCCTGTTACTGATATTGAGATAGTCGAAGGCGACACGATAAAAGTACCACAAGGATATGATACAGCTGTTACAGCTCAGGTCTTTCCTGATTTTGCATCATTACCTGAATTGGTTTGGACTTCTGCTGATGAGAGTATTGCTACAGTGACTTCGGTTCCTGATGACCCTGATACTCCGCAAAATGAAAGTCTAGCTCAAGTTGTTAAAGGTATTGCTTCTAATGGCGCTATAGATGCTGTTGTAAAAGTGACTGCGAGTTTAAAAGATGGTATCAACAAAGGCTCCGTATACAAAGAGTTTGATGTTGTTGTGTCTGAATTTCCAAGTGGTCCTGTTGGAGTTGAAATTCAAGCCGGAGGGCAAACTAAAGCCGCAATACCAGTAGCACTTGGCATACCTTTCCAGCTTACAGCAAAGGTACTACCAGAAGATCCTAATTCTGGAATTGATCGTACTGTAATGTGGGAGTCTTTGAATACTGATATTGCAACTGTTGATCAAAATACGGGCTTAGTGACTATAGTTAATCGCTATTTGGGACCAGTTGAAATTCAAGTTAAAACCTTGGTTGATAATAGAATCAGTGTTATCAAAATTAACCCTAAAGCAAACCCCAATTATATTTATGAGTTAAATGGTGATTTTGAGTCTGGTGAAAAAACGCCTTGGATTCATAAATGGGGAACTTTAGACCCTATTATCACAGTATCGGCTGATGCTGCTCGAGATGGTAACTATGGGTTACATTTACAAGCTAAAGATAACGGTACCACTACAGGAGGTTTGTTATTAAAAGAAAATTTCCTAGACCCAATGTTACCTAATGATTTCGCTGATGGTTCTCGTACTGGGGATAAGGCTCGAACATTCCAACTGACTTGGGATATGAAAGTTAACAACTTTGTGGCAGGTGAAAATCAAGCACATACGGCTATATTTTTCCCAAATGGTTCAAACTGGCAGATATGGAAGGGTGGTAATAAAACTGGCCCTGTGACGTCTGGTGATTGGCAAACATATGTGCATGAATTTGTAGAGCCAGATAATTGGGTTGGGCTAGCTGACGTTCGACTGGTTTTACAATTTGCCGGTACCGTCGGTGATATTGATGCATACTATGATAATATCAAAATGACTTGCATTAAAAACTGTGACTAATACTATTAATTGGTAACAAGTTAAGTTTAATTATGTAAAAAGCTGGCATTGCCAGCTTTTTTTTTGTAAAACGTTAATATGTAAATTGTTAACCTTTGGTTTGGGTAGTGTTCAATAAACAAATTCTAATTATCGGAGGCGGTACAGCGGGGTGGATGACAGCGTCGTTATTGGCTAAACAGTGGCCACAAGCCGACATTACTTTGATTGAATCGCCTAATATTCCTACTGTTGGTGTAGGTGAAGGATCCACACCTTATATTCGTCATTTATTCAAAACCCTCGATATTTCTGAAGCACAATGGATGTCTAAATGTAATGCTACTTTTAAAAATGGTATTACCTTTAAGCATTGGTCGATCCGCAAAGGCTTTGAAAGTTATTTTCACCCATTTCTAAGCCAATATGATGATGATGTAACGCCACTATTTGCCCAACATACTCGCTTGCGCCGCCATGGTTATCCCATCACTTGCCATCCAGACAATTACTACCTAACTAAAGAGCTCACTAATCAACGTAAAAGTTGTCAATTGCAGGACAGCTCCAACCCTGTAGAGACTCTATATGCCTATCATTTTGATGCTGAAAAGCTCGGGTTGTTACTTAAAGAAAAGTCACTGGCGTTAGGCGTAAACCATTTGCTAGGCAATATTAGCCAAGTTAAACAAGCGGAAAATGGTGATATTGCCAGTGTTGTAAGTGATGAACAGGGTGAGCTAAGTGCAGATATTTTTGTTGATTGTACCGGCTTTAAAGCCTTGTTAATGCAAAAAACCTTAAATACGCCATTTGTTAGTTACAGTGACAACTTATTTAATGATTCCGCAGTCGCGATAGCCTCACCTAAAATAGATAACTACTCACCACAAACGGTGTCTACGGCCTTAAGTAATGGTTGGGCTTGGCATATTCCGTTACAAAACCGTGTGGGCAATGGCTATGTTTATAGCGCTAAATACCAAACTGCAGATAGTGCTGAACAAGAATTACGTCATTTTATTGGTCAGGATCGAGTGAAAGATGTTGAAGCGCGCCATATCAAAATGCGCGTCGGCCGTTCGGAAAAACATTGGAACAAAAATTGTTTAGCAGTTGGTTTATCGCAGGGCTTTATTGAACCTTTGGAAGCAACGGCGTTGCATCTTGTTCAGGACACGATAGAAAGCTTTATAGCGGCTATTGAAGAAGGTAAAGGTACTACCGCTAAGCAAGACTACTTTAACGATAAAATTAACTACGCGTTTGAGCGCGTGCGCGATTATATTGTCACTCATTATATTTCTAATTCGCGTAACGATACGCCTTATTGGCAAGACTGCCGTAAAATTCCAGTTTCAGATTCATTGCAACGTATTTTATATGCTTGGTTTAATGGTATGGACGTAGCCGAAGAATTAGATTTGCAGCAAATTAGCCAGTATTACCCAAGTGCATCTTGGCATGCGTTGTTGGCCGGAGTTGGTACTTTTCCTGAGCCTGATCCCAGTAAAACAGAAACCTTTGCCAATGAAATACAGCAGATCCAACATCGGCGTGATGAATTAGCCAAGTTGTTTAAAAACTTGTAGGGCAGGGTTTATCCCTGCAAACGCGGTGTAGTTATGTAACTCTGGGTTAGCGGGTGTAAAACTCGCCCAACGTAAACAGGCTAATGTGGCATTGCCCATATGGCTTTAACATTCAATTTACCGCTACTAATGACTTGTGAACCGAGATCGGTGCGGTCAAAGCTAGAGGTGGAAAACATCAATTCAAAATTTTGATAGGCTTGGCTCGCATACATTTGATAATGTTCAGTGAACTCATCAGAGTTAAGTTTATTAGGGTTAGTTAAATACTTCGCCATTTGGATCACTGACGCATCTGAAAATCCCGCTAAGCTGTATATGATATTGCCGCTTGGCCCTACAAACTTAGTAAACACCCCATAATCCGTGTATTCCTGCTGTAAGTTGCCGGTAACTTTATAAACTTGATTAGTGGTTTTGTCGGTCAAGGCGGTGCCATGTCGACCTAGGGTAAAGTTTGAGCCTTGAATGTAAGCGTCTATTGCGCCAAGCGACTTAAATAATCCTAGATATATTAAATTATAATCACGTAGATCATCAGGCGTTAAATCAGACACTAAGCGAATTGAGACTCGCGTTGGATCAGCAAATAACGGCAGAATATGTTTGACCGCAAATACACTATTTTTTAGTAAAAAGGCACTTTGCGCGACAGTCACAGAGGCTCGCTTATGTGGGTATTGTGCAAAATAATCTTCAAGATCAGCATAACTATTGATGCCGTAGTCTCTAATACCACGTGGGCGGTTTGTATCAGGATCACGCTCGTTGAGCATAAATAAGTCGCCGACCACGATTAATGTGGGTTTCGCATTGCTAAATAAGTCACGCCATAAGGTGTGTTGACGGATAGGTTGATAAGAGTCAACTTTGACTGGCTCAACTTGTTGCCATAACCACAAGTTTGTTGTTATAGAAGCCAGTAAGATCACGCCTAGTGCAATAAAGCCAGTGCGCCAGTTAAATATATTTGAGTTTTGTTTTTTTGTAGGTAAATCTGATTGATCACCTAGGTTGTTTTTATCAGCGAGTGGAGCGAGGTGATCTGCCTCTAGTTTAGTGTGTGTTGCTATTTCTGTTGCTATTTCTGTTGTTGTGGCCTTGAGTTGCGTATTTGGCAAGTGTTGAAAACTTAAGCCGTAACCACCAGGGGGAATACAAATGCAAAACGCTTCGTGTTTGCCTTCTGTTTGATAATAAGTTTCTAGCTTTTTTCTTAGGTTAGAAATGTAAACGCGCACAAAGGCATCTTCAGCAGGATTAAAGTCACTGGCTCTGCCAAACACCTCTATCGCTAACTCGACTTCTTTCGGTGATTTATATTCTGACCCTTGTTCATTTAGTTTGATGTAGTGGTTTACTAAATAGTTTATGAGTTTACAGTTTACTTTGGAACGCCCTAAAGTATCACTTGCTTCTATACGCGTTAAATGTTCAATAAGCGCATTTTTATTGGGTTTTAGGGCTGTTTCGGGTCGTGTATTCATCAATTTATAACAGTTAATTTAACGTGGCTGATTACAGTTTGTTATTAGGATGTAACTTTTTTGCTGACAGCGCAGCCGCTAATCTACAGTAACTAGTTTATATAACTTCTGCCGATGCAGAAAGTAGTAAAGGTGAATTATGAATTTTAATAACGAAATACGATTTGGCTATCGCGTTATTTTATTGACCTGCCTTAGCTTGTTTTCGTTTTTAACGTTTGCCAATGCTAATGGCCAAAAGGCATTTAAAGCGAATTGCCAAGCCTGTCATATGGTCGACCGATTTGGCACTGGACCTTCTATGGTTTATATGCGTGATCATTACCCATTAGCAAAACGCGATGCGTTTTTGGCTTGGGCGAAAAATCCAGGTAAGAAAAATCCGGATACCATCCAAATGCCGCCAATGGCCCATTTAGGTGATCAAACTTTAACTGATATTCATGAGCATATTTTATTTATTACTCGACATTTAAAAGAACGTCAGCCTAAACCTAGGTTTAAACCTTATCGTGCACCGGCTAAAAAGTTTCCTTATTTTAAACGTAAGTATCTGCCATTTACCTCTCCGGCTTCGATTGCTATTAGCTTGAGTAAAGACATCACGCTGGCTTGGGACACAACCATTGGCCGTGTGCGTTATGCTTACCCGACGTATGCCCCTTTTCATGGTGAAAAAGATTTAGAGTCTAATCGTGACAAAGTCATGTATTGGGAAGCAGCGACTGACTTCTTTTCATTTCAGCAGGATGATGCCGTTGAATTTTTGGGTTACGACATGGTGGGGCAACAACCTGAATTTATCTATCAAATTGGTTCTGTGCAAATTCGAGAGCGGCTCAGCCTTGGTGATAGCAGTAAGAGTTTTGTGCGTCATTATCAAATGAGTGGGGTTAAGCAAAGTATTTCGCTTAACTTTCAACAGCCAGCTAACGCAGTTAGCTCTAATCAAGGCAGCTCTTACGCAGTAAATAAGAAAGCAAAAATTAAGGTAAGTAAAGGCTCACTGACTAATAACATCCTGACTTTGAGCCCACAGCAAGCCAAGCAATTTACAGTAGAGGTGAGTTTATAATGAAAAATATAATCAAAATGTTAGCTGTGTCTTGCTCAATTTGCTGTTCTTTTTTAAGTGTTAGTGCTTATGCTGATCAACAGGCTTGGTCAGATTATTATCAAATCGAACGAGTGGATTATCCAACTGAAATTGATCCGCAAATTGGTGGCGTCGCCGCTATGCAGGATGGCCGTATCGCATTGGCTATCCACAGTGGTGAAATTGTGATTTTCGATCCTAAAAACAATACTTGGTCGACATTTGCGGTTGGCCTGCATGAGCCGCTAGGCATAGTTCAGGAAAGTGAAAATACTTTTGTCGTTATGCAAAAGCCCGAATTAACTCGAATTAGCGATACCAATGGCGACGGTAAAGCGGATAGTTATCGTGTTCTATATGATGACTTTGGCATGACAGGTAACTACCATGAATTTGCTTTTGGTCCAGCGGTGGATAGCAAAGGTAATTACTATATTTCGTTAAATGTTGCTTCTAATTTTGCTGGTGTATTTGAGCATATTCGCGGTGATTACAGTGATAAATGTAACCCTAAATCGGAAATGCAAAAGTATCACGACAAACAAAAGTGGATTAAAGGTTATCGTAAACAAGTCACGCGTATGTTCTCTTGTGCGCCTTATCGTGGCTGGATTATTAAAGTTACACCAGATGGCCAAGCTACGCCATATTCAGCGGGTTATCGTTCACCAGCAGGATTACATGTGGATGCGAATGACAAATTATGGACGACAGATAATCAAGGCGACTGGATAGCAACCAGCCCGCTAATTCAGGTCAATCAAGGCGATTTTGGTGGCCACCCAGCAGGGTTAAACTGGCTAGCTGGCTATAAAAAGGCGCATAAAGATATTAAACCGGATGATATTAAAGCCAAACGTAAATCTCCGGCAGGCTTGTTCCCGCAAGGTGAATTGGCTAATTCACCGACCCAACCTTTAACAACATCGGGTCATCAAGCATTTGGCTTGCCTGAAGGAGAGTTGTTGATTGGCGATATGAATACCGATCATTTGCTCCGTTTTATTCCTGATGACGTCGGGGGCAATACCCAAGGTACTTTGATCCCCTTTATTGCTGGTGAAGACTTAGGTATAGGCAATTTTAGACTCGACTTTGATAAAAATAGCAACTTATGGATAGGTAAAATTCACTTAGGTTGGGCGGGCGATGAAGGCTTATTAAAAATCACCCGTACTAATAAGCCTATGTTTATCGTTGATCAGGTTAGCTTGGTTAAAGATGGTTTTGAAATTAGTTTTAACCAGCCGATAGCTAGCTTGCCGTCTAACGTGGCGGTTACGAGCCATACTTATCATTACCATAAAGCCTATGGGTCGCCTAAGGTTGATTTAAAAGCGGTGGATGTTGAGGTTCAAAAGGTTAAAGGTAAGCGCAATACGATAAAAATTAGTGCTAAAACCTTAGAGACCGACCGACTTTATACTTTAGATTTAGGCAAGTTTAGCGATACAGCCGGTCGACCTTTAATGGGCAACGTGCTGCGCTATACGGTTAATGCGCTTAAGTAAGCAAGTTAACTGTTGCAAATATTCAGGCGTGCTTTAAGTGCTGCGCCTGACGTTCCTTTATCACAGTGAAAATATCAAAAAGAAAATACTAAAGCGAAAAACTATGAATACAGCACAAAAAATCAAAACGCGTTTGGTTATCGGTTTAACTTTAATGGCTTCGGCAACGGTGAGTTTGGCAAAAGATGATAAACCGTCTCCCAAATTAACCGAAGTGTGGCAGCCTATTCCAGTTAAGGTCGCGACTAATCCTATTCCGTCTGACGCTATTCCGCTATTGCAAACGGCAGCGGATGTCGACAAACATTGGCAACATCCTAATGGCAAAAAAGTGCAATGGATCTATGACAATGACGAACTGACAGTGAAACCTAAATCTGGGTCTATTATCAGTAAGCAGAAATTTTGTGATATGCAGATGCACTTGGAATGGCGATCACCGAAAAAGTCTGAACGCCGCAAAAATGCACCACGCCATGCTAATAGTGGCATTAAGATCCAGCGGCGCTACGAAGTACAAATTTTAGATACTTACAACACACCTATCTATGTTAATGGTCAAGCTGCGTCAATTTACAAGCAAAGTGTGCCATTAGTAGATGCTTTATCTCCAAGTGGCGAGTGGAATACTTACGATATTATATTTAAAGCGCCAAAATTTGATGATGCAGGTACGTTAACTAAAGCGGCAACCATTACTGTTTTACACAACGGCGTTTTGGTTCAAGATCATTACCAAATTACCGGCACTACTATGTACCGCGGTAAGGCTGAATATTTTAATGCCCATGGTTGTGAACCCATTTTATTGCAAGACCATAATGGTGAAATCAGTTTTAGAAACATCTGGGTGCGTAAGTTATAAAGCCGAGAGTGTAGGGCAGGTTTTATCCCTGCAAACGCGATGTAGTTATGTGACCCTAGGTTGGCGGGTGTAAAACCCGCCCCACAAGGTATTTTTGTAGGGCAGGGTTTATCCCTGCAAACGCGATGTTGTTATGTAACTCTGGGTTGGCGGGTGTAAAACCCGCCCTATAAGGTATTAATAGAGTAACTCTTATGAAAATGAATAATGCGAAATATCGCGCCACAAAAACATTACAGATAGCCTCACTGTCGGGCTTGCTTGCTATTGTTTCTTTAATGACTGGACCAGTGCAGGCCGCTAGCCAAGATAAAATTCCAGGTTATACCAACACTCCGCTTGTCCCTGGTACTAAATGGCACGTACATGATCCTAATCGGCCACAACCGAAAATTGTTACCACCGCTGGGCCAATCTCTCAGCCGCCGCCATCAGATGCGATTGTATTATTTGACGGGCAATCTATGGATGCGTTTGCGCGCTCATGGGGTAATAAAAACCCGGTTGAATGGTTGATTAAAGATGGCGTTGTCACTATTCAAAAAGATCCTAAAACGGGCAAAAACCAATCTATTCGAACCAAGCAAAGTTTTGGTGATATGCAATTGCATGTTGAGTGGCGATCACCAGCGCAATTAGAAAAACATCCGCCAGCCAGAGGTAATAGTGGACTTTTTTTAATGGGGCGCTACGAGCTACAAATTATGCAGTCACACAACAATAAAAATTACCCAGATGGACAAGCCGCCGCTGTATACGGCCAAACCCCGCCATTGGTCAATGCCTCACGTCCAGCAGACGAATGGAATTCGTACGATATTGTGTTTGAAGCGCCCGAGTTTGATAAAGAGGGAAACGTGCTTAAAAAAGCCCATGTTACGGTTTTTCATAACGGTGTTTTAGTGCAATTACGCACACCGATACTTGGCCCCACTCGCCATAAAAAAACAACTCCGTATAAAGCACATAAAGCCAAAGAGCCTTTAGTGATCCAAGATCACGGTTCACCGGTTTCCTTTCGTAATATTTGGGTGCGAGAATTGGACTTAACACGCCCTTAGATATCGAAACCTTGTGGGCGAACATTTATGTTTGCGAACCTGCAAACTAAGCTTCGCCTGCTAGCCAGTAAACAGCTCATCACTATCTTTTGTGGGCGAACATTTATGTTTGCGAGCTTGCAAACTAAGCTTCGCCTGCTAACCAGTAAACAGCTCATCACTATCTTTTGTGGGCGAACATTTATGTTTGCGAGCTTGCAAACTAAGCTTCGCTTGCTAACCAGTAAACAGCTCATCACTATCCCTAGTAGTTAAAATTTCACCTCAATAGCTAACAGTAACAAATTACCGCTATAATCCACGCCACCATTAGGTTTTCACTTGGACATTGCTGCAATATGGCATATGAATGGATATTGGCTTATTTAGCGCTTGGTGCTTTTGTTGGTTTTATGGCTGGGTTATTAGGTATTGGCGGGGGCGGTATTATGGTTCCCATGTTAACCAGCCTCTTTTTAGCACAAGGGATTGATGCCAGCCAAGTCGTGCATTTAGCTTTGGGCACATCAATGGCATCCATTGTGGTGACTTCCTTATCTAGCTTACAAGCGCATCATAAAAGTGGCGCTGTTTTATGGCCAGCAGTTAAAAGTATGGCGCCTGGCATTGTACTGGGTACTTTTGCCGCCACGTTTATTGCAGCCCATGCCCCTTCACTCTATTTGGCGGTCTTCTTTTCTCTGTTTATGGGGTTTACGGCCGTGCGCATGTTTTGCGATATTAAACCAAAAGCTAGCCGTCAGCTTGAGAGCAGTAAAGGTTTACTCGCGGTTGGTGTTGGTATCGGTGGTATATCTGCTTTGGTGTCGATTGGTGGCGGTAGCTTGACCGTGCCTTACCTAGTGTCGCGTAACATTGATATTAAAAAAGCCATAGGTACGTCTGCTGCCGTTGGCTTGCCTATCGCGTTGGCAGGTACGCTTGGTTTTGTAGTTAATGGTTGGTCTAAATCCCTAGATACCAGCTGGACTGCGGGGTTTGTCTATTTACCGGCAGTATTGTTAATTTCCAGTATTAGCTATTTTATGGCGCCTATTGGCGCTAAGCTTGCTCACAAACTGCCTGTGCCAGCACTTAAAAAAGTATTCGCGTTATTACTGACAGTCCTGAGTTTAAAGATGTTGTGGTCAGTGATTTAAAGATTATTTACCTTTTGTTCTGTTCTCGATCGATTTTTTTAGTTCGTCTTGACAGGTTTGCTGGCACTTAAAATTATCTTTTTGCATTGCGCCTGCAGTCAGGGCAATCGCGACATGAACAGTGGCGGCTTCAACATCATTATTTTCTTGCCCAACTGGTACAACTTCAATAATAGGCACTTTAGCTGCAGTATCTGTGACTTGAGGCGGCTCATTATCCGTTGTGCTGCACGCAACTAGGCTAAGGGTTAACAGTAGCAATACAATTTTATTCATATATTTTCCTTTGAATTTTGGAGTGTGAAACTTACGCTTTCTACAAGCGCGCTGTGTTGAAATGTATAGATTAGTATTTAACACTTTAAAATCGAATTGGGTTGAAGGACAGGCTTTCTAAGTTTATTAGCAGAAATTATTAGATAAATCGATGCACTCTACATGAAGCTAGTGAGCGTTGCCGATCAGCCAAGTCAGCTTACAAGTCGACCAGCAAATGTTTAAACAGGCCGTTAATAAACAGGACAAATCCGTTGTGTTTGAAGTTGAGGTAAAAGCCGGCACAAGCGAAATAAAGGGGTTAATGTTGGATAAAAACCAACAAGTGTTAGCCGGTACTTACTATGAGTATGTGACTAAAATTAGATAATTGTAGGTCGTATGCACACTATCGGCGCGCCTTGCTCTAATGCGATTAAGGTAACGCGAATAAGGCAATGATTTCTGGTCGGTTTACCGTGGTCTGTTCCAGACGGCCACGGCATTTCCCGCTTCCTATAAGTTTACCTTAAGTGTCTTGAACAAATCGTTGCAATCGTCTGCAATACAACCAACCTAACATTAACAAAAATATTGCGCTAAGGCTGCCACCTGCTGAACTCTCTGTGTTGCCGGCCTTATCGTCAGGTTGTGGTTCCGGCGTTGGCTCAGGTACTGGCGTTTTATCCTTAATCGTAATCGTATGAGTTACATTGCCAGTCGTATTAGCGTTAGTCGCTTGGCCAAGCGTAATGATCAAAGTTTCATTATTTTCGACTTTAGTATCTGTTTTAATCTCGAAAGCTAAGTTAGCGCTTTGTCCTTGTGTGATCACAATATCGCCTGCTGATAAAGTATGATCATCCGCATTAGCTGTACCACTTAACGTATAAGGAATGGTAACAGGGTAGGTCATGGCTAGTGTACTGAGCTCAATGGTAACCGACACAGCTTTGCCTTCGTCAACCGTTTGCGTTGGGCTTAGACTAACATCAGGATCTTGCGTGATAGGATCTTGGCAATCTTCACCGGGTAAACCATAACAACCTAGCCCTGTTGGCCCAAATTTGCGTTCCCAAGTTATACCAGCCTGCCAATTGGCCATGTTGCCGCCGAGTTCGTAAGCGCCAACATCTGGTTTGTTGTCGGTCACATCGTCAGTAAAGCCAGTAATCGCCCGTCCTGCGTCAACCGGAGATGATCCTGCTTTTAATCTAAAATCACCGTTTGCCGCATCAATAAACGGTGAGTTATTGGCTGGGTAGCTAAGGTTATTTTGCTTATCTGATTGTGGTTCCCAGTTGCTATCGTCTGATAGGTTATTCCAAACTTTTACATTACTAAACTGGGTGCCTTCTTTGTGCCATGCCCCCATGACCTTTTCGCCGTTGATAAAGGTATTGTTGAAAATATTGAGATCCGTTCCGTCCCAGTTGATTTGGATATTTGACCACTCCGTATTCCAAACCACGTTATGATGCACATCAACGTCGGAGGTGTCGTTGTCTAAGTAGATACCAGTGGCTTTTTTCTTGGTTCCGCTTGAATAGGCATCATGAAACCAATTATGGTGAATGGTCATATTGCGCGGGCCACCTAAGGTGTAGAGTAGGCCGCAATCATCGGCAATAAGGTTGCTAAACGAAACATCGTTGTAGGCATATTCGGCATTGTTATTCACGGTTTGAATAGCATCACGTCCACCACGAGTAATGGTGTTGTATTTAGCAATGGTGCCATTACCGCCGCGAGCGTTAATAATAGAATCGTAATCGCCTAAATAGTTAAAATCGTGAAGGTAGTTGTCTAAGATTTGCGTGTTTGTACCAGAATCATAAATACCCGAACCAGAGCCAAAACCGATTTCACTGCGCTCGATTATATTATTGGCACCAGCTACTTTTATGCTTTGATTGCCCGAGTTAAATCCTCTAACAACCCCTAACGTATAGTTGCCGTACAAGCTAGTAACACCATAGATTAGGTTGTTTGAAGCGCCGCCAGTCAGTTCTATTGAACCACCAAATACCGCGAGATTTTTGATATGAATATGATTACGACCCGCTAAATCAATTGCTTTTACCCGCTTACGCATTTTTACTTGGCCGTCATTCGGTTTAGCGCCATTGGGTAGCTGGACAAATAACTCTTTGCTGTTGGGGTCAAAGTACCATTCGTTTTGATAATCAAGCGCGCCTTTTACGCCTTGTAAAAAGAAGTCACCTTTATCGCCTGGCGCATGAAATGTGCGGATCCAAGCTGGGTTTTTATCTAAATCAAAATAGACTCGCGTTGCTGAGCTGTCGGTGATAAAAGCTCGCCAAGTAGTCCAACCAGAGCCAGGTTTGTCGCCATAAAAATACAGTGAACCCCCGTTTTTCCAATCGATGTCGGGGATCCCTTGATTGTAATCTAAATACGCATCATTGATGGTTTCTGGTTGGCTACCGCCAGAATTGCGTAACGAGTTTTGGGTAAAGGGGTCACCATCGGTGTTGTTAGGCCAGCGGGCTAAATCCATCGCGGTTGCGCCCTGCATGACAAAGTTTTGTTGGCCGAGATCCCAATCAACTGTTGTTTTATAGATATCGCCGCTATCTTTTTGCCATCCGTTAAGCGCTTGCATGGCGGTGATAATCACTTTTTCGCCGTCAACGGCGGTGAAGATAATAGGATTATCTTGGCTACCGGAATTGGCAGGACGCAGTGTTTCTTCGTAGGTGCCTGAACCTATGAATACAGTGTCGCCAGCAACCGCTTCGTTAGCCGCTTTATTTAGGGTTAAATAGGGTGATGACTGTTCACCACTATTACTGTCGTTGCCGGATTTGCTAACATAAATTTCTTTGGCATAAGTTAGCGGCGCTAATGAAAGCAATATCACGCTAGCTATTACCTTGTTAGAAGTGGAATAGTGCATATGAAGTGTCCAATTATAATTATATTTTGTAACAATTCAGTATCTTGCAAAATCGCCCAATTTCTGCGTCGAAAGTGCTCATTTATGTTCATAAACTCCGCGCTTTTTTCTTGAACTTTAACGATTTTTCTACGCCCTGAATCGTTACTGATATGAGCTTAATTAAAGTTATTGTTTTAGATTACCAATCAAAATAATTTTATAAATGTAAAAATTATCAATCAAATGTAAAATGTTGTTTTTAAGGTTTGATGTTTGCTGGAATAAAGATAAAAGCCATTCCCAACGTGAGAATGGCTTAGCTAGGGGTACTAATAATTTCCCTGTTAGTTAAGGAAGTTCACATCCTTTATCGTCAACATTTGCGTCAACTGCGGTACTCGCGCACTTGTCATCAAAGTTAAAAACACCGTCGCTGTCGTCATCATCCCATGCCTGTCTATCTAGGTAACGTACCGAGAATGCGGCAATCGCTGCGTGTGTATCAAAACTGGCCACCGCATTGGTCTGCATGCCTGTTTTGTATACATCTTCTACCGCTGTGAATACAATGGCATGTTTATACGCGGTATTGGCGCCTGCAGCCGCGAAGATATCCAGTGCATTAGCGATTTTTGCATGTTGATTATGAATATCCACAGCTCGCTGACCTGATTTAGTGTGCTCAATTTCGGCAAAGTAATAGTCAATTTGATAGGTTGAACCAGGGTTTAATGCAATATCACCGATTAAACTTGCACCATGTAATGCCATCCAACCTGCGCTGGTTTGCTGTTTTTGATACAGCTCATCATCTTCAGTGCCTATTATATCTTCGCTAGTGGTTAAGCCTGCCCAGCCAATGCCGGTGAATAGCTGACCATCTTTAGCTGTATAGTCAGAGCCGCCAAGATTATATGCATGGACATAGGTACCTACCATTAAGCCATTGATGCGCACATTGGTTTTTTGATATCCAATTTCACCGCTGTCATTTTCAAGTGCAACTTTTATATTTGGTCTGCCACCGGTTAATTTGGCAAAGGCACCTACCTCGTTGGCTGTCCATTGGTATGGGCCAGCACCTTCAATCGAGTTTACTGCTAAACCATTAATGTATAAGGTGGCTTTGACCATTGTCGCAGTGGCGTCCACGGCTTGTGCAGTGACAATTAAATCGGCTGGCTCAACTAGGCTGTCGTCAATTGGGGTTACGGCCACATCAAAGGCTGAAGGTTTTGGACCGCCATTGTCGCCTGTATCTGGTTCTGGCTCAGGTGCTGGTGGGTTCCACTTCGCTGTGGTGGTCGACATGATAGTCGATTCAGCATTTGTGATAGTGGTGGCGCTTATTTCACTGACTTGGTTGGTTTTATATAACACCATGCGATCTAATGCGTGGTAGGTTGAGCGCGCTGATACTTGGATCTCGTATACCCCCGCTTCAGCAAAATCTGCATAAATTGGGTGGGCGTTATTATCACTGGTATAAGCGTGCCATACCCAAGCATCTGCTGGCGTACCAAAACGATAGACCTTAAAAGCCCCTTTTGCGCTGCTGCCTTCAGGTGCTTCACCTTCACAGGTATTGGAATGTTCTTGTTGACGAGGGCAAACTGTATGTCCGTCTGGTTTTTTGCCATAAAAATTTTGCGCTAAAATTTTAATCCAAGTGTCGTTGTGATCACTCGGTGATGTGCCATGGCGAATAGAGTTACGCCACTGCATACGGTAAACCCCAGGGTTGTGTATTTCGACATGAATACTAATCAAACCTGCTTCAGGTGTTTGGAATGCTTGCCAAGGTGTCCATTGAATATAGCTGTCACCCGTTGCGCCATTGCCTGTGACGAGCTCCCAGCCAGTTGGATAATCGGTATTTTCCATTTCAATTACGATAAGGCCATCCTTTTCTTGGTATACATTGTCGATGGTGACAGCAGGATCAGGATCTGGCGTAGGCGTTGGATCAGGATCTGGCGTAGGCGTTGGATCAGGATCCGGTGTAGGCGTTGGTTCAGGAGCTGGCGTAGGTGCTGGATCAGGATCTGGCGTAGGTGCTGGATCAGGATCTGGTGTAGGCGTTGGATCAGGATCTGGTGTAGGTGTTGGGTCAGGATCTGGTGCAGGCGTTGGATCAGGATCCGGCGTAGGCGCTGGATCAGGATCTGGCGTAGGTGTTGGGTCAGGATCTGGCGTTGGATCAGGATCCGGTTTTGGATCAGGATTAGCAATGGGATCTGAATCCATTTTAGTGGGTGAATCACTGCTGCCACCACAGGCGGTGAGCGTAGCGAGTAAGATCGCTAGCCCGAGCCAACGAGCCGGTTGGGTTAATTTATTCGTGCTCATAGTTTTCCTTATTTTAGTGCTATGGTTGGTGTTGTGTTTGAACTCTTGTTTTTATTGGCGAGCATTATTTATGCTTGCTTTTGGGTAATTAAAATAAAGATAAAAGGTGTTTATACATGGGAAAAAAATTGCGGATGCCATAAGCTTTAAAGGAGCAAAGCTGGCTAAATTTATGACATCCAAATTGGCTTATCCTTTAGCCATTACACCTTTGCCAAGAAACTGTTTGAATTTTTCTGGGCTGCCGTATTCGTCACCGGTAAACAGGTAATACAACATACCGGCATCTGAACAGTCGGCGACGTTGTCAGGGTGACGTTTCATGCGCTCATAGATCCAACCTATGGTTTGATCCTCATGGCTTTTCATCCACTGCCAAACTTGCCAATTGTGTTTCGAGTTCCACAGTAAGTTAGGATCCCATTCGCCGTTTTGATCGCGAATGCGTTTGTATTTTAAGCGGTTGCCGCTAAGTGCAATGGCTTGTTGAAGCGTGTGGTGTTTTTGATTATCTGCTACTGGGTTTTTATCGTATTTAGGATCACCCCTTCGCAAGTGCGTATCGTTGTAGCCACTGTGTGAAATAATATAAACGTGATTTAAACTTTCTGTTTTGCCTGCCTGTACGACTTTTTCGACAACCCGATAAAAGAATTCTGGCGGCCCCATATGAATAAAGTAAAGTGGGTTAGCCTGTGTTGAAATGGCGATTGTATCGGCCAAATGATTTAACGCTTTTTGGTAATTAGCGCTGACATCAAAAAATCGTGATGCATCAAACTGCCAATGCTTAATTGCGCCGTTAGCGCCAATTGCCATTTCATTAGTGGCTGTCGTGTGCGGCGGTGATTCAATAAAATTGTTATAGGAAAAATGGACTAATTTATCCTGCTTTTTGGCTTTAGCTATGATAGCGAGTGTTGCAGGTGTAGCACCCCAGTCATCAGGATCGGCTTTGGGCCAGAAATGGCAATGCCATTAAGTTAACGATTTTTAGTCGGATTTTTAGTCGATTGGGCTTCGCAAGCTCAGCGCTAACCAACGTTAATTTAAGAAAAGGTGAATGCTGGGGGCAAAAATATGGTAAAATAAGTGCTTAATAATTCGATGATTTTTTTGAAAAAAACGGTTGATCTAATGACACTTATCCCGCAAGAAAATTGTTCAAAATATAGCCAATCTGATAAACAACCCTGAGTTTATTGCTCGTTATAAGTCTTCTCCTAAAGATTTTACTCGTAATCGTTCGTTAACCTTCAGTCACCTTGTCTCTTTTCTGCTGAATTTTGTAAAAGGCTCTGCTGCACAAGAGCTCGATAACTTTTTTGATATCATTGAGCAAATCAATGGTACTTATTCTCACGTAACCGCTTCGGCTTTCACGCAAGCAAGAAAAAAGCTCGACCCCTCGGTGTTCGTTGAATTAAACCGCGTGTTAGTTAACCAATATAGTCAACATTGCCGTCAACGGTGGCATGGGTTTCGCTTACTCGCTGTTGATGGTTCAACTGTCAATCTCCCTGCAACAAAGGAACTGAAAGCCCATTACAATCCAACAGATGAAAGTCGAAAGAGACCCTTAGCCCGCCTGTCTCAGCTCTACGATATCAGTCATCGAATGACGATTGACGCGTGTATTGAGGGACATCACACAGATGAACGCACGATGGCGCTGTCACATTTACCGCATACTCAGCAAGGTGATTTGGTTATCTATGATAGAGGTTACCCAGCGTTCTATATGTTTGCTTATCATCGTCATATCGGTGTCGATTTCTGCATGCGGACGCTTTCCAACTATAACACTCAAGTTCAAAACTTCATTCAATCTGATGAGAAAGAAGAAATGGTTGAATTGCACCCGAATCGGTTTGCCATCCAGCGTTGTAAGGAGCTGGGGGTATCAATAGCACCGCTCAAGGTGAGATTAGTCAGAGTGCCACTATCAAGTGGTGAAACGGAGGTGTTAATGACGTCAGTCGATGAAGACAGATTGCCTTATGAAGAATTTCAACCCTTATATCACAAGCGTTGGGGTGTTGAAGAAGATTACAAAATCATGAAAAGTCGACTTCAAATCGAGCAATTCTCTGGGAAGTCACAGGTCGCTATCGAGCAAGATTTCTATGCAAAAGTCTTAAGTAAAAATATCACCAGCCTTTTCGTCAACGAAGCGCAGAGTACGATTGATGAAACGTTAGCGCATCGCAAGCGGCGCTATCAAATCAACTTCACAGCGGCCCTTAGTGTAATGAAGCAAAACATAATTGTGCTACTTCAACTAAAAGACATCACGTTGAAGATAAACAAACTAATATCTAAAATGCTCCGGCATACCAACGCTATCAGACCAGGCCGCTCTTTTGTTAGAAACGTTAAATTGGGAGCCAAGCATCATATGAATTATAAGCGGCCTAACTAGGCAAAGGCTTAACTTAATGACATTGCCAGAAATGGTGGTTATCAGGTTGGTTGTTACCGTCGGCACTAATGGCAATACGGTTATTGTCGTAATGCCAACCGGCAGCCAAGGCTAGATTAAAATGGCACGCCATAGCAAGCGTCCCTAAAGAAATGAGTAGTTTGTTCATAAATGACTTAGTAAAAGTTATATTTTATCTGTAAATTCAATAACAAAAAATTTACAATCTACTTACTAAGATTGTCTAGGTTGCAATAAGGGTGTACTGGTTATAAAACGGTGACATCTATTTGTGTAACAGAATATGTAACGGTTACTTTTGAATGGGTGCCAGATTAAACAAGCGATGTACTAATGAGCTATACCCCCAGTAAACAAGCGCTGTTGGCGCAACTTGAGCGGATCCATAAAAGCAATGTGGTGGGGCGTTCATCTAATTTAAATAAATTACTGGATTATTTGGTTGATAAACAACTATCTAAAAATGACCGTAAGTCACAAGTTGAACACAACCCGAAAGAGACTGAAATAGCAATTGAGGTATTTGGCAAAACCACTGAATTTAACACTGCAGAGGATTCGTCGGTTCGAGTTCATATTTCTCGATTAAGGAAGAAGCTCGAAGAGTACTATCAAAGCGAAGGTAAAAACGAAGCTTTTATTATTTCAATCCCGGTGGGAGAATATCGATTAGCTTTTGCTGAAAATAGTCTAGCGCAAACGCGCGCATTGGATGGTTCTGAAAAAACCTTAAACAGTCATGCCTTAATAAACCGCAAAACCCTAATACTAATGGCGGTGCTGTGTTTATTGAGTGTGTCACTCCATGGCTTTTTTTATTATCAAACACCTAATCAGTCGCTAGCGAGTTCACCAGCTCATGTCAGTAACAAGGTTAAGCCCGCCCCGCATTTTTTATGGCAAGACTTTATTCAATTTCCGCGCCGTACATTGATTGTATTGGGGGCGCCAAGCTTGTCTGAACCTAATAGAGACGAGGTGGCAACATGGGTTAAACCTGATCACCAGCTTAATATAAGCAAGAATCAAATATTAGCGTTAAAAAGCTTACTATCGCTGACAGACGATTTTAGATACACGCCAATTGTTTATGCCGAAGATTTAACCCCGAACGATTTAAAACAAAAGAATGTGGTTTACATTGGTCATTTTGCCAATATGGGGATTTTACAGAACTATTTTAATGGTTCGCATTTTTCGTATCGAGTTGAGCAAACGGCTTTAGTTTCTAAAGCCAGTCAGGAGCAATATGTTGCACCTAATACAGACAGTGAACAATACGTCGATTATGGTTTATTTGCTAAGCTGGATGGCCCGCGTCATAGTAAACTTTATATTATTTCTGGTTTTACTGACTCAGCATTGCTCTGGTTAAGTTGGTTTGCGACCAGTAATAAAGCCGATGCTCAAAAAGAGTTTGGTCATTATATCGGTGACTATGAATTAGATAATGGCGATAATTTTGAGTTGTTATTTAAAATACCCAGTTTGCAAGGCACCGACATGGGCTATGAAATTGTTGCCCAGTCAAAGGTCGATAGTCACGCGGTGTGGCATAAAATGCAGCAATAGTTTTGATACAGTTATACCTCACATTAGTGAAATGGGTTCAATAATGTGAGGCTTTATTAGCGACTTTTACTCTCTTGATGATTCAGGGTGGCTAACCAAGTTTGCATTCCAAAAAGTTCGGGTTGGTCCGGCATTATTATTAGCGGCAAAGGCTGAATCACGGAATAATACAAAGCGGTCGATACCATAGTATTTAGAACGCCCAGCAATTGTGAGTTTGTATTCGCCTGGGTTATCGAATGTTGCGTATAGAGAGTGGGCATTGTTGTCACTTACGTTGGATATCCATGTCCAATAATCCGCTGGTCCGCCTCCACGGTATAGTTTAATAAAACCTTGGCCTGAGCCACCATGCACGGGGATTGTTTCTACACAGGCATTAGATGCTAATTGTTCACGTGGACAGACTGTGCTGTTGTCCTTTTGCTTGTATCCAAAAAAATTATTGGCTTCAATCCGGATCCAGCCGTCGTTGTGTTCGGTAAAGTTTGTGCCGTGGCCAATCACCGAGCGCCAAATAAAGCGATAGGTTCCAGGATTAGTAATCTTGATATCAACATCAATGTAACCGGCAGTTGTTGGATTAGTGTGAGGTGTCGCGAAGAAATTACCGCCATTCCATTCTAGGTATTGGTTACCTGTTGCGAAGTCGCCGGTTTTTAAATGCCAACCGGCAGGGTAATTAGTTGATTCCATTTCGACTACGAGCAAGCCGTCTTTTTCTTTAAACGCCTGTGTCAGCAGCGATAGTTCGGATGCGCTACAGCCTTTGGCATTAACCACATTGGCTTCGCCTGCTGGGGTATTGTCACATTGGTCAATGTGATCGGCTTTGCCGTCGTTATCATTGTCGAGTTGGTCAAGCGAACAGCCATTCGCATCGACAAGGCGGTTTGTTGTTGGAAAATTCGCAATATTTTCAGTATTTGCGCAGTTATCCATTGCGTTAATAACGCCATCGTTATCGTCATCTAATTCGTCAGGGGCGCAACCGTTGTCATTAATGTGAGCGATATAGTCGCTTGGTGTGAATATGCACATGTCATTAATATTTTTTACGCCGTCGTTGTCCTCGTCGTGATCTTGATGGACTTTTTTTACGATCTCTAAACCGGACAGCATGGCATCACCTGTGCTGGCGATAAAGTACAAGTTAAGTTGGCCGTCGTCGACAGAGATTTCATTAGTGATAGCTTGATAGGCTATATTGCGGCCTGCGGTTGCTTGATGTACGTCGATTGCCGTTAGCACTTTATTATTTTCTGTTTCTGCTGCTACATCGAATACACGGCTGCCCACTTCGCTATTCCACAAGGTTTCGACTAAGTGCAATTTGGCAAAATAGCTGCCGTTTGCAACAGGTAAGCGATATTCAAATTTAGGGCCATATTTGTGGTGGCGGTACATATAATCATCATTGGTATTTAACACATCACGATATTTTGTTACGTCTACGCCATTTTCTTTTTCAATGTAAGTTGCCCCTTCTCGGTCGCGATTACGGCCGATATAGTAACTGTGATCACGGCTGAAAAATTGTCCATCGTCAGCGATAAATTCGAGTCGTCCTGAGTTAATAGCGCTTAACGTGATGTAATATTCACCATCATCGCAGCCGTCGGCGTCGATATTGACGGCATCTTTGTGGGTATTGGTACATTTATCAATTGTATCGGCAACGCCATCTCTGTCTTTATCTGCTACTTCTGCACTATGGCAACCTTGTGCATCAACATTGTCTTTATTTGCTTGCGGCGTGACAGGACAATGATCCATGGCATCGGCAACTCCGTCACCATCGGCGTCTACCGTTGGGGTTGTGTCAGTATGACAGCCTGTGGCATCAACCTTATCTTTGTAAGCAGTTGGTGTGTTAGGGCATTGATCGACAGCGTCAACCAATTGGTCGCCGTCGCTGTCGTTTTTCTCGTCCGCGTGACAACCATTTGTGTCAACATCACTTGCTAACTGGGCGGGTGTTGTTTGGCACAAGTCTTTATCATCTGCTATGCCATCTTTATCCTGGTCGACGATAACCTTGGGATCGTCTTTTTCACTGGTGGCATCATTACTGCCGCCTCCGCCACAGGCGGTTAAGATAAGCATGCTACCTAGTAGTATGGTTTTTACTAAGGGGATTTGGGGTGAAATCCGAGTTTGCTTGTTGTTTGATTTTATTGTCATTTTATTTCCATTAGTGCTTGTTTGAAGTTGCCGTTGACAGTTGAGGTGTAGTTATTCTTGTTAAGTTGAGTTTTCACTCTGTAGAGAGTGGCTTTAGGGAGTCGAACCTCAATGCCGCTAACTTAACGGCATTGAGCTGTCTTGCCCTTTAGGCTTTAATGCCCTCACCAATAAAAGCTTGTAGCTTAGCTGGGCTGCCATTGTCATCGCCCGTGAGCAGGTAGTAAACCATGCCGGCATCTGAGCAATCAGCAACCCCTTTCGCATTGACTAGCATGCGCTCGTACAACCATTGAACACTGGGATCTTTGTGATCCTTCATCCATGCCCATACCGACCAGTCATGTTCAGAGCTCCATAATTTATTGGGATCCCACTGGGCATTTTGGTCTTGAATTTGTTTGAAATTAATGCGGTAGCCAGTCAGTTCGATCAGCTCACTCATTTTGTGGTGTTTGTCTTGTGGGGCAACGGGGGATTTATCAAACTTGGGATCGCCGCGTCGTAAATGTTGGTTGTTGTAACCGCTGTGTGAAATCACATACACATGAGAAAGGCTGTCGGCTTTACCGGCTTTTATTACGCGTTGCACGGCACGGTAAAAAAATTCAGTTGGTCCCATATGAATAAAATATAAAGGATCCTGTTTTGTTGATTTAGCAATTTCAGCTTTTAAATGTTCAAGCGCGGTTTCGCTGTTGTGGCTAACATCAAAAAATTTATCGGGATTAAATCCCCAATGCTTAATTGCACCGTTTACCCCTATCGCCATTTCATTCGTTTCAGTGGTGTGAGGTGGTGCATCGATAAAATTGTTGTAAGAGTAATGCACTAGGTTTTTGTGGGCTTGCTTTTTGGCAATAATCGCTAACGCGACCGGCGTGCCGCCCCAATCGTCAGGATCTGCGCGTGGCCATTTGTGCTGAAAATCAGCTTGGTTGTTACCATCGGCACTGATGGCAAAACGGTTGTTATTGTATTGCCAGCCGGTTGCTAAAGCTTGGCCTGACAAAATAATGGCGACAAGAGAAAATAATAAAGCTCGCATATAAAAAATGACCTTGTAAAAACGAGAGTAATGTTAGCTGCGTTAGCAATATAAAGATAACAACCGCTGCTGCTAAGTAGAAAATTGCGGTAACATGTGTCATTTTGGTAAATTGTTTACATTATTTATACAAGGTTACAGTAACAAATACTCTTGTAACGGCTTTTTAAAGTTAACTTTTTGGATATTGATATGTGTTTTATGCCAAGCAAGCAAGAATTGCAGCGTCACATTAAAAAAATTAATGAAAACAGTGCGATAGGTCGCTCTACTAATCATAAAAAGTTACTTGAATATTTGGTTAACAAAGAGATAGAAAGAATTGACCAGGAGTCAGAGTCCGTTGTTCCCCCAAAAGAGCTAGAAATCGCGATTGACGTGTTTGCAAAAACCGCCGACTTTAATGTAGCGGAAGATGCCTCTGTTAGAGTACATATATCACGCCTCAGAAAAAAGCTAGAAGAGTATTATACTAACGAAGGGATCAATGAAACATTCGCCATATCCATCCCTGTTGGTGAGTATCGCTTGGTATTTATTGATAAGCGTAAACCCAATCCGTCTTTAAACGAGAATACTGATATTGCCGCTACGACTAAACCGTCGCAATCGGCTGTTTCACTGTTAAATTATTTTGTTGATTTGCGTTTTTCCTCTGCTGTGTTTTGCAAACTTGTGTTAGCCATTGCGCTAATATCATTGGCGGTGAATATAATGCTGATTACCAAACAGCCACCGCAATCGCTTAGTGTTGAGCAAAATTGGCTTCATCCACTTTGGCAAGATTATTTACACCCCAAAACCCGTAACTTGATTGTGTTAGGTGCAAAACCCGCACAACTATTCAATTCAGTCGCTGCAAAAGAGCGCGTCTATACAAAAGAGCAAGTTAATGTGCATAGTAAAAGCCAAGTGATGGCGTTAAAAAGTGTTTTAACTTTATCTGAAAATTTTAGAAATACGCGCATTATTCAAGCCAATGAATTAACAGCCAGAGACACCAAGCTGTTTAATATTATTTATATTGGTCAATTTGCCGAGATGGGTATTTTAAAAAATTACTTTAAAGGTTCAGGATTAGCTTACGATGAAGTCGAAAAAACATTAACCGACGTTAAGCACAATAAAGTGTACCCGCAACCAGAGCGAACACATTCGCAATATATTGATTATGGTGTATTTGCCAAATTCGATGGGCCGAGTAAGGGAAAAGTCTATATTTTTTCGGGGTTTACTGACTCGGCTTTACTCTGGTTAACTTGGTTTGCTACATCAGAGCTGGACGTTAATAAGCTAGGACATGGTAAGTATTTAACCGAATATGATTTACCTGCCAATGATAATGTTGAGTTATTTTTTCGCATACCCAGTATGGATGGCACCGATATAGGTTATGAATTGGTTTCAACATCGACAGTCGATAATCATGCTATTTGGGATCTTAGCGAGTCGTTTTAACTGCTAGTAACGAGAAAGGGTTATTGGTGTTTCACCCTGAGCGTAGTTCGTCTAGCTAACCATAAACCAAGGCAGTCGAAGGGTTCATTTTATCGTAACTATTCAGCGTGTTTGTAAATAGAGCTAAATTTTTACCACAGGTATAAAAAATTACCGTCATACCTGAGAAATCAGGTATCCAGCGCCTTTGTTAAAGTAAATTCAACTCTGTGTACAGTACAAAGTCGCTAGATTACCGCATTTGCAGGTTTCTTGTTCCTGACGAAACCTAAGTACCTACGTCCTGTAGGCACGGCAAAGACGAGGGTAAATAGCAAAAACATGGCCTGTAAAACCAATAACGCTGAATACTAACGCCTAATAAAAACAGCCCAACTCACTTAAAACTGAATTGGGCTGTTAAGATTTTCTATTTCTTGTTAGCTGTCAGCAAGCTTAAAAGCTCGCCTACAATAAAAAGGATAATTTAATTACCCGCACCATCATTGTTTAACCACAGAAACATAACATCATCAACTATGCCGTTTAAGTGTGGGTTACTTGTGGTGAAACTGCGATGGGTTTGCCAAACGTAATTGTTGGTCCAAGTAATGGTGTCTTGTTGCACAACGCGACCCGATTCCGTACCACGCATTAAAAATCCTTGTTTTTCTTCAAGTACATTAAAGATATTGTTGTTAGTCCAAACATTCCATCTTGTGCCTTGGGCGCCAATGTTTTGTTCAGTGCCGTTCTCTTGAAAGCCGCCCGCACCAGTCGGTGAAGATTGGATAAGATTAATAATACCGACATTGTTATTGATCGTATTATGGTGTGCTTCGATTTCAGTCCAAATCAAAAAGCGATTATCGGCACCAATAATCACATTCTCTTCGACGGTATAGCGAGCTGAGTGGGAATCAATATCTATGCCGTCCCAATGGTTGCGCGATATTAAATTGTTACGCACCAATGCGACATTTTCTGCAGTATGGCCACTGCCGTGCAAGTGAACGCCTCTAAACACGGATTTATCAATAAAGTTGTTTTTAATATCAACTTGAAAAGTACCTGAAACGTAAATAGAGTTTAGTGCGCCACTAATTGTGACCCCATCAACCACCACGCTTCGAGCATGATCAAAGTGTATACCATTGGTTCTTGGAATAACTTGTCCTGTATTGGCTAATGTACCATCGGCATTTCTTGGTTTTAGATTCGGATCCCAACGTGCCCAATTACCTAATGGGTTAGATGACGCAGTACTTAATTCAACTTTGATTTTGCCGCGCTGCGAACCTAAAAAGGTCACGTTTTGCACGATAGGTTGGTTTTTTATGGAGTCGTGCAGCGGTTGATTTAACTCAACGATATTGTTCGGCACTGAGTAATTTTGCCCAAGTGAGGTCCAATCGTCTTCGCCAATTTGACCTCGGCCTTCAACCCAAGCACTGGCTTGGCGTCTTACCGTAAATACGCCGTGCATCTTGGACCCTTTAGGCGTAAAAGCTGCTCCTCCGACATGCGCGGTATCGTTACCGGTATAAGTGAGTTCGCCATCGATCCAGATTGTTTTATTACTACCGACAAATATAGGTGACGTGATATTCCAGTTACCACGAAAAACAAATGTGCGCTCTATATCATCGGCGAGATCAGCGCGGGCATTGTCTAATTGCACAGGCCCCCAAAGCACAACGATAGGATTTTCTGCGCGGATCCATTCGTTTGGACCTGTTGCCGGACGATTAGCCAATGCCGCTGCGGTATTTTTAACTGCGTCCATATTAGCTATTTGATTTCTAAAGGGAGAGTCATTGCCTAAAAAGTATTTGGTGTTGATGACTTCATTCCAAGGTACGCCTGCAGCATCAAATTGATTACGCACTGTATTACGTTCGTTATCGTTACCGATTGTTGGTGCTTGTTGCGTTCTTACTACACCATCATCATTTGGGTAGTTGCCATTGGTATCGTGACGATCGGCATCATCCCAATACCAAGTCCCCCCTTGAGTAAATATAGCCGCTTGTACGCCAGTGGTTGTTAGTGTTGTACAGGCTAAAACCAATAAAGCTTGTTTAATCGATATTTTCATAGGTTACCTTTGTATGTTGTTTTTATTATTTTTGTTATTTTGATTTGTCGGACATTTAAATCGCGAGCTTACTAAGCTTGCGAATATGAACAATTGTAAATATCGCAATATGATAAAAAAATGGAAGGATTTGTCTTTATAATGGCTATTGTTGATATTTTGTAACAAATTGTTGGTAAAATGTGATTTTTAAAAATGCGTGTTGTGATTAAGGCATTTAGGTTAGGTTTTCATTTGCTGCTTTAATTACCGTTTGTATTGTAGGTCGTCGTGCGCAGTTCCAGACGTGTAACGGCATTCTTAGTATCCATGTAGGTCGAAATTTATTTCGACAATAGCAGCAGAAGCTGCAGCCTTGTTAGGGCTTTCAATACGACGCACTGGATTTTGTTCCCGAAAAATCCTAAGTATCTGCTATCCTGCAGGCACCAAAAGTAGGCGCTTTAAGCGAGCGTCGAACCTACAAAAAATAGCTAGCCTTCTTTCAACTAATCAAAACTAAATTGAAATAGTACTAAATTAGTAATCTTTTATTGTGATTGATTTTATTTGTACAAAATACCGGTAATACAGAAATCAAATATAAATAAATTCATTTATTGAATAAAAGTGAATTAAATGTTTAAAATGTGAATATGATGGGTTGATTAGTCACGTTTATGTCATGCAACAATTGAAGCCAGTAGAAAAGATTAACGCGCATACCTACTGGGAGAATATTAAAGTTGACCCGATATTGTCGAGTATGCGTGGACATGTCCATTGCACCTATTATAGTGAGCTGGATAAAAAGTGGTGCCGCGAACAAATCAATGATCCCTACTGTCGTTTGTACTTGGTCAGTAAAGGTCGAGGCCACTTATTGATACAGGATAAAGAGATAACGTTAGAGCCAGGTTACCTTTATCTTATTCCTTCAAATACTCAGCACAGTCATAGTTGTGATAGCGAAATTCATTTTTATTGGTGTCATTTTCAAGTTGAATCCGGTTATGGTTTGGACTTGTTTGATATTCTTGAATTACCAATAAGATGTAAAACACAAGAGCCAAATACCGACGAACAGCTTATGCAGCGCCTAGTTGAGCTAAATAGTGATAGTGCGACTTGGCGAATATTGCAGAGGTCAGCCTGTTTATTAAATTTACTTGCTCCGTTTTTTAAAACAGCAGTTGAAACAGATATGTTAGATAGCAAAGTGGATTATTTTTTAGTGATCCGCTTTATTAACGAGCATCTTGATCAAGCGATCACCTTGGAGCAATTAGCGGCGATCAATAAAGCGTCGCCGGAACATTTCAATCGTAAATTTAAACAAGTATTTGGCATTCCTCCTATTGCTTACGTGACTAAAAAACGTATTCAAAAATCGCAAGCCTTGTTGCAAGACACCCAATTCCCTGTGAAAAAAGTGGGGGCATTATGTGGCTTTACTGACCCATACCACTTTTCTAAAATGTTCAAAAAATACGTAGGTGTGTCACCTAATCATTATCGAAAGAAAAAATAACAAATACACAAATTTAGCTTTTGCCAACAATCAATAACGGACAACCTATCATCTTGTTGTATCTATTAATTTAGTATTGCTAATTCACCTTTTGCTGTGTACCTGTAGCCAATCAAGTGCCTATTCACCTGATTAAACAGACTTAACTTATAAAATCTCAATTCAATATATAAACTCAACTAGTAGGCATAAAATTTCAATTTGCTATCCACTTAATATTAAATAGTCAAAATTAAACATTAAATTAACAAAATATTACATTTAGTTCACCTCGGGTAAATTCTATATTCTAAATCGTATACAAAGTGTGGTTTTTGTATAAGAACATAAAAATAATATAAAACTAAGTAATAAAGGATTACTCATGTCCGTAAAATTTAAAATCAGTTCAGTTGCTGCCGCGATTTCATTCGCCCTTTTAAACACAACAAGCATTCAAGCGCAGGAAAAAGACAACGACACTGAAGTCATTGAAGTGACGGGGTTTAAAGCCAGTTTATTAAAATCGCTCAATAATAAGCGCAATACGGATACGGTAAGTGATTCTATTTTTGCCGAAGATATTGGTAAATCCGCTGACCAAGACATTGGTGAAGCGTTGCAACGGGTTACAGGGGTATCGATTCAACGTGGTCAAGGTGCAGGAGAAACAGAAGGTACGACAGTAACGGTTCGAGGAGCTGGCCCAAATTTAAATAATATTTCGCTTAATGGCATAGTGTTAACCAGTAATACGGAAAACCAAGCCGTAGATTTAAGCGCATATTCAGCTGACATTCTAAATTCAATTGAAGTTATTAAGACTGCATCAGCTGATCAAGATGAAGGCAGCTTGGGTGCTAATATCGAATTAAAAACATTCCGCCCGTTGGATGCATCGAAAAATCGTCGCGTTGTCGAATTACAAGGGCGATATGACGATTACGCTGAAGAAAATGATTATAAAATTTCTGGCTCGTTTTCAGAGAAATTTTTAGATGAGACTTTAGGCGTGTATGTCACAGCGTTTAAAGAAACCCAATCTTCTCGACGCGATATGTTTTATACCGACCAACTTAAATTGTTTAGCGCAGACAATGCCATTGACCAACATACCGGACAATTAACCGGTCCGGTTACGGGTTATATTAATGGACAAAATGGCTTTAAACTTTTCCAAAATAATATGGATCGCCAAGGGTTTACAACTTCGTTGCAGTGGGCGATTTCAGACAATTCAGAGTTGGTGTTAGGGGTAACTCAAGCGGATCAATTAATGGAAACTGACGACAATACAATTGGTTCGTTAGGTTCGCTTGAGCCGTATCAGGATGAAGATTTAGCGCGGATCTTGGATCCTCAAGATCCTTGGTTGGTATACAACAGTGAAAACCAAATGTTTACCAAAAAGTTAGATCGCCAAGCACGGGGGCGCACTGCACGATTACAATCTGGGGTTGAAACTGAAAATAGCGTATACAGCTTAGAGTTTAGTCATTATTTTACCGACACATTGCGCATGGACATTCGTGGCGGTTATTCAAAAACCAAAGCCGATGATGATTACTATAGTTATTTAAACTCCAATAACTATGCGCATGTCAGTGACGACGCTTTACGTGCAGTTGACGCCAGTGTTATTGAACCCACGGGTTATGACTGTACCTCGGGACAATGCTATATCGTTACCGGCACGGGCTTGGTTGACTTTGGCCCCGGCCAAACCGGAGCCGCCGGAGAAAGTAACAAAGATAATGTGATTACCACAGCCTACAACCCTGATGATTTAAATGCGATTCATTTGCAACAAGCCGTGTCGCGCGACCGTATAATGACTGACAAACAAAAGTCTTTGTATGTTGATTTTGACTGGGATCTCGATTTAGGGCCTATTCGTAAAATTGAATTTGGGACTAAATTTCAAAAACGTGAAAAGGATGTGTTTAATCAACAATATTGGTTTGAAGGTGTACCACAGCCTCTTGGCCAAGATGCATTAGGCATAGGTATTGATTCTATTCGTTTGAGTCAGGTGACAGATGGCCAAACGCCTTTTGGTGATAATTTCTTGGCTGATCTGGGTTATGCGCGTACAAACAATACAGATGGCTGGTGGACGTTAAATGCGAGAAAAGCGTTTGCGTTATTGTTTGAAAACGATAACGTTAGGACAAAACCAAAGTTGTCGAATGACCGTCAAATTGAACTCGACAATTTTGCGGCTTATGCCAAAGCCAGTTTTGCATTTTTAGACGACACGCTGACCGGTAATATTGGTTTACGATACGTAGAATCTGAAGTGGCAAGTTTGGGCTATTCGTCTTTAGATTGGCAAAATAATGCTGTATCTGATCGTAACTTGATTAAAATTGCGACAGACACATCACTTGCCGCTTGTACACCTACACAACTTTATAATAACGGCGTTGATGATGAAGATGGTTATAAATTGGCTGGTGGTTTTGATGCCAATGGTAATTGGGGGCCGATTGCTGAGCAAAGTTGTTATGACGTAGATTATGATTTAGGCCCTGCACAACGTAGCCGATATGCAGATGGCAGTGTACCAGAAGATCCTGAGGAATTTAGTTCTACAGCGAGTAATGACGTAGATATGTGGTTACCGAGTATGACGTTAAATTACAATTTGTCTGACGATATGATAGTACGTTTTGCCGCATCTAAAACCATGGCAAGGCCGCGCATTGATTCATTAAAACCGAGTATGGAAATGCGTGAATTTGTCTGGGGTGCTGGAAACTCTACAATGAAACTAAGCAATCCTTATCTTGAACCTCTTGAATCAGAAAATCTCGACTTATCTTATGAGTGGTATTTCAATGAAGGGGGAGCATTGACGGTTGCTCTTTTCCATAAGGATATGAGTAATTTTGAAGAAGATGCTTCAATCAATGGTCATTGGCAAGATTTACGCGGTGTCACCTCAGAAGAGTTAAAACAATTAGACCCAACCTCAGAAATATTGATCGAGAAACCAGGCGGTAAAGCATTAAAATACGACGATGCGCAAGCGCAAGGCATTAACTGTATGATTGATCGTCGCCATAAATGGCAAACGAATGCGTTGAGTTCATCAGAAGAGTGCGACACCATAATTGCTGAAGTTATCCGTAATGGCGCTGGTGGGACTAACAAAGGTATTGAAATTGGCTATAACCAAAACTATGACTTCTTAAATGGTTGGATGGCAGGTTTAGGTACAGCGATAAACTATACTTATTCTGATTCGAAAACGGATGCCGAAACTGGGCTGTTAAATACTGAGTTAGCCGCTTTACCCATGGAGAATATCTCTAAGCATACTTACAATGTTTCTACATTCTGGGAGCAAGATGGCAACTTAGTTCGCTTAGCCTATAACTATAGAAGTGACTCTTTAGCCAGACGTTCGTTTGAGTCTGGGGCTTTATGGAATGAAGGAGGCGGTCAGCTCGATTTATCAGCCAACTATCAAATTAACGATCACTTTACGTTAACGTTTAATGCAGTTAATTTAAATAACCGTAAAAGTCGCCAGTATTACACCAATTTAACTGAAGAAAAGGTGAATATTGAAGGTAATGCCATGGAAGGGGAAGCCAATAAATCGCGAACTATTCGTGAATGGACCTCTGGAACCGTTTACCGTTTAGGTTTGCGAGCCACATTTTAAGTAAGGCCAAATCCCCCCAAGCTAACGTTAAAGCTAATGTTAGTTTGGGGGAAATGCGATTGGCTAGCGCTTCTTTATTGAAACAGCATTAGCCTTGTCTTAACTAAATTGGAAAAGGTACTAACTTTCAACGTTATGTATTGAGTTAATGGCTTGCAAGGCGATTTTTTCATCCATACCGGACGATGCGCCAGAAATGCCAATGGCGCCTAACGTTTGTTTGTTGTGATTGATCAATACGCCACCGGGTAAGGGAATAAATTTTCCTTGAGTGGCACCATTTATACAAGTTGCAAACATTTCGGGTAAAACTTGGTTATTAACCAATTGATAAAATTGACCGGAATCAAACCCCATTGCTAGTGCCGCGTTGGCCTTGTGTTGGGCTATTTCAAACCTGGCTGTGCCAACACCATCTTGACAACTTGCTACTTTTACGTGGCCGCCATTGTCTAAAATCACAATAGCCAGTGGTGGTGTTTGATATGTAATTGCCAGCGCTAACGCCGAATCTAAAATCGATTGCGCTTGCAGTAAAGTGATACCACGAGTATTCATGCTTTATAACCTCATCCTTAACTCCAGCCCCAACAACTATTGTTGGCTGTGCCAAATTCCCAAGAGTCATGCAGCAAGGTTGATGTTTCGTGTTGGGCAGCGCCTAAGGCGATAAACAAAGGTAATAAATGTTCATCCGTCGGGTGTGCTGTTGCGGCATTAGGGGCTAAAGTGCGGTAGTTAATTAAACTATCAATATCCTGAGTGGCTACTTTTTCTTGTAACCATAAAACAAATTCATCGGCCCACGTTTGGCGAATGCCTGACTGATTTAGGCGGCTTAAGTTATGGGTTGCCATGCCTGAGGCTAATATCAGTATGCCTTGTTGGCGCAGAGGTGCCAATTGCTGACCAAGTTGATATAGATCTAACGGCGTATAGTCACGCGGCAAGCTAAGGCCAATAGTGGGAATATCGGCTTTGGGGTACATAAAATAAAGTAACGACCAAGCACCGTGATCCAGACCTCGCTTATCTTGTGCTAACCCTTGCTGACCAAGCTGATTGATCAGTGTTTGTTGTAGCCAACGTGGATTTTTGACCGAGTAGGGTATTTTACTCAACTGCGGGGGAAATCCGTAAAAATCGTAAATGGGGTTGAGTTGCTCGCTCGATGTGTAACTTAGCTTTGCTGTTTGCCAATGCGGTGAAATAACCACAATTCCCTTGATTTCGGGTAGTTGTTGCGGCAATTCGCTTAAAAACTCAGTTGCGGCAGATGGCTCGATGAGACGCATAGGTGAACCATGCGACAAGAAAAGCACGGGCGCGCTCGCATTTTTGTTAATAGACATAGGATAACTCATTAGACACGTTAATTCGAAATTTTGTTTGTTACGGCTAAAACGTAGCTGCAAAACTAATTATGCGTGTATACAATGAGTATTTAAATGTGGCTTTTAGTAGTATCAGTGTTAACTAAAAGTATACTTTTGATGGTTGTAAGCAAAGGGTAAGGGTTTGGATAAGCTTGGATTAATGCAAAACTTTGTCGCAGTGGTGCAAGAGGGCAGTTATACCGCGGCGGGTCGCTATTTAGGTAAAACTAAAGCTATAGTTAGTCGTCAAGTGAATCAGTTAGAATCTGTACTGAACAGTAAGTTGATTAACCGCTCGACACGCAGTTTTTCGATCACGGATGAAGGACATGCGGTTTACGAACAGTGTTTATTTATTATTAATCAAGTGGAGCGACTTGAATCGTTAAATAAAGGTGATGATTGTCTAACGGGGCGTATTCGCATTTGTGCGCCGCAAACCTATACAGAGCAAGTGCTTATGCGCTGTTTTTGTCAGTTTAAAGCGCTACACCCCAATTTACACATGGATATACAGGTTTCTGATCAATTTGTGGATATTGTCGAGCAGGGATTTGATTTGGGTATTCGCATCGGACAATTAGCCGATTCTAATTTGATTGCTCGACAACTTGCTAGGGTTAAACCATTACTGGTGGCTAGCCCAGAGTTTATCGCGCATCACTCACCCATATTATCTATAGAACAAATTGCTTCATTGCCTTGTATTTCAGATTCGAACCGTCGCACAGGTACGACTTGGCATTATATTGACAATGGCCAACAAAAGTCGTTAAAAATCAAAGCCAGTATTCGCGTTAACAGCGCGCATGCGGCAGCGCAAGCCGCCATGTTAGGTAGCGGGGTGGCGTTATTACCTGACTTTGCCGTGCAAGCTGCCCTGAATAAAGGCGACTTATAACAGATTTTACCAGAAACTGAATTTGAGTCATTTGGTGTACATGCTGTGTATCCTCATAGGCAATTTTTGACCCCAAAGGTAAGGTTGCTCGTGGCTTTTCTGCAAGAACATTTACATTAGAACGCCAGATAGGTGCCTGCCGAAATAAGCCATATTTTATCATTTTATTGCTAGGTTCTACCCCGCTATCGCCTTATTCTCGCGCTAAACTTTGTGAATATTTCGCATTTTGTGAACGGTTACGTATGCAGACTGACTGGTTGGTCTGGTGTTTATTATTGTGTCAGGTTATAGTGACCGCGGTTTTTATACCCAATTAGAGTATGAAAAGTTTAATGACTAATTGGGAAAGGTAATAGGTATGAGAATGTTACAGCGTGTATTAACTCAGTTGCCCAAAGAGCACTGGATGTTACTGAGCTTAGTTGCTTCAGCCACTGTGTATTTGTCGCTGCTCAATATTAAACCGGATCCTAAACCAGCGCCTTTACCTGAAATGGTTGAAGACTTGCTTAAACCGCCTGCACCATTAGTGATTAATGAACCAGAGCCAGTTAAACCGCAAGCTAACTACCAACCCCAGCAAGTGGTGTTGCAGCGCGGCCAATCGTTGGCTCGTATGCTTAAACCGTTTGGCACCAGCCATCAAGACATTCACCAAATTAGTAAACTAATCAAACCTTATATTCCGGCGAATAAAATAAAAGCTGGGCAAATTTTTAGCCTAGGTTTGGGTGAGAAAAAAGTTGAGTCAATTTTATTCGATTGGCAGTTTGCTAAACAATTACATTTATATCGCGACACCCCCGCTAAATGGCAAATTGAAGTTGTCGACCTGCCGACCAAAACGGAAAGCCGTTTTATTCAAGGTGTTGTTACCACCAGTTTATACGATGCATTTGTACCGCATGGCGTGTCTCACGACTTATTAAACCTATACATGACGACATTCTCACATTTGGTCGACTTTCAGCGTGAGATCAACCCAGGCGATAGCTATAAAATTTTATTTGAAGAAGAGTTTATGCCTGATGATCCTAGTCAGCGTAAAATTAAACAACTTCGTTATTTAGAGCTAGTACAACAGGACACCCAATTAAGCTTATTTCATTATACTAACGCGCAAGGTCATAAGGCCTATTACGATGAGAATGGCAAATTGGCAGATGCGTTCTTGATGAAAACGCCAGTCGAAACCGGGCGTTTATCGTCGTTTTTTGGTAAGCGTAAGCATCCTATTTTAGGCTACAGCCGCATGCATAAAGGCATTGATTTTGGTGCGCCTATTGGCACTAAGGTGTTTGCTGCGGGTCATGGCGTGGTCAGCAAAATTAAAAAAGACAGATCATTTGGTAATCACATAATCTTGCAACATCAAGATGGATACCGCACTTTGTACGCACATTTAAACGGCTTTGCCGATAAGTTAAAAGTGGGTGATAGGGTTAGCCAAGGCGACATTATTGGTTTTGTAGGTAATACGGGACTAAGCCAAGCACCGCATTTACATTACGAAGTGTTAAAAGGCTCACGCTCAATCAATCCACTTTCGATCAAACGCGCTAGCAGTGTGCAATTGCAAGGTGAAGATTTAGCGAAATTTAAAACCCATCAGCAAGCGCTACTCGCCGAGATCCAATAACTCAGGCTAATTGGTATTTGATTAGCGTTTTGAGGGTTCTATTCATGTAGGGTGGCTGGAGTCGAACGACTCTCACCATTTTGACAACCTATTCTTATTTTAATGTGCCCATATTAATTTTTAGGTGGGTGTCTTGTTAATGCGTTCAATCAAACGCGCGAGCAGTGTGCAATTGCAAGGTGAAGATTTAGCTAAATTTAAAACCCATCAGCAAGCGTTACTCGCCGAGATCCAATAACTCAGTCTAATTGGTATTTGATTAGCGTTTTGATATATCTATTCATGTAGGGTGGCTGGAGTCGAACGACTCCCACCACTTTGACAACCTATTCTTATTTTAATGTGCCTATATTAATTTTTAGGTGGGTGTCTTGTTAATGCATGAGGAAATTATGCGGTTCTAAGTTCTCGAAAGTAAGTACGTCAGTTCATTAGGCGCTTACCTTCTAGTGAAGATAATTCCTATCTGGTGGACATAATCAAAAAAAACTGGAAACAATTGTTAAAGTGTTTTGAATTATAAAATTAAAATTGTTGTTAATAGACATATATTAAAAAATCTCTCTATGATTTTTATATTTTCATTTACCCCTTTTTTATTCGTGTTACATCATTGTTAGGATTGTATTTACGTGGTTAAACCGAGGTTTGTATATTGCAAATAATCAAAATGCTTTATACGATATTGGAATGGATTTTGACATTCACTTATATGATCCTAATGGTAAGTACATAAAATCCTCTCTAAGCTTTCATAACCCATATGAAATTATAAATTTTGATCCAACAATTACAGGAACCTATAAGATAAAAATCGAGCGATTCGGAAATTATGATACTGATTCAAGATTTATCGGCGGATTATCAATAAATTGGTAGGAAGATTAACGTTATGAAAAATAAATATTTATCTACTTTATTACTTTTTTTGTTGTGTGCCTGTAGTTCAAATAATGAGGATGCTAACAAAGAGGCGAAATTAGGGGAAGCGTTAGATACTGCTATAGAAGAAGGAGTTGTTGAAATAATTAAATGCCCTGCGGTATCAACATATTCTTCTATATCAACAGAATCAGAAGAGATTATAAGTGACCCTAATAATTTTATGCACGTATATTCGATAAGTGATTTAAATTCCAACGAACCTCCTCCAGACATAAACTTTGCTGAGAAAGTTGTTGTTGCAATACACCTTGGTGAAAAAGAATCCTCAGGACACCATATAGATTTTGAAAAATTTGAAATTAAAGACAGTTTACTCAATATTACTTATGTATCAATTTCACCACCTAATGGCTGTCAAGTTGAACTGAATACGCCTAACCCCTATTGTTTGATTGCTGTGGATAATAGTTTTTCAGACATTACGTTTACAAAAACTGAAATGGAAATATGCTTTAATTAATGTAAAAAAACAATTTTAAACAGACCCCCATTATTTATTATTACTTGCTGATATTGGGAATTTTTAAGTGGGTGTCTTGTTATTTTTTCTTGTTATTTTTTAAGTATGTAACACCCAAGTCATGCCTAATTGCCCCTTTCAATGATGCTCGATTTTTAGCAAAGTGACTTAGTGTAATATTTATGGATGTCCTATTTATTCTACGCTATTTATTCTACGCTGATTTAACCATTTATATAAAGAGTGCAGTACAAAGTGATAAAGCTTGCCTAAACTGCGACTGTTATCAGGTAACCCAAAGTAATTTTGAATACCGTTAGCTAACGCCTAAGTTGAGGCATCATGACATGGATGCCCACCCATTTATGATGAGCACCAATAAGATTAGGTAAATTTTTATATTGTTAAGTCAAAAATAACGTCATCTTCAGCAACTTCCGGCCAGGCAACATTTCTGATATTTTCCAGGTCTGAGCCTTTGATTTGGATATGATTGTTGGTACAACGAGACAGCAGATAGTCACCAAAAACACCACTAAAACTGGTGGGAATGGCATAGTCTTTGTTAATAAAACTCTTAATCTCATAGTCGGTGTCTTTCTTAAGTTGTGTTTCTAATGATTTTCCTTCGCCGGTAGTGAAGCCGCACAATTTATTTAAAATAGTGACATAATAAGTTTTAACACCTTTGGTTACCGCAATTGTTTTCCCTGCCAGTGTTGTTTCGACGCAATTAGCTGTCCACCCATCCGATAAGTCGGTTAACCCGGTCATTATGTGCTGATTAAGTTGACCTTCCCATGTCGTCATTTTGTCTTTGTTAATGGTAAATGCAAAAAAAGGTTCACAGGGATAGCTCTTTGCTTGGCATTTATTCAGGTATACGCAAGATTCCTTTAGTGCGAGCGCCAGTGAATCTTTAAGTGGCTCCGGCCAGGGGGCTTGTTCACCTCTTTTTTCTCTTATTTTTTGAGCCAGATCGACGACGTCATTCACACACCACTTAAGTTTGGCAATAGTGTAATTGGTTTTGTTTTCTGAGAAACTGCTAAGGGTAGCCTTGATAAGTCTTGAATGATTATTCTCAGGTTCGTTGTTAATTTTTAAGCCTTGATTGTGCTTTATAACGGTGGAAACATCTTCCAAAGGTTCAATTAAGCCTAAAGGTTCAGCATCCAGCGTGATAAAAATATCCCTGCCTTCCTGATAATTTTTTCTTTTTACCAGTACCAGCGCTTTGTGCAAAACAAAGTTTCTTAATAGGCCATACGGAATGCTTTTGCCCCGTTTATTTCGGTCTGCCAGATTCGTTCTTTTCCATTCGTTAATGGTGCCTTCGTTATCCTCATCGGTATCCTGCGTGAGTGCTTTTATAACATTTACCCGGGATTCTCCATGAGTCCCCCAGACAAAGTAGCTTAGGTTAATTACTATGTTGTATTCCTGACAGAGCCAGAACATATAGTCCTCCCATTTTTTATCGGTTCCTGTTCGCTCAAAATACGAAACCTGATTCATGCCAATATGAAAGATGTATTTCAAGTTGCTGTTAAGGATCGCTGGATCGGCGTTATACAACCATGTCTCAATACTGGAAACGGCTTCACGGATAGATGCAGTAATGATCATAAAGTGAATACGGTTCATATTATCGGCATTAAATGTCCCAAAGGTTTTATTGCTTGGTATTTCCACTACTGCCCTAAAATCTGTTGGCTGGGTAGGGTTGCTCAGACTACTGGGGATGATGCTATTAATTTTGTTTTTCATATTGACCTCTTAAACTGAGTGAAATTTGTTTAGCGATTGATTTAAAAAATGAATGCGGGTAGCGATGCCAAAACTATGCTGCCTGGCCTGATGATTTACTCAGTCTAAATTACTTAATTTGCGGGGATAAACACAATTGGCAGGAATATTTTGTGATTATCGGTCTGACCAAATTTAATGAACGGTGTGTTTTGCAACAGCAATATAGTGCCGATGGGAGCTTAAACTTAGTTGCTTCCTTTTTTGAAGTATAAATTTCTTGACAAGTAAAACGTTAAAAAACTATTGATTAACGATAATTAATCGTTATTTGAATTTATTATGAAAGTCTTTATCACATTATTTACCTTGTTATTCATGAGCGGTGTAGGTTTAACTAAGCTGATCATTCATATAGTACGGTAATAGTATACTTTCTATTTGTTGGGTTTAACTCTGCAACATGGTCGTGTCGTGGTTCGCTGCGCTCAAGACGACCTACGGTTTATTAATTCAATTCTGCTCATACCACAATGTGTTCAGTAACAATTTTAAACAAACACCCATTATTTTACCGCTAAATAAAAAGCCCTGATAACAATGTCAGCAGGGCTTTAAGTTATTGATTTTTAATGAGATCAAGATGAAAGACCTGACCCTGTAGTTTTCTTCATGAGCGGTGTAGGTTTAACTAAGCTGATCATTCATATAGTACGGTAATAGTATACTTTCTATTTGTTGGGTTTAACTCTGCAACATGGTCGTGTCGTGGTTCGCTGCGCTCAAGACGACCTACGGTTTATTAATTCAATTCTGCTCATACCACAATGTGTTCAGTAACAATTTTAAACAAACACCCATTATTTTACCGCTAAATAAAAAGCCCTGATAACAATGTTAACAGGGCTTTAAGTTATTGATTTTTAATGAGGTCAAGATGAAAGACCTGACCCCGTAGTTGCTGGCCGATATTGACTATATAAAGCAGGGATGCGGTTCTATTATTACACCCCACCTTTTGTGAGTCTGCACTCCGGGCTTGTCCAACACTGGGATGATGTGTCGGCTTCGCGCCACATATCCTTATTTGTTAGGCATCAAAATACCAGTATCTTTGAAAAGCTATATACCAATTTACCTTCAGAACACTCGTGATCTTTTGAGATAAATTGAGCTGACCACCCCTTTGTACCGCTTGAGCCAATTTTTGATTCAAGTAGCAGGTTGTATAACTGTTCTAAGTTTAACTTTTGGAAAGTGGACAATATTTCTTCTAATTCTGTTTGGCTTTTTGAAGCTGGTATATTTACGTTTGCGTTATAAATTGCATCAATATTCTTAGGTTTATAAGCATCAAATTTTGCAGCTAATTCAGGATTGTTCTCTATGAACGAATTTAACTTACATTGTTCATTAGATTCCAAGTGATATACGAATGATGAATCACAACTTTCTGTTGAAAAGGAGCGCTTGTAAGAATCGTTTACAAAGCGCGAAGAGAAAACAACTGTTCTAGATTTATAGCTTTGACTTGGAATATCGAACTCTTTGAGTTCTAGAATTCGATGAACTCTCCATATTCCTGCACCGTAGCTTCTAACCCAGTCTCCGATCTTGATGTTTTCGTCCATACTATCCTTGATGCCTAACGCCGCAATATGGGGCGCATAAAAGCTTGGCTAAAATAGGAACGAAGTGACGCAGCCAAGCTTTTTGCGTCCCCTCATAATTGCATTGTTATATGCCAACTACAATTCTGACTTCACGGTTAACAATTTAGCACCATTCCAAGCTAATTCTACACCTTTTTTGAAATCAAAAACTTGGCATTCGTTGCTACCGTAATTAGCTAGATAATTGATTACGTCTGCATTTTTAATCCAAGTTCTAGCCACTAATTGCTTATTAAGATCAGTAGATTTTATGATTGCTAGATGTCCGGCAGAATGACGATAGAATCCAGATGGGATGGTTACGTTTTCTTTGATGCAAAACGCCTCAATTATCAGCTGATATTTAGACTTTACCACCTAATTCTCCATGGCATATAACGCCGCAATATGGGGCGCACAAAAGCTTGGCTAAAATTAGGAACGAAGTGACGCGAGCCAAGCTTTTTGCGTCCCTTCATAATTGCATTGTTGGCTAGAAGCTAACCGAAGCTTGAATTTAGCACAATACAAATACCGTAAATAAATTTAGAAAAATGAACTTGAGAAACGCACAAGCGTGGCGACACAAAAGTCCATTTTTATAAACTAACTTGAAGCGACAAGCAAACAATACAAATGCCGCTCAACGGTAAACCGAGTTGGAAAAACCAACCTCAAAACAACTGGTGCGTGACGACAAACAAGTTAACGGAACAGGCAAATAAATGCCAGCACCACGAAACCAACACCACCAGTTTAACTACTTTTAACTAACGAAACTTCTAGCTAACAGTTTAGTAGACGGACGAACCCTAACTATTCCATCCGTCTATCACAACTTTAATTTTTAAAACATCGCTCTAGGCTACTGAAAATAAACCCCGCAATCAACCCTTTAAAATACCCTGAGTAAATTACGGCTTAACCCTGTGTTTTGCATTAGTTCGGATTGAGTAAAAATTGGCTGATAATCAGAGGCTATATTGCATTTGGAAACCAAGTCTGTAGCAGCCGTACTGCTAATGTCGAAATAAATTTCGACCTACACGGACGTAGGGAATGCCAATAAGCGTCGGGAACAGCGCATGGCGACCTACACGGATGTAGGGTATGCCATTAAGCGTCGGGAACAGCGCATGGCGACCTACACGGACGTAGGGAATGCCATTAAGTGCAAAAGCCTTTGATTTCCCACCAAAGGCCTATAACTCTATAGCAACAATCACATACAATAATTTGGCCGAAATTTATTTTTGTTCCATCAATTTTTTGTTTTCGGCGGCAATGCGTTTGCGCTGATTGGCGTTTAACCCGTACTGATAATGTTGTTCAGCGGTAAATTTAATGCTGTGTTTTTTCATGGCCGGATCATGCACATCTAAACTTAAATCTACGTCAAATCTTGCTAGCTCTGAGTAGTTGATTTCCCAACCATTAACGGCGGTAAAGTGTGATAAGCCCCATGTAATACCGCGACCATATTTGGTATCGGTGAAGGCATCTGGCACGTATGGGCCTGCGGCAACTGGCATCATTTCTACATGTGATGCAATTTCAAAATTAACCCAATCTTTGGCGTATTGGATGGTGTTACGCTCGTTACCGTCGCGGATCGCTAATGCGGCGACACCCTCTTTAAATGGGAATAGGGTAGTTTCATGCCCAGCCGCTAAAATTGGGTTTAACGGATGTTTTTTAAATGGCCCTAATGGGTTATCGCCTATGGCTAAACCATGCATGCGCACTAGCTGTTTCTTTTTGCCGCCTTTGGTTGTATTGCCAAAATCGGATTTGTAGTAAATGTAAATTTTACCCTTGTGCACCAATGGGTAAGGGTCGTGAATAGAGTATTGGTCCCAAGCACCTGGTTTGCCGTTAGGGATCACGATTTCATTATGCGGCGTCCAAGGCCCATCAGGAGAGTCGGCATAGGATACGGCAACTGGGCAATCGTCACCGCGTTTACCACTGGCTTCCATAAAACCTTGATAGTACAAGTAATATTTACCCTGCCATTTTAAAATATCAGTGGTGGTAACTGAGCGCCACCCCACATTAGGCTTAGGTGGTCGTGGTACGGCCACGCCTTGCTCTTGCCATGTAAAGCCGTCTTTGGATGTGGCGTACCAAATGTCGGATAAGTCCCAGTCTGCTGTCGCTAGTTCGTCTGTGGCTAAATGGGCGTTTCCACCACCAATTGGCGGGGTTTTGGTATGGCGTTTGGTATACCACACATAGTATTGGCCATTCTCAAAAATGATTTTTGAAGGATCGCGGCGTGAAATGGTGCCGTCTCCGTCATTGTAATCAAAGCCTTTTAATTTGGTGTATTTAAACTGGGTGTATAGCTCGTTGTCTTCCTGACGTGGGGCTAAGTAAGCATCATAATTACGCGCAGTTGATGCACTAAGTGGCATATCTGGTTTGGTGTCTGGCAAATCAAACGGAAAATCTTGCGTGTTTGCTGCCGTGGCTATGTTGCACGTTAAGCTTGCTGTTAATACAAGCGAATACTTAACTAATGTTTTCATATTAAATTTTGCCATTAGGTATCATTACTACAAATTGGTGATTATTGATTGTAAACAATAATTGTAATGGTTTGTTACAAAATCAGAAAGTTAAGTAGTGTTTTTATATGTAAATGATTAACGCTTGGCTCAAATAGCTGAGCGTAACGCTATGTGTGCCTTAAAGAGGGAAGTGGAAAACAGAAAAGTGGGGAAGTGAAAAAAGAGTAAGATAAAACAAAGGACTGAAGTGCGACATCCATGCCGCACTTAATATATAGTCAATGCTTGAGCGACAAGACTATAGTTAACGCGATCAGGGTTTAGCGCCCCGGTGTCGCGTAAGCTAACGCCTCAAATTGCACAATATAAAAATCACTCGGTGTGGGTTGCGTTTTATTAAACGCCGGTGAGTGATGTAATTTGTTGGCCGTGGCGTAAATGCCTTGCTTACCTGCTGTGGCAAACCCTTCAACCCAACTTAATATTTTATTATCTTGATGAAGAATGCGGTATTTTCTGTCAGGCGTGATCACGCCAATCGCATTATTTTCTAAATCTGATACATAAATATTATTTTGGGCATCCATGGTAATACCATCACCGAAAGGTTTGTTTGCGTATTTTTCTACTTTCGTGGTTAATTGTGCCTCACTGAGTGCTGTATTTAACAAGTCTTTGGTTTGCACTCGATACAATGTGTCACTTGTCATGGGCGCAAAATAAACCCACTCATTTTGCGTATCAATGGTGATCGGATTAACTCCGATTTTAGCCGGTTTACCTTGCATTTGAACGGTTAAGCCATCAATTTTCATGACTTTATTTTGCGGTACAGTGGCAAATGAACCCGATAATACGCGACGCACCAAACCGGTTTCAATATCCAACACTAACAAAGCGGAAGTATTGGCATCGGCGGTTTCGGTTATGTAAATCGCGTTGTTGGTTCTATCGACAGCCATGTCGTTAAGAATATAGGCGTCATTGACTATTGGGCGGGCGATATAAAATATCTTGTGCAATTGGTTTTTGTTGATGTCCCAACCAATCACGCGTCCCATGGCGTCTTTACCCCATATAGTGTCTAAAAACCAAAAAATATCCTTGTTATCAACAATTGCCCCGAGCACGCCATTCAGCGGTGGGTAAAACTCGGTATTGGGGTAGGGTTGATAGCTGCCATCTTGCAGCAGCTCAACCACTTTATGCTCTGCGCCGTAGGCCAAATGCGTACTCATAAATACGCGGCCAGACTCGCTAACCGCGATATTCGCGGGGGGAAGTTCTCGGTCTAATTTGCGCCATACCTTAAAATCGCCTTGCTTAGCCGCTAATAGCGGGCTAAGCAAAACCAAAGTTAAGCTGAAGACTAAACTGCTTAATCTCAACATGTTTGCAAACTCACTTTATTGGTTGCCAAACTTACGTTGATACAAGTAGCCGTTAACTTCTTTAACTTTATCAACTAAAGGTTGATAAGGAATGTCTGCGCTGGTGACAAAGCCAACATTGTAGTTTTCACCGTCGTGCGCTCGCCCTGTTGTCGGTGAGTCGACATATTGGAACCAATGTGCACCGACCATGTATGGGTTGTCGATAACTGAGTTTAAGTAGCCTTGATATTTTTGGGCGCGATCTTGTTGATCTTGCGCCAGCACGGCACCAGGGTGATATAAACCTGTGTCGTCAGCACCAAAGTGGAATTCACCAATCACGCTTGGCATGTCGATTTCTTCTAAGAATGCCCATTGTTCTGGGTGTAAACCTTCGCGGTAATAGTTAAAGCTCATCACATCGGTATATTTAACTGCGGCGTTTAATACTTCTGGTGTCATGCCCCAAGGTGCAAAACGCGCGCCCATGTATAAATGGTTTGGCATTTGCTGCTTGGTTTCTTGGCGAACAATTTTAAAATATTGGTCTGCATAGGCGCTTAACAGGGTAGAAAAGTCTTTAACTTGGCTGTCGGTAAAGTCTTTTACTTTTACCCCTTGATCAAACGCTTGCCATGATGCAATTTGGCTATTCCAACTGGCATTAAGTTTATCAATGGTTTGATATTGTTGGCGCAGTAACTGACTGTAGTGCGCCTTGGTTGGGCTATCTGTCGTTGCACGGCCTAACGTGTTGATCACTATGCCGTATTGGGTTTCGATGCTACCCATGCGCCCCCAGCTTTTTTCGTTATCCACAAAAACACCAATACACCATGGGCTGTTTTGTACTTCACTAGCAACCTGTTTTACGGTTGCGCGCACGCGCTCGGCGAATAATGGATCAAATGGATCTGGCATAGGAGCCCAGTAATCGGCGCCACTGCTGACCTTTTTAAAGTTACCAATGATCCAACCATTGGCAAAATAGGGTAGTTGGTTCTCATGGTAAAACATGGGATCTATCCAGTTACCAAAAGAGGTGAATCCCCAATTGCGCATGCGTTTTAAGGTGATGTCTTTCCATGTTTGCATAAAATTATCACCATATTTACGCTCTAAGTTGGCTTGGTAAAAACTATAAGTTTCGCCACTTTCTACCGCACCTATGTGAGCTTCTCGGCGATAACCATAATGCTTCGCCAGCGGCTCGTGATAGTCTGGTAACCATGAGAACATGTTATTGCGCATTTCAGAGTTAACATGGCGAGTCGATAAGGCTTTACCCGTAATGCGGTTTAATCCAACCGAGTCTTCTGGGGTTAAATCGTCTTTGCTGCGTTGAGGAATTAACGCTTTATCAAAGTCGATACCTGTCATGGTTGAGGTGTTGGCCATGCGGACATTAGCAATACCGTTTGAGAAAAACAAATAGCCTTCTGGGTCAACTAGCGCCCATTTACCTTTATATTTAGTGGTTCGGAAATAACCGGTTGCTTCAAGTTTAGGGCCTTGTGCCCAACCGCCATATTGTGAGCGGTCGCTAAACAATTTGTCACTTAAATGGCTGAGTTCGCGTTTTGTGCGCGCCGCTAAGTCTTGATCATTACTGACTTTTTGCGGAAATTTTGCCGTTATGGCTTGGCCATATTCATCGACCAATCCTTTTAAATAGGCTTGATCGTACTTAGGGTTTTGCACTAGACGAATATTGTCGATGATAAAACGACGATCAGATAACAAGCTTTCTGCTGAAAATTGAATGTGTTTTACCGCACTCAAATCAATTTCTTTAGTGGCGCCCCAACGATATAAAAAGGGTTTAGCATTGGTCTCAAAAGCGTCAGGATTGGCTCGCATGCCTGACTCGATACCTAAATCATAACCTGATAGTTCAACATGATAGGTTTGACTCGAGTTTTTGCCGACATTGACACTACGGCGGTGCAATTTACCATCACTGTCTGCAACCTCTAAATACATATGAGTTGATTCATCAAGTGGGTTGGTAATATCAATCGCGAGGCTGAAGTTTTGATACTGGCTCCAATCCCAAGTGCTATTGTCTTGTGGCGCTAGGGTGAATGCAGTTAAATAATTTTGCTTAGCTGCCATATCTAATTGTAGGGCTTGCTTACCTTGGCTAACACCTTGGCCGTTATCTGTGACTAGCTGGCTACTACCATTAGTGACTGTTAGCATGGTTTTATAGTGGTCGGATTCAAAATCGACCAAGGTTAACAGCGTATTGCTGTTTGTTGATTCGGCGCTAGAGCCTGTGGTTTGTTGTAACGAGCAAGCGGTTAAGCCTGTCATTAGCATAAGTCCTGTAAGCGTTTGCAGATTTTTCATAGAAAAGCCTATTTAAGTGTTAATGTCAGTGCTCTTTATCTTTTTGTGTTTGTTTTGTTTATTGCTGTTGCTATGGTGTATATGCAATGAAATGGTAAAATACACCCATATGTGTAAATCGTTAACAATAAACTAAATTTATTATTACATGATTGTTTAGGTTCTGTAAACGCTTGCAGATTAATTTTTGTGCGATTATGCTGTTAGTGTTGGACTTTAAGTCAGTTGATTGATGCGAGTAAGCGAAAAGCAATAATATAGTCAAAGCGATCAGGTTTTAGGGGAAGCCGTCAAGCTTCGAATCCTCATGAGCATATGCTCTATTATGTGATTGGGGTGAGTAAGCGCTGACAATGAACCATAAAGCCTGAGCGAGAAGACTATAATTAGGAAATAAATGTGGCAACCCTTAAAGATGTAGCGCGAGAAGCCGGAGTATCGACAGCGACTGTTTCTCGAGTGGTGTGTGGTAAAGACATGGTCACACCCGGACTGAAAAATAAAGTTGAAAAGGCGCTTAAAAAAACCGGTTATCGGCCTAATCAAACTGCGCGAGCATTGGTCAATCAGCGTACCAGTTTGCTTGGACTCATAGTGCCAGATTTATCCTTATCGTTTTATGGAACCTTAGCGGCTGGCGTACTACAAACTTGTAAAAGCAAAGGTTACAAGGTGATCGTCAATAACTCGTTTCGTGAGCCAGAAGCCGAGCTCGATGCCATTGCCGATTTACAAGAGCAGGGTTGCCAACACATTTTATTACACAGTTTATATGGTGATGAATCCGTTTTAACTGAATTGTGTCAGCGCATTCCTGGGTTGGTCATTCTTAATCGATTTATTCCCAGTTTAGCTGAACACTGCGTTAGTTTAGATAACGTTACCGGTGGACGTTTAATTGCTCAGCATGTTTTAGAACAAGGCCGCCGACAAATAGCGGTTATTAATAGTAGTAGTCCACTGGCCGATCCTGTCGAGCGTTTGCGAGGTATTCAACAAAGCTGCGAGGCACACGGGGTTGAGCTTGCAGCCAATGCAGTGGCTTATACCGAGCCTAGTATTGAAGGCGGTAAGCAGGCTATAGAGTTGTTGTTGAATAGCCAGCAAGTGTTTGATGCCGTGTTGGCCTACAATGACAATATGGCGTTAGGCGCGATGAATGCTTTACTCGACAAAGGCTATCAAGTACCAAAAGACATCGCAGTCACTGGATTTGATGATCTATTTTTTGCATCCACTTGTCGTCCAGGGTTAACGACTATGCACTACCCTATAAAAGAAATGGCAGCCTATGCCGCCAAGTTATCATTTGATTTAGTTAATCGGCGCGGCGATGTTAAACATAAAAGACATCTGTTTGTTCCAAGTTTGGTGAGTCGCGGATCGGTTTGTTGTGATTGGTTATGAATGTGCCCAGAAGCGGTGAAAGGGGAGCCATAAATAGTAAAAACGGTTATCAATTCGGGATAAAGAGGGGCGACTTGCTTATCATATTTTAATCGCCGCTTTGTCTTTTAGTACTTATACCCTTTAAATAAATGTTTTAGAATGGCAAGGCATTGGGGTGAATATAAGGTTATTTGAGGAATATGGAACTCAATTTGGAAGAGTTAAATGAAAAACAGCTCTTAGTTAAAGTCAAAAAATTAGAAAAAATACTCAATGTTGTGGCGGCGGCTGCTAAAAATTCTCGTTTGGGTATTTGGCAAGCGTATTTACACAACGGCGTATGTTTTTGGGATGAAGAAATGTATCGCCATTATGGAGTATCTAAGACCAGCTTTAAGCCTAACTTAGAGAATTGGCTTGAGTTTATTCATGTTGAAGACAGACTGAAAGTTGAAGATGCAATATACAAAGCGTTAAAAGGCGAGCGACACTATCGAGATATTAATTTTAGGATCGTTACGCCTAGTGGCAAAATTAGGTTTATTGAAGCACATGGTCAAGTGATATATGACGATGATGGTTTAACACCGATAGGCATGATGGGCGCGAATGTTGACGTGACTGAGCGCTTGCAGAATCAGGCTAAAATCACTGAACTTGCGCAAACCGACCCGTTAACCGGTTTATTTAACCGCGGGTATTTTGTTGAAAGCGCTAACTTATGCTTTGGTTTAGCCAAAAGAGGTAAGTACCAAGTTGGAATTTGCTATTTAGACCTTAATCATTTTAAACCCATAAATGACACATACGGCCACGCGGCTGGCGATTATGTATTGCAAACCATAGCACAACGCTTGAAGCAATTAATCAGAAGCTCTGATATCTGTGCTAGGTTTGGTGGGGATGAATTTGTCGTGATTTTAAACCGAATTCAAAACGAAAAAGATATTTGCCAATTTATAGAAAAAATACAGAGCGCTATTAAGCTGCCAATGGTTTTTAACGACAACGAACTCAGTGTCAGTTGTGCCGTTGGATATAGCGTATTTCCAGATGACGGTATGCAAATAGACAGCCTGTTACATCATGCAGACCAACGTATGTATGGCAATAAACGTCCCAGATAAACATTACACCGATCTGAACTCTCGAACCTCAGTCTGCTAACTATAGTTTTCTTGCTCAAATTTTATAGTTTATTGTCAGCGCCTACTCTCGACTTTGTTTACATGCATGTAAGCTGCTAGTGTCGAAATAAATTTCGGCCTACATGGATGTAGGGAATGCCGTTACGTGTCTGGGACAATATACGTCGACCTCTTTAATTATGTTTTTTTACAGCCTCGGTGTTTTTAACTGATCCTTTTTTGGGAAAAGTAATCGTTTTTTTAGCTGTAAATCTTAGCTGAACTACTGAAAACAACTTTTAAATTTTATTAATCATTTATTGTTGACAAAGCAACCAGTCTTGTCGCATGATTATTCATATAGAAATATAACATTCAAATAGAAATAATTGGATTGGTTGAGTGCTGAGAATTGAACATTGAACACTTAATATTAAAAGTAGAGCGCACAAAAATGAGTACTCTAAAGGGCATTACTTGGAACCACACTCGTGGTTTTGTTTCAGCAGTTGCGGTAGCACAACGATTAAGCGCAGTGGTACAGGTGGTGAAGACGGTACTTATGGTATCGAGAACTACCTGCAAAAACGCGCAGTGTATTTTAATTATGGGTAGTTCGTTGGCTTTGTAGGCGAGCATTTATGCTTGCATGAACGCTTTGTATGCCTGCAATGCCAATAAAACCTACCCAAAAGAGTAAGGCTACAGGATTTCGTTCCCGACGAATCCTAAGTACCTGCATCCGTGCAGGCAAAGCCTCACCTACAATACAACCCAAAAACCAAAGTGCTGGTCACGGCCAGCGCTATAGGCTGCTTTGTGCCTAAAACTTGAATTTAAACATTAAAACACTGGTAACTGTCCAGACTCAACACAGGAGAACATCATGTCTCGTATCAATTTAGATTTAAGTGGTGCCCGCTGGCAAATGGAACGTATGCGTCCGGGACAGGGCGAAATAGAAGGTTTACATCTATTACCTGCCGAGTACCAAGGTACGCACTTCAGCTGGAACTTCGCTACTATCCCAGGCGATGTGTATACCGATTTACATCGTGCCAATGAAATTGCTGATCCTTATTTTGGCCGCAATATGCATCGTGCCAAATGGGTTGCGGAATACGAGTGGTGGTATAGCCGTCGTTTTACGGTGCCAGATGATATGCAAGGTAAGCGCATTCGCTTGATTTTTGAAGGGGTAGATTACAGTTGTAGCGTTTGGCTAAACGGCCATTACTTAGGTCGTCATGAAGGTATGTTCTCAGCGTTTGAGTTTGATATTAGTGACGTGGTTAGCTTTGAAGATTGGCGCGATGGTTCCAATATGCTGATGGTGAAACTCGATCCACCACCGAAAAACTACCGTAATTGCGGCGGTAAAAAAGTTAATTTCTCAGGTGATTACTTCTCTGGCTTAGTACCATTTGGTATTTGGCGTCCAGTTCGAATTGAAGCCACTGAGCAAGTGCGCATTGACAATATTCGCACCGACGTAACCGTGCAAAATGCAGAGCAGGGGCAAGAAAAAGCCCAAATTGCAGCCACTTATACCTTGGTTAACGATAGTGACGAAACACAAGTGGTGAATATAGAAACTAGCCTACAGGGTAAAAACTGCGATACCCACGAGTTTAATCAAACTATTAATGTGGATGTACCACCGGGCGAACATGAATTTAGCACAAGCATAAAAGTCGCTAATGCTAAACTTTGGTGGCCGTGGGATATGGGGGAACAAAACCTGTATCAAATTGATGTAAAACTGGTTCAAGGCGATGTCGAATTAGACAACAGCCAAGAAGTGATCGGTTTACGTCAAGTTACCATGGACTTTAACCCCGGTTATACGCGTGACGACAATGAATTCCCATGGACATTTAAGATCAACGGCAAACGTCACTTCTTACGTTCAACCTGTTGGGGTGGTCAACCGTCATTCTTATACGGCCGTAATAGCCTGAAAAAATACGAAGACCGTGTCGCCATGGTGCGTGAAGCCAATATTAATAACTTGCGTATTTTTGGCTGGCATCCGCCTGAAATTCCAGACTTCTATCGCCTGTGTGATGAGTTAGGGATCACGGTATGGACTAACTTCACCTTAGCCACACAAGCTTACCCGAGCGACCAAGAATTTATTGATGGTGTTTTACACGAATGTGTTGCCACGGTTAAAGAGCGTCGTAATCATGCTTCGCAAATTTTTTGGATGGGCGGCGAAGAAGTCTTTTTCTCTGGCGCGCATGAACGAAGCGGCAACAAACAATTGATGGAAGTGATTGGCAAAGCAGTTAACCAGCAAACCAATATTCCATATGGCTTGGCATCACCATTAAGCTCAGAATCAGCGCAAAATATTGGCTTTAAGCCGCATGAATCCATGCATGCAAACGAGCATTACTACCAAGGTGGTAAAGAGTTTATGGAGGAATACTACCCTGCGCTTGATTGTGCAATTATTCCTGAGCTCACTGCTGCGTCTGCACCTGATATTGAAAGCTTGAAAAAGTTTATTCCTGAGGATGAATTGTGGCCGATGGGACCAAGTTGGGCGTATCACTGGGCAGATATTGATATTTTAAAGAACTTAAACTTTGAAGTTTTTAATGACTACAAAATGGGTTCGTTAGAGGAGTTTGTCGAAGCCACTCAAGTAGCCCAAGGCACAGTCATTCAATTCGCGCTGGAAACCTACCGTCGCCGTAAACCAAAAGTGAGTGGTGTGTCTTTGTGTCACTTTATGACTCATGTACCCGACATTAAATGGGGCATCATTGATTACTATGGCAAAAAGAAACAAGCCTTTGATTGGTTAAAACGTACCTACCAACCATTGCTGCCGAGCTTAGCTTTTAGTAAACGTCGTTGGGATGCAGGTTCAGCATTTAAAGGTGAGTTATGGGTTGTTAATGACTACCAATATGGTTTTGAAAATTTAACGTTAGAATGGCAGGTATTATATCAAGGTCAATCTACCGGCGTTGTTGGTCAACAAGCACTTAATGTTGAACTGGATAGTGCTCGTGAATTCGCTGAAATAAAATGGGATATTCCTACAGATGCAAGCGGTGATTTTACCATAGCAGTTGCGCTGCGTAATGGTGAAGGTAAAGTGTTATCAAGTAATGCTTACACTCTGTTGATCGGTAATCAACAAGCCGCCAAAGAGCAAAGCTTAAAATATTTAGCTGAAGCCACTGAGCGCATTGAAAAGTATGGCCATAGTATTTATCGCTACTGGCCAGAGATGTACCAAGAGATGGAGTAATCAATATGAGCCGCACAGTTAATATTGTGTGGCTCATTTATTTTTTTGCTACTTGCATCTCTGATAGAGTTTGGCAATCATATCCCTATATTTATAGGGAAAATTGCTTCATAAGCGGCTTACAATGAACTTAATTTCTGTTATCCAACAAGTTCAAGCGCAACAAACGCACTTACCTTTCTCGGTTTACCAATCTACTTTTGAGCAGCGTTTATTGAACGTGCCTATTGCCAAGCCGTTAATGGTAGTGGTGCTGAATGGGACAAAGCAGTTAGGGCGGAGTACAACGTTTACCTGTAGCCAAGAGCAGTTTGTTTTTTTAGCCGATAGCCCAGCACTTGATATGCGCAATATCCCTTTGGCTGATGACTATTTTGCGTTACTGATTGAGTTCGACTCACAAGACATTAACGATTTAACGCAAGCTAAAGCGTTGAACCCTTCCACGCGACTTGCGCAAAATTATTATATCGCGGATGTATGTGATGCGCTGGCAGCTTGTTTACAACAATTTATTGAAAGCGCGTTATGGGCACCACAAAGCATGTGGCCAGCAAGGCGTATCGAATTATTAACCCTGTTGTGCCATTTAGGTCATGATGCTGTTTTAAACTTATTTGTTAATACTAAGCTAAGTTCTAAATTGCAGACGATATACAGTCAAAGCCAGTTTAGTGATGTGCATATTAATGATATTTGTCAGCAACTGGCGATGAGTGAATCAACCCTAAGGCGCAAACTCAAAGCTGAAGGGACAGGTTTGCAAGCAGTTAAAGACCAAGCACGGCTAGGACAAGCGCTGCACTTACTGCAAACCACGGACTTAGCCATAGGCTTAGTGGCTGAGCAATGTGGCTATAGTTCGCAATCTCGTTTTACCGACAGATTTAAAAGTCGCTTTGGTTTAACCCCATCGGATTTACGCAAAACGCGTATAACTGAATGATTGACCGAAAAAGGCGAAAGATTGAGTGATTAGCGGCTAAATTAGTTTTTCACTTTCACATAGCATAAAGCCTCGACTTTATTATTGATTGAGGATCCTTATGTCTATTTATCAACGCGTGTTGACCACGCTTAGCTTTCTAACTTTTAGTTTTATCACATTACCGACTTTAGCCGCTGATTTTGTTTTAACAAGCCAAGATATTAAAGCGGACCAACAAATGAGCCAGTTATTTGAATTCAATGGATTTGGCTGTTCTGGGCAAGATTTGTCACCGCATTTAGCATGGAAAAATGCGCCGAAAGGCACCAAAAGTTTTGCGATTACTGTGTATGATCCAGATGCACCAACGGGCAGTGGCTGGTGGCATTGGCAAGTGGTTAATATTCCGAATGATGTGCATGAACTGGCTCAAGGTGTTGGTGAAGTAAAAAGCGACTCAATGCCGCAGGGTAGTCAGCAAATCACTAATGATTATGGTAGTAAAGCGTTTGGCGGTGCTTGCCCACCAAAAGGTCATGGTTTGCATCGATACCAATTTACCGTACATGCGTTAAAGGTAGAAAAGTTAGAGTTACCTGCAAACGCCAGTGGTGCATTGACCGGTTATATGATTAACGCTAATGCTATCGCGAGTGCTACGTTAGAAGCCTTGTATCAAAGGTAAGTTTGAAATTATGCGAGTCTTTTTGTCGAAATAAATTTCGACAAAAAGATACTGTTTTCATTGGAATTTAATTGTAAGCAACAATTAAACACAACAGTGCTATTTGAAATACAAGTGCCTGGGTTTGAGTAGGGTATATAAGCGTCTTATATACCCAGCTGAGTGTTTGACAGTGATAGCGTAACGTTTAGCTCGCTAATAAATTTGCGGGCTTTAACTCAACGCTAGGATCAGCTATTTTGGCTTTATCAAGCGCAGTGACACCTTTGATAAACTTAGTGCCTAACACGTACGCTTTGGCATTATTGACAGCATCAACGGCCAGTAACTCGTCGTTTTTAAAATACCAAACCGAAAATTTGGTTTCATCGCCAATTTCTTCACGCACTATGGTGTCTGTATAGCCTGTCGATAATCCGACCATTTGTAATTTAATGTCGTATTGATCAGACCAGAACCAAGGAATAGTGTCGTATTTAGGTTGTTTACCACAAATGGCCGCGGCCGCTGTTTTGGCTTGGTCGACCGCATTTTGCACTGACTCTAACCGAATGTAGCGGTCGTAGCGCGGGTTATGGTGGAAAGAACAATCGCCAATGGCATAGATGTTTTCGTCATTGGTACGTGCAGTTTCATCCACTTTCACGCCGTTGTCTATTTCTAAACCGGCTGCAGCGGCAAGTTCAGTATTCACGCGAATACCCACGCCGACCACAATTAAGTCAGCGGTAAAGCTTGTTCCGTCGCCGCAAATGACTTGGTTAACACCATCTTGGGTTTTGATCTCAACAACGTTTTTGCCAGTGAATACATCAACGTCATTATCGGCATGCAGTTGTTGGAAAAAATTCGACATATGTGGTGCAGTGACACGTGCCAATATGCGCTCTTCTCGCTCTAATACGGTGACTGTTGCGCCGAGTTTTTTCATTGACGCTGCGGTTTCTAAACCGATATAACCACCGCCGATCACCACCGCGCGTTTGCTTGCGCTGGCGTTTAACGCTTGGCGAATATTATTAACGTCGGCCGCAGTGCGCAATGGGTATAAGTTGGCCGCATCCTTGATACCGGGAATCGGCGGAATAATCGGTCGTGCACCAGCTGAAAATACCAGCTTGTCGTAAGCTTGGGTGCTGCCATCTTGCAAGGTGATAGTTTGCGCTTGGCGATCGATAGACTCAACCAATACCCCCAGTTTCAATTGAATATTGTTTTTCTCATAAGCGTCTGGCGATTTTAATAGGTTTTTATCAATAGCATCGTCGCTAGTTAAATACGCTTTCGACAGTGGTGGTCTGTGATAGGGCATGGTTGGATCAACATCAAATAAAATGATGTCACCTTGCCAGCCTTCTTTACGTAATGAAAAGGCTAAGTTAACGCCGCCGTGGCTTGCGCCAATAACCACACAAGTTTGATTTTCAGATTGGATTTCAGACATAAGGATTACTCTTGGAAGAATGGTAGGTCGGTCTTTAGGCCAAATGCCAATGAGCAGCAAGCATAAATGCTCGCCTGCACCAGTTGGGCTGAAGAATGAAGCCCAACACAATCTTTGTTTTTGTTGAGCCAAATTAATTTAGGTAAAGGTTAACCTACAGGGTTTCAACTGATCGTTGCTTGGAAACAACGCCAATGAGTCGCAAGCATAAATGCTCGCCTACACAGGTTTTTTAGCAGACTATTCGTCGCCTGCTACGCGTAAGATAACGCCGTCTAATTGCTCAGATACTTGAATTTGACAACATAAGCGGCTGTATTCGTTAGCATTGTCATCAAGCTCAAGCATGTCTTGTTCAATTTCACTGGCTTCACCTGTTTTTGCAACGTGAGCAGGGTCAACGTGTACGTGGCAAGTTGCGCAAGAACATACGCCACCACAGTCGCCGTCGATACCTGCAACGTTGTTGGCTACTGCCAATTCCATTACGTTACCTGAGTCGCCTTCTACAGTAATTTCTTCGTTTTCAATTGTGATAAAAGTAATCTTCGCCATGAGAAACCTCAACTAGTCATTTTTAAACTGGAATGTTTACCTAGCTGTTTTACGCCCCCGTGCAACAGCCAAGCATTAAATTTTATTTAGCAGTAAATTTTACGTTAAGGGCATGGAAGCCCACTTTACGATTAAACTCACCTAATACTTCCACATTGTCTTGGTGATCCACGATTTCAATCGATTTCACTTTTTCAGCCAATGTTTTCACTAAGGTATGCATAATTTGTCGCGCATGCGTAGCACCTAAACAATTATGCGTACCAAAACCAAAGCTCACGTGTGGGTTTACTTTACGATCTAACACCACTTCATTTGGGTTCGGGAACGTCTTTTCGTCGCGGTTCGCCGATGCCCAACATAACGAGATACGTGTGTCGGCCTTAACCGCATGCTCACATACTGCGGTATCTTCTGTCGCAACTCGCCCCATGTGTGTAAGAGGCGCAAAGTAGCGGATAAGCTCTTCAACTGCGGTATTAACAATTTCCGGTTCGTCGTGAATACGCTGCAATGATTCAGGGTGTTCAGCAAAATAAGCCACTGAGTTAGTCACAGCATTGATAACTGTATCGCGACCACCAGCAAAGGTTAAAATCATCACGCCTTTTACTTCTTCTTTGCTTAGCTTTTTGCCGTTTACCTCAGAGTTAAGTAGTACAGAATATAAATCGTCACCTGGGTTTTCGGCCGCTTTGTCGATTTGCGCGTCAATGTAATCGTAAAGGATTGCGGCTTTATCGCCATCTAATGATTCACCTTCACTGCGGAATACGTGTGTACCCCAACTGATCCAAGTTTGTGCTTCTTCGTAAGGAATATTAAGCAACAAGGTCAAAGCGCGTGATTGTAAGCGCAAAGAAAATTCCTCAACCACTTCCACTTCGTCAGCGTTTAGCGCTTCTTCAACTACGGCGTGGATGATAGTGGCTAACTTGTCTTGGTATTCTGGCTCTAGTGGGCGCTTAAACCATGGGTCCAGTAAATCGCGGAAACCTTTATGCTCAGGTGGATCCACTTCAAATGGAATTTGGCGTGTTTCACGGATAGCCACTTCAGAAGGCACAACAATACGACCGGGTTTAGCGCCAGATTGGAATGTTTGCCATTTATGAGCACATTTGCGTACGTCTTTAAGACCCAGTACCATAGTGACAGGATCATTTTGATCGTCCATGTGACCAACACCTTTTTCCAAACGGGCTTGTTCAAATGGATCGGGCAATGCACTTTTCTTCATTGGGGGAACCTCTCTTATCCGCGATTTTCGCGTCACGCTGCAAACTTTTTACCTAAGCTAAATTAAGCTTGGTTAACAATATGTCGTCATATTATTTAAACTTGATTGGTTAAAATAGCCGCTATCCCACCTAAAAATATCAATAATTTGCACATATGTTGATTTTCTGTAACAGCGAAGAAAACTTTAAATCTTACCTAAAAAACAAGATTGAGATTAATCCATGATTTAATTAAGGTTTTTAGACGTTGTTTTGGCTTGAATGAAAGGTGTGCTAAGCAAAAGGAGTCAAATGAAAAGTGCCATTACATGCCTATTTATAAGGCTGTGTGGACATTTTTTAGCTTGTTCATCGTTTTGTTTTTCATTGCTTGTTTATAACAAATTTAAAACTTAATAAGCTCGAATATTTCATTTTTTAGTTAATGGCTGTGAAATGGTATTTCGATATTTTTTATACTGTTTGCAAGTATTCGGTGGTTCGATAATAACAAATTTATGCTTTATTTATGTTGGCCGGATCTCTGTTGCTATATACCCTATTTTGCGAAATTGGCAAAAAACGAAAACTATTCAGCAGCTCAAGCAGCGAGCTTATGATCATTTATCCGTTACAACATAATAAGGCGAGTTACACATACTTTATAAACTTCATGATGTGATAAGTGCTAGCTAAACTCCTATCACTGAGAGATATAAGGCGAGACTTTTTCAAGCCTCTACTTTTGGTAGCAAGCTAAGCGTCATTTAATAGACAGGCTTAACACCGGTTCATTGTTTACAATAAACTGGTGTTATACTTTTATTTGATGCTATTATAGATTCGTTATTTTTTGAATTTATGAGAGCGACTATGTTTGTAAAAAACAATGCTAGAGGGTTGGTAATAAGCTTACTCGGATTGTTGTCAATTGGGACCTTCTGCGTGCAAGCGGCTGAACAAGCACGTCAGGTATTCCCGCATAAAATGCCAGCGAGTAAGCCGGATATGCCTTTGAGTGCGGCAATGCAGCGCATGTTTGATTATCCAGCACCGCGCGTGCAAGACAACGAATTGTTCTCGCAGTTTAAATATACCCGTCTTAAAGGTTTTGATTATAATGGTGGTGACGGTACGATTTCACGTCGTGATCCTTCTCGGCCGATCTTTGAAAACGGCCAATATTATATTTGGTATACCAAGCGTCATACAAAAGTACCACCTATCGGCTGGAGTAATGCGCATAAGGCGACTGATACTATTCCATCTACCGATTGGGATTTAGCGGAAATTTGGTATGCCACCAGTAAAGATGGCTTTACTTGGCAAGAGCAGGGTGTAGCTGTGCCGCGCCCACCAAAACCCTATCCTGGCCATCGTTCTGTTGCGACACCAGATATTTTAAAATGGAAAGGAAAGTACTACCTCTATTATCAAGGCTTTGTTGAGCCAAGTGGTTTAAATGGTGATTTTTGTCCGGTTACAGTTTCTTATGCTGATTCACCGAATGGCCCTTGGACACCGGTTAATAAAATTGTTGTACATTCCGGCCAAAAAGGCGATTGGGACCAAGACCAAACTCATGATCCGCAGCCTATCGTTTACAACGGAAAAATTTATCTTTATTACAAAGCTACCTACAACAAATGGCCTGATCACCGTACTAAATATGCAGTCGCCAATGGTATTGCCATGGCTGATGATCCACTAGGTCCTTTTACTAAGCACCCGCTAAATCCAATCTCTAACTCTGGGCATGAAGCGACTTATTTCCCGTATAAAGAGGGTATTGCCAGTATTGTTAATAAGGATGGTAATGAGCGCAGCACCATTCAATATGCGCCTGATGGGGTTAATTTTACAATTCAGTCAGTGATTAGCTTACCGCCAACAGCGGCAGCGCCTTTTTCACCCGATGCTTTTACTAATGCGCCATATGCTAAAGGGATCACTTGGGGCATGAGTCATTTTATTAATGCGGGTACGCCGCCGAATCGTCATTCAATGTTAGCGCGGTTTGATTGTGATTTAAGCTTGGATGTACATGATCCTGTCATGAAAAACTCAGGGGTATATTTAAAGCCTGATGTGTATTTCAGCCAAGGTTTAAATAGTAAGCAGCGCAAGGCGATTCAACAGCGTAATCAAGCTTTTGCTGAAAGCCAAAAACAGTAAAAACTGTTAACAATTAGGTAAGAATTGTTTCGATAGGTAAAACAACTTTGGCTTATACCATGCTAAAGCTAGACTTAAGTTAAATCGGTAACGATGTGTATTGTTTTTCTGATTTTGTGCTAAAAGACGAGAGCCTCGTCTAATAGTGGTGTGTTTGCCAGACCTAAATAGGTCTGGCTTTTTTTTACGCAGCTTATAATAACGGCGCCGAGTTTACATATTTCATTGATTGCGGGTTATCGAGGTTTTGCAAACTTGAAATATAACTCGATTGCAGTGCGAAAAAATCCAAAATCCTTTGTTTTTGATAAGGCTTGAGCATCAACAAGCCCAGTAGCAAAAATGCCACAACGACAATCAATAAAGCCTTTTTAGTTGTATTCATGACGCCTCCTAATCGATACGCCATTTACGTAAGTAAATGGTAGCTGTGATTAACAAGGCGGTCAGGGCGATGCCTATCGCGGGCTGTGAAAAATCGATTAGTTCAGATTTGCCGTGAACTAAATGACCTACCGAGTCCATGCCATTGTCAATGTAGTCTAATACCGTTTGGCTAAAGTGCGAAGTTCGGAAAACTAAGGCTTCAATAATTGCGATTAATACAAAGGGCGCAACGACAATAAAAGGGCTAAATTTACTAGGGTAACTGCAGGCCAAACCAACCCACGCGAGTAGGGGGGATAACCACAACAAGGCAAAAAACAAATAAAACACAACCGCTATATAGCTAGTGTAAAAGTGATAAAACGAACTGGTTAAAATAAGCTCGGCTGCGGGTGAGAATATGTATTCTGTTATCGACAGCATACTTAGCATAATGCCCATCGTGACTATTGCAAACACGATATAAATGCAGGGCAGAACGATAAAAGCGTTGGCGTACTTAATTAGCACATTACGGCTTTCAGGCACGGGTAACGAGCGCCACAGCAAAATACTGCTGTCTTTTCTGTCTGCCGACAAGCTTGAACAAAGAATACCTAGCACTGAAAAAAATACCAATATGACAGTGGCGACAAACAAAAAGGATCTCACTTCTTCTTTGCCGCGCTCGATGCTTTTGGGTAGATCCATTTCTTTATTAATTATACGAGCCGGAAATTTAACGTCTGTTTGTTGCCAACTGCCTAAGTCACTTTGGTTATGACTGTCAACTAGGGTCACTGGTGCGCCTTTTAGTTGATTGGGTACGGAAACATACAAATCCCCGTCGGATTGAACAAATATTTGCTTATGCTCAGCCAACGAAAAATAAATTAAGCCTGCCAGTAAAGCAATAATGGCAACGCTAGACAAAGTAAGCGGAATGTTAACTAAACTGGTTTTATGTTCCCAAAACTCTCGTTTGAGTTGCGAAAAATATAAATTAAGCATGTTCCATCTCCGTTGTTTTGTTGCTCATGAGTGCGACCAAAATGTCAGTTAGGCTAGGGGTTTTTAAGGTGCCAAAACATTGTAACTCTTGCTGATTAGCGTTTTGGAAAATATACGAGCGACCTTCAATGGTGTTGCTACAATAAATTGGCTTTAACAACTCGGCTTGCTGCTGTTGTTCGGGTTTAATGGTCACTTGGAAAAACGTATTTTCGAGTTCATCAATATTGATATCTAAGGCGATTTTGCCATCATCGATAAACACCACTCGGGTCAGAATGTGCTCAATTTCTTCTATTTGATGGCTGGTGATGACAATCGTATTGTTATCGTCAAAATAGTCTTCGAGCAAATTATTGTAAAAGGCTTTACGTCTTAGTACGTCAAGACCAAGTGTCGGTTCGTCTAAAACCAGTAGTTCAGACTCAATAGCTAACACCATGGCTAAGTGCAATTGAGTGATCATGCCTTTTGACATTTTTTTCACTGGCAGTTCGGGTTTGATATTGGTTTTAGACAAAAACGCCTCAGCCAAATCACGGCGAAAACTCGGATGAACCTGAGCACAGTAGTCAAATAACTGCTGAGCATTTATCCATTTGGGTAAGGTGGCGGTGTCGGCAATAAAGCTAACTTTTTCCATTAATTTGTGTTGTGAGGCATGCGGATCTAATTTGCAAACCGTCAGATCGCCGTCTACACGGGTTAAGCCTAGTAAGCTTTTAAGCAAGGTACTTTTGCCAGCACCATTGCTGCCGACTACACCGACAATTTCACCGGCATTAACTGACAAATTAATATTGCTTAATACTTGTTTTTTACCATAGTGTTTGTTGAGATTGCTGGCTTGAATGATATTAGTCATTGTTCAGATCCTTTGTCGATGTACTCATCATAAGTTGCTGGATGCGGTCGATGACATCTTGTTGTTCGATATTCAACTGCTGCATTTTCTCGATAAAATGCGGCAAATCTTCCGATAAAAATTTGGCTTTTTCGGCTAGTAACAATGCGTTGATCGCGCCAGTTTTAACAAACATGCCTAATCCTCTTCTTTTCTCAATTAAGCCTTCATCCAACAATTCGTGATAGGCTTTTGATACGGTAATATGATTGATCTGTAGTTCTGCTGAAATTGCCCTTACCGAGGGTAGCGCCGACTCTTCAGGATAATTGTTGTTTAAAATGGCTGTTTTCAGCTTAGCCACTAATTGCTTATAAATAGGCTGGTCGTCATGCCAAACATTATTCATGACTCAACTCCTGACGTTTGAGCTTGGCGTTGTTGCGTATTTTTACATTTAATTGCGATTCATCCGTGTCTCTGTATGTGACAAGAGATTGGTGTCGCGCCGAACCATGCAAGTGATTGGCATTGCCTAAATGTACCTCAGCCTGATTTTTTACATTGACTTTGGTTGAACGTGTTTGTGCCGCAAGCAGATGAATTTGGCTTTGATTACGTGCCTCCACATCAACGATCTCAACTAAGCTGTCTTGGTCAAATGTGATACGCGCACTCTGATTCATCGTCACTTTAAGCTGCTCAGCTGTGATACTGTTGGCGGTAAATAGCGAAGTATGGCGGCCATTCATATCTATCTCATTAAATTGACTGTCGGCCACATTCAAGCGGCTTTGGTCGCGCTGGCGTACCACTAACTTCTTGGTCTTACTATCCATTAATTGAGCATCAGAGGTTTCATTGATGTCTAAGGTTAATCGCACAAAGTGGCCATTAACTTGCGCTTTACTGTCACCACTTAAACGAATTCTTAGCCATTTGTCGGTCGATTCAGTCTGATTTGATACGACTAATTGTTGCAATTCGCTAGCAGCGATAAAGCTAATTATAGACGTGTAAAGCTTAACGATAGCCAGTGCGGACTCTTCGTCTTTGGGGTTTTGCAATGCAGGCTGCTCTCTAACACGTAAACGAAAAGTGGCCTCTTGCTCGTCAGTTTCGAGTGATAGTGGCTCCTTACTTATAATGACTGAGTTAATTGCATTTTTACGCAAAAATACCTCGGCGCGTTCTTCATGGCTGTAAATCACTTCAACATGCAAATTCCCATCCGCCTCCAAGATAGTGATACCCTGCAGCGGGATTGATTTATACAGAGCACTTTCTGCCAGTGTATTGGTATTGATCAATAGAGCTGCTAGCAATACCCAACAGACTTTCCAAGCTTTCATTTTGACATCCTTTTTAGATATAGTGTTATACATATGTATAACACTATATCTTTGAATATTTTATCCGGCAAGTTATTTTGCTGTTTTTTTAATCTGTATTATTAAGGAAATAAAAAAGTTTATTTATTTCAGTTTGTTAGGTGTTGAATATTTTTCGTTTGTAAAACTTAGTGTGCGGTTGCGCTGCGTATTGGGTGTGCTAGCCTTATGCGTGTAATGGCAAATAATATGGACAGTTAACACCAAATGAATACTCGTAATACCCGCCCGATCGCTTTTGTACTCACTGCTACGCACCACGGTAGCTTGATTGTTAATCGTCATGATTACTGTGTCACAGATGACAACATGGCTTATGGCGTAGGCCATCAATTAATGATCAATTCCTGTTTTGATCCAAACGAGGTTGACGCTATTAGCGTGTTATTACAAGCACGGCGCGATGCTCATGGAGATGGGGTTATCGCCATTGATTGCGGCGCTAATATAGGTGTGCATACTGTGGAATGGGCAAAGTTGATGCATGGCTGGGGCGAAGTGGTTGCGTTTGAAGCACAAGAGCGAACTTTTTATGCGTTAGCGGGCAATATAGCCTTGAATAATTGCTTTAATGCCAGTGTTAATCACGCGGCGGTGGGTGAGCAAGTTGGAACCATATTGGTTCCACAACTGGACTATTTACAACCCGCTAGTTTTGGCAGTTTAGAAATAAAACCAAGGCCAGATGGTGAAGATATTGGTCAAAGCGTGTCTTATCAACAACAAGACTGTAAACCAGTGTCCTTGATCTCCATTGATTCTTTATCCGCGCAACGGGTCGATTTAATTAAAATCGACGTTGAGGGCATGGAAATGGATGTACTCAATGGCGCTAAAAAAACAATTGATCGTTGCCAACCCGTTTTACATATTGAAGCCTGTAAATCAGACCGCGATAAGATTATCGAATTATTACAAACCTTCGGCTACCGTTACTACAGTGTTGGTATAAACCTGCTGGCGGTACATAGCCAAGATCCTATTAATAAAATAGTATCGTTTGAATGGGTGCAAGAAGGAAACGGATAATTGCTAAAGCCCGCTAATTTAAGCCTAAATCTAATAGCTGGCTTTGTATTGTGAGTGTAACAGGGAAATATACAGTCGAACGGGTAATTGAATTTGCTGGATAGTCAGGGAGTTAATCAGTCAGTTTACGCTTGGGCGATAAACTGACTGAATGAGAGTTAGGCGGTAACGTTAGCTTCTTCTTCAGCTTTTTCAACAACAATCACTTCAATGCCATTGCTTTCAAAATATTGAATTAACTCGTCAGATGCGCCTGAGTCAGTAATTAAAATATCTACATCTTTTAACGGACAGAAAATAAAGTTACTGCGCTTACCAAGCTTGGTGCTGTCAGCCAATATCACTAGCTTTTCAGCTTGTTTATAAAGCTTTTGTTCAGAGCGGATAAGTAGAGGGTCGCTTTCCATGACGCCGAATTTACCAATACCTGGTGTACCCATAAACATCATAGAGCCAAAGTAATTTTCCGTGCTGTCTTTTTCGTACGAGCTAAGAATAATGCCTTGCTCACGGTAAATTTCACCACCTGGCAAAGTCACTTGGTTATCTGTGTGTTCAGTTAAGTAGTTTGCTAGTACAAATGAGTTGGTCAAAATATTCATTTGTACAGACGACAAGTATTCACCCATCATGTAGGTTGAACTACCACCGTTAATAATAACTGAATCACCGTCTTTACAAAGCTCAGCTGCACGCTTGGCGATTAGACGTTTAGTATCAACGCGTTGTTCCACATCGACCATAAACGATGTACTAGAGATATGTTTTTTACGTGGCTCGGTATTCATTGATTCTGCGCCGCCACGAATTTTATTTATCTCGCCGCGCTTACTCATTTTCGTAATATCACGGCGGATAGTTGCTTCCGATGCGTTAAGTTTTTCAGTTAAATCTTTAACGCTCGCAAACTGCTGCTGATCGAGTATGTCTTTAATTAATTGTTGTCTATGTTTTTCTAGCATTGGTAAATCCTTACCAGTTTTCAAACTTTTCAATTCAACTTTAGTCATATTCTATCGGCAATTTTATTCATATACAAACAACATATATCTTATCACTGTATGACAAATTATGATAGTTTTATTTTCATATTTTGTCATTTGTATTCACAAGTGATTAATAATATTTCATTTTATTGATACTGGTGCAGAGTGTAACAGGCTTAATTATTAATACATTGCGTTAAATCAATGTAAATTAATAAGTTAACGATTTGTTATTAAAATAATCAATTCGATAATTAAATAATCATTTACAATCATTATGTGTCATATTAGGATCCAGTATATTCAAAATGAGGTCTAGTGTGATGAGTCTTTCAGATTAGTTGCGGTTAATTTTTTAATTTAACTTGCAGTTTTTCATCAGAGTCATGGCAATGAATTCCCATTTTTTGAAAATAAGTAAGGCTTATTGAGTAAATAAGTTTGTCTTTAACATGGTTTGGCACCGTTTGAACGACCGCATTATTAAACTGCGTAATTTTGAGCCTTGGGCCATTAAAGTAAGTGAGGCAATGAATGCAAGAGTATTTGATTAAACAGTTTGGCTTAAACGGTAAAGTCGCCATAGTCACAGGTGCAAGTCGTGGTCTTGGTCAGGCTATGGCAATAGCGTTAGGCGAAGCCGGTGCAACTATAGTCGCAGTCGGTTCAAAACCTGAAAGCGTAACGAAAACCGTTAGCTTATTACAAGAAAAGGGCATTGATTATTTAGCCTTGGGTTGTGATCAAAGTGATGGTGAGCAAATTAAAGCGGTTATTGCTGCCACAATCGAGAAGTTCGGGCGGATTGATATTCTTGTTAATAATGCGGGCACGATTAAACGAGCGCCTGCACATGAGTTTTCTGATGAAGATTGGAACGATGTTATCAATGTCAATTTGAACGGGGTTTTCAAATTCTGTCGTGAAGCTGGCAAACATATGCTTAAACAAGGCTCAGGCAAAATTATTAATATCGCATCATTGCTGAGCTTTTCTGGTGGTATTACGGTTCCTGCTTATGCCGCTAGTAAAGGTGGTGTCGCGCAAATAACCAAAGCCCTTGCTAATGAGTGGGCGAGTTCTGGTATTCAAGTTAATGCAATTGCGCCAGGTTACTTTGCAACCGACAACACTGAGAATTTACGCAACGATGCTGAGCGCTACGCCAGCATTAGTGCTCGGATCCCAGCAGGAGAATGGGGTAAGCCGGAAGATTTAGCCGGTGCAACCGTATTCTTATCAAGCCCAGCTTCTAATTATATGAATGGTCACGTCATGCTTGTTGACGGTGGCTGGATGGCGCGCTAATCGAGCGCGTCACTTTTAATTATTAATTTTATTGAGGAATTCTTATGGACTTCATGTTCTCTGCAGATATCAGAAGTTACAAAGACATGCGTAATGGTGAGTTACGTGAAGCTTTCGTGACTCAGCAGTTATTTGTTGATGGTGAGATTAAATTAACTTACACCGATGTTGATCGTGGTGTGATCGCCGGGATCACGCCGACAACACAAGCTATTGATTTACCCACTCACAAAGAGTTAGCCGCTGATTATTTTTGTCAACGCCGTGAAGCCGGTGTTATCAATATTGGTGGTAATGGCACAATTACTGTCGATGGCGAAACGTATGCTATGGCTAACAAAGACAGCTTATATATTGCCAAAGAAAGCAAAGAAGTGCAGTTCACCTCTGAAGATCCTGCAAACCCAGCTAAGTTTTATCTTGTTTCCTATCCCGCGCACCGTGTAACCAAAACGGTACACGTCCCCAAAAGCGATGCCAAGCGCATTGAATTAGGCGCGCAAGAAACATCAAACGAGCGTACTATTTTCCAATCTATCCGTCCTGGTATTGTTGATAGCTGCCAATTAGTGATGGGCATGACGGAATTAAAGCCAGGCAGCGTTTGGAATACTAAGCCGCCGCATACTCATTTCCGTCGTACCGAAATTTACATGTATTTCGATTTACCTGAAGAGGAAAGAGTTTTTCACTTAATGGGTGAGCCAAGCGAGGTTCGTCCACTGCCGTTAGAGCCTGGTGTCGCTATTGCTTCACCTAGCTGGTCTATTCATAGTGGTGTAGGTACTACCAACTACACTTTTGTTTGGGCTATGGGTGGTGAAAACCAAGAGTTTGACGATATGGACCACATCACGGTTGCTGACCTTAAGTAGTTCGTATTTTTAAAATACAGTCGCAAAGCCAATTCCCCCCTAGCAAGCCTGGATAACTTCCAAATATCTAGGTTTATGTTTTGCGACGAGTACTGTTTTCATTTTAGTTTTGATTAGTTGAAAGCCTTGGTGATCATGATACATGTGTTGGGTTAGTGAACTCTTTCACACTGAGCGCGAAGCAGTCGAAGTGTCGGTAAATTAGAAAGTAACGAGACTTCGACGAGCTCAGCCTGAAGTTTTTCATTTAATCTTAGGGTGGCTAAAAACATCACGGTTGTTAGCAAACCCTGTACATCGAGCGAATAAATTGAGCCGATCATCTCTTTCTGGAACAAGTACTAAATAAATGTAGCCATTAACTGGTTTACCCAAGCCAGTTAATTCTCAACCTGTTTTTATTAGTTTAGGCATCGTTTTGAAGCCTAGGCTTTTTACACCCTAAATTTAGGAGTTGTTATGCCAATCATCGCGTTTCCCAAAGAAACAGTTGCAGGTGAAAAACGCTGTGCATTATTGCCAAGCAATATCAAAGCTTATGTTTTGCTTGGTGCTAGCGTGCAAATTGAGACTGGCCTTGGTGCTCATCTTTATATAAATGATGAGCAATATATCGAGGCTGGTGCAACAGTGGTTAAGGATCGTAAAAAATTGCTAGGGAAAGCAGATGTCGTCTTGTCAGTGCACAAATTACCTGAACAAGACTTAGCCCTATTAACAAACAAAGTGGTTATTAGCTTTTTAGATCCATTCAATGGTGGCGATTACGTTAAGCAATTATGCGAAAAACAGGTGACGAGTCTGAGCATGGAAATGATCCCGCGTTCTACCCGCTGTCAAAAAATGGATGCGCTAAGTTCGCAAGCCAGTTTAGCTGGTTATGTCATGGTGGCTAAAGCCATGAATCAATTACATAGCATTTTTCCTATGATGATGACTGCAGCTGGCACCATTAAACCGTGTAAGGTTTTTGTGATCGGCGCGGGTGTTGCTGGTTTACAAGCTATTGCCACTGCAAAACGATTAGGCGCTGCTGTTACTGCATTTGATACAAGAAGCGTTGTGGCTGAGCAAGTGCAATCGTTAGGCGCAAAATTTTTAGAAATCGATTTGGGTGATACCGGCCAAACAGCGCAAGGTTATGCCCAAGCGTTAACGCCAGAGCAGATGGCGATCCAGCAAGCTGCTCAGGAAAAATGCATAGCTGAGTCAGATATAGTGATCACCACGGCACAACTCTTTGGCCGTAAACCTCCGGTATTAATTACTAAGCAAACCATTGGCGTGATGAAACCGGGCTCAGTGATCGTTGATATGGCGGCTGAAAACGGTGGTAATGTTGAAGGCTCGGTCGCTGGCGACACGACAGTTGTTAATGGTGTCACCATTGTTGGCACGGGTAACTGGGCAAGTGAAGTGGCATTAAACGCCTCACAAATGTATGCCAATAACTTATTTAATTTAGTTAGCGAATTTTGGAACAAAGATGACAACGTCTTTGTTGTTGATCTCAATGATGAAATTCAGCAAAGCGCGGTGATCACTCATGCGGGCAGTATTAGTAATGCCACCATCAAAGAGATCCATAGAAGTGAAGATCCAGAGCAAGACCTAGCTCAAGAGAAGGCGCAACACCCAGCCGAGCAAAAAGTAAGCTCATCTAATGTAGAAGCCGAAAAAACCTTGGAGACCGCATAATGACCGCTATCTATTTGTTATTTATTTTAATGTTGGCCATTTTTGTTGGCTTTGAATTAATCCGTAAAGTGCCTGCTACGTTGCACACACCTTTAATGTCGGGTGCTAATGCGATCTCAGGGATCACAGTTATTGGTGCCCTGAGTTTAGCTGGTGGTGAGCAAAGCCAATGGTCTACTTGGTTGGGTGCAGCTTCGGTTTTGTTTGCAACAATTAATGTGGTTGGTGGCTATTTAGTGACTGATCGTATGTTAGCCATGTTTAAAAGTCGCTAGAGGTTAATAGGGTTAAAAGTATGAGTGATTTTTCATTACTAATTAATGCAGTTTACGTTGTTTCGGCGACTTTATTTATCTTCGGTTTAAAATTGTTAAGCCATCCGTCTACTGCGCGCAAAGGTAATTTGTTGTCGGCACTCGCCATGTTTTTTGCTGTGGTGGTGACTTTATTAGACAAGCAGATTATTTCGTTTGAAATCATTTTGCTTAGTGTATTGATTGGCTCAGCTATTGGTGTGTTTGCCGCCAAGAAAGTTGAAATGACGTCAATGCCTGAATTGGTTTCTTTATTTAACGGTGTAGGTGGCTTATCGAGTTTAGCCGTTGCTTACGCTGCCATTGTTGGCGAAGTTCAACTTTCGACATTTGTATTGATTGTCAGTTTCCTTGCCTTATTGATTGGTGCAGTTACGTTTTCAGGCAGTGTCATTGCTTGGGCCAAGCTTAGCGAACGCATGATAGGACGGCCGATAGTGTTTAAAGGCCAAGTCGTCGCTAATGTTTTGTTAATTGCTGCAATTGTCACGTCTGGCTACTTGGTTGTAACCCAACCCGAAATCACAACTTGGCACTATCTAGCCATCGGCTTAGCTTTGGTAATGGGTATTATGGTGGTATTGCCAATTGGCGGTGCTGATATGCCTGTAGTTATTTCATTGCTTAATAGTTATTCAGGGTTAGCTGCATGTGCAGCGGGTTTTGCTTTACAAAATAACTTACTGATAGTTGCCGGTGCTTTGGTAGGTGCCAGCGGTATTATTTTGACCAATATTATGTGTAAAGCCATGAACCGCTCATTGGTTAATGTTTTAACCTCAGGTTTTCAGGCTGTTGTTAGCAGTGATATGAAAATTGAAGGCGAGATCAAAGCGCTTTCAGCAGAAGATGCATTTTATGTGTTAGAAGCGGCGCAATCGGTATTGGTTATTCCTGGCTATGGTATGGCAGTTGCGCAAGCTCAACATACAATGAAGGAACTGCAAGAGCTTCTGGAAGACAATGGCGCAGAGGTTTCTTACGCCATTCACCCAGTCGCTGGGCGTATGCCTGGCCATATGAATGTGTTGTTAGCGGAAGCGGATGTGTCTTACGAGCAATTATTTGAAATGGATGAAGTTAACCCGCGTATCGAAAACTATGATGTGGCTATTGTGATAGGCGCTAACGATGTGGTTAATCCAGCCGCGCGAGAAATGAAGGGTAGCCCTATTTATGGTATGCCGGTTATCAATGCAGATTTGGCTAAAAACGTGTTTGTGTTAAAGCGTGGTATGGCAACCGGCTTTGCGGGTGTCGATAACCCACTATTCTTTAAGCAAAACACGCGCATGATCTTTGGTGATGCTAAAGAAACCTTGGGTAATCTGGTTCGCCAGTTTGCTGATTAGAACAGTTGCGGCTTGATTTCGTTTAGTTGAAAGCGTTGTTGGTTGAGATTTAGGTATTCTTTCACACTGAGCGCGGAGCAGTCGAAGTGTCGGTAAGTCAGAAAATACCGAGGCTTCGACGCGATCAGCCTGAAGTTATTTGTGTATAGATACTAGGATCACGAGACACATAATTTCGACACGTTAAAGCAAAAAGCGAACAGATCATTTTTAGTTATTTACCCATTCACTATATCCAAGCGTCGAGTTCCATTCTCGGCGCTTAATTTCAATCATTTCTTAAATTTTTTTGTTTACTCTTCTTTTATAAACCTTCTTTTTCGTTATTAATTGCAACTCAACTTACGAACTAAATTTCTTTTAAATTCAACATGTTAAAAATTAGTTAATTAATCGTCATAAAATTAACACAATATCATATAGCTCAATTTGTGATAACTTGTGATTGAATATGATTATAAATGCTTGACTGTGTTTGTTTGGGCGTTACTATTATCCCATTAATTCATCGTAATAGTCTTTTCGCTCAGACTTTAGAACTGCATTGTCAGCGTTTTTCGCCTCAATCACATAATGGAGCATATGCTCGTGGGGTCTTAAAACACGACGGCTTAGTCTAAAACCCGACCGCTTTGACTATTCAACATTTTTTAAACACAGATTGTTATTAGACATCACGAGTTGGAGAAGAAGGCCGATGCCAAGTAAGAAAGATTTTATCCATGTTGATTACAGCTGGGATGATGCCGCCGTTGAAGGTATGTCACCAATTGAAGCGCTTATTTATCGCTCAAATATTTTAGGTGATGACCAACGCATTACCAATACTGGTGGAGGTAACACCTCTGCTAAAGCGATTGAAATTGACCCATTAACCGGTAAAGAAGTAGAAGTATTATGGGTAAAAGGCTCAGGTGGTGATTTACGTACCTCTAAGCCAGAAAACTTTTCATCGTTATACATGGATAAACTTGTTGCACTACAAGATATCTACTATAGCGCTGACGAAGTCGGTGTTAAAACCCAAATCGAAGATGACATGGTTGGCATGTACCCACATGCGACGTTTAACCTAAACCCGCGTCCATCATCCATCGATACACCATTACACGCATTTGTGCCATACAAACACGTAGACCATATGCACCCTAACTCAGTGATTGCCGTGGCTGCGAGTAAAAACTGCAAAGAACTCACCAAAAAAATCTTCGGTGACGAATTAATTTGGACTGAATGGCAACGTCCAGGTTTTGACCTAGGTTTAAAACTACAATCAATCTGTAAAGATTACCCAGAAGCCAAAGGTGCTATCTTAGCCGGTCACGGTGTGATTAACTGGGCCAATGACAACAAAGAATGTTACGACCTAAGCTTAGAGATTATTGAAAAAGCCGCACGTTACATTGAAGAGCACGACAAAGGTGAAATGACCTTTGGTGGTCAAAAGTACGCCAAACTAGACCAAGACAAGCGTAACGCCGTATTAGCCGAAGTGTTACCTTACCTACGTGGTTTAGTCTCAGGTGAGAAGAAAATGATTGGTACCGTACAAGACGACGATACCATCTTACGTTTTGTTAACAGTGTTGATGCACCACGTTTAGCGGACTTAGGTACTTCATGTCCTGACCACTTCTTACGTACCAAAATCAAGCCATTGTACGTTGCTTGGAACCCAGAAACGGATTCTATCGACCAGCTTAAAACTTTATTAGCTGAAGGTGTAGAACAGTACAAAGCTGACTACAGCGAATACTACGAAAAATGTAAGCACGATAACTCACCAGCGCAACGTGCTTCATCACCATCTGTATGTTTAATTCCAGGTGTCGGTATGGTTGCTTGGGGTAAAAACAAATCTGAATCACGTGTAACAGCAGAATTCTACAACTGTGCAGTAGAAGTGATGCGTGGCGCAGAAGCGATTGATGAATACGCAGCATTACCACAACAAGAAGCGTTTGATATTGAATACTGGTTACTCGAAGAAGCCAAACTACAACGTATGCCAAAAGAAGCGCCACTAGCGCGTGACATCGTGGTTGTGATTGGTGCGGGTGACGGTATTGGTAAAGAGACTGCATTCCGCTGTGCAAAAGAAGGTGCGCATGTCGTGTGTGCTGATTTACGTGCAGAAGCGGCACAAGCGACGGCTGATGAACTAACCGCTATCTATGGTCAAGGTATTGGTGTAGCCGGTACGGGTATTTCAGGTTGTGGTCCAGCGATTGCGGCTGAAGTGAACATCACTGACCGTGACAGCGTTAAAGCCATGTTCGACAAAGTGATTTTGGCTTACGGCGGTATCGACAAAGTTATCGTGACAGCGGGTGTCTTCCTAGCACCAGGTCAAGCGGGTATGTCAAACGACCAGCAATTTGATGTTAGCTTCGCGGTCAACGTTAAAGGTGGCTACATTGTGGGTACAGAAGCGAATGAAATCTGGCAAGCACAAGGCTTAAAAGGTGCATTAGTATTAACTACCAGTGTTAATGCAGCCGTATCGAAAAAAGGTTCATTGGCGTATGACACATCAAAAGCGGCAGCTAACCACTTGGTTCGTGAATTGGCGGTAGAATTATCACCATTAGTTAACGTAAACGGTTTAGCGCCAGCGACAGTAGTTAAAGGTAGCACCATGTTCCCACGTGACCGTGTGATTGCGTCATTAACTAAGTACGATGTTGCGTTTGCACAGAGTGATTCAGATGATGAATTACGTGACAAGCTAGCTAACTTCTACGCACAACGTACGTTAACTAAAGCACCAATTACGCCGGCTGACCAAGCAGAAGCGGCATACTTAATGGTGTCTGGTCAGTTAAGCAAAACCACTGGCCAAATCATTAGTGTTGATGGCGGTTTACACGAAGCGTTTTTACGATAAAAAACGCTAGGTCGTTATCCGCGTTAGCGAATAGCGACTAATATTAGGTTAAGCCAATCTCATCGCTTGATGAGGTTGGCACTATGTCTATAAAACCAATCAGGCCGAGAAAACCAAGCAGGAAAGAATATGACTCAACGTATTGATAAAGCCTTAATTGCCGAGCAAAACGCCAAGCTTGAAGGTTATGTGAAACAAGACTATGAAGCGTTAGGTAATCAATTAGCGCGTCAAGGTATTAACATAGATGACATAACGGCTAAAGCTGAGTTGTTCCAAATAGCTGTGCCATCATGGGGTACAGGTACTGGGGGGACTCGTTTTGCGCGTTTTCCAGGTATTGGCGAGCCACGTAATATTTGGGAAAAGCTAGAAGACAGTGCCGTAATTAATGATTTATCACAATGTACCGAGCGTGTTTCTCCGCATTTTCCTTGGGATAAAGTGGATGACTTTACTGAGCTTAAAGGGTTTTCTGACGAGCTAAGCCTAAAATGGGATTCAATTAACTCGAATACCTTCCAAGACCAAGCGGGTCAAGAGCATAGTTTTAAATACGGCAGCTTAAGCAACACCAGCCAAGAAAGCCGTGATTTAGCTATTGCGCATAACCTTGAGTGTATTGAATGGGGGCAAGCGTTAGGTTCTAAAACCTTAACCGTTTGGGTTGGCGACGGTTCCAACCATCCAGGTCAACAACACTTTCAACATGCGTTTGAGCGTTACTTAGACAGCATGAAAAAAATCTATGCGGGTTTACCAAAAGACTGGGAACTGCATATCGAACACAAAATGTTTGAGCCAGCATTCTACTCAACCATTATTCAAGACTGGGGTTCAAACATCTTAGCGGCGATGGAACTTGGCCCACAAGCTAAGTCATTAGTCGATTTGGGTCACCATGCGCCTAACGTAAATATTGAAATGATCGTGTCTCGCTTAATTCAATTTAAGAAATTGGGTGGCTTCCATTTTAATGATTCTAAGTATGGTGATGATGACTTAGACAGCGGTAGCTTACATCCTTATCAACAGTTCTTAATTTTTAATGAATTAGTTGATGCCGAGTACCGCAATCAAGAAGGATTTGGTCCAAATTACATGCTTGATCAATCACACAATGTGACCGATCCGATCGAGAGCTTAATGAACTCAGCGGCCAGTGTGCAACGCTCATATGTAGCGGCATTATTAGTGGATCGTCCCGCGTTAACTGAATACCAAACCAATAACGATGCGCTAATGGCCAGCAACACCTTGAAGAAGGCGTTCACTACCGATGTCTCACCTATTTTAGCCATGGCGCGCTTACGTAAAGGTGGGGCGATTGATCCTATCGCGACTTACCGTGCATCGGGTTATCGTCAAGCGGTTGCTGAAAAACGTCCAAACAGTGGCGGTAATGGTTCAGGTATTGTTTAGGATTTAGCGGGAAAAGGATCTTGTGCGCCGTACATAAAGCCTTATTGACTGAGACTTTAGTGCGGCGCAATTCAATCGAGTTTTATATAAGTGGGTTAAATGAAAGTCAGACAAGATTAAATTTGCCATATTAACCAACTATGCAACACATCATGATACCTAAAAGCTTGATGAGCCAACTAAGTTTAGATAACAACCGCCTTGTGACACCGTACATCGCTGACACTGTAGATCGTTACTTTGACCTAACTTAGTTTTTGCTTGTCATCACTAAAAAGCAATTGGGTATAGATTAATAGAGAAGCATCTACCTTGGTCGTTGCTTCTTTTTTTACCTCTTAACACACAAATACAAAAGACAATGTGAATAGAGGTATTGTCAATTTTCGGGAGTATTTATTAATGAATTTGTCTGAATTAGTGCCGGCTGGCGTAGTCAGTGGTGAGTCGTTAGATATTTTGTATAAAGCGGCACGCGAAGGCCAGTTTGCTTACCCAGCAGTGAATGTTGTTGGTACCCATTCGGTCAATGCGGCGTTAGAGTCTGCGAGTCAATGCCAATCACCGGTTATCATTCAGTTATCTTATAGTGGTGCCGCTTTTTTTGCTGGTAAGGGGGTCAACCTTGACGGGCACGATCCGTCGATAGCGGGTGCAATTGCGGCGGCGCACTATGTACATGCCATGGCTAAGCATTATGGCATTCCGGTTATTTTACATACCGACCATGCAGCAAAAAAACTATTGCCATGGATTGATGGTTTGTTGGATGCCGGTGAAGCTTATTATCAACAAATGGGTAAGCCGTTGTTTAGCTCGCATATGTTGGATTTATCTGAAGAAAGTTTAGAAGAGAATATCGAAACTTGTCAGCAATATTTGGCGCGAATGGCTAAATTGGATATGTCGATTGAGATCGAACTCGGCTGTACTGGTGGCGAAGAAGATGGTGTTGATAACACTGACATTGACAATGCGCTTTTATATACCCAGCCAGAAGATGTTGCCTTTGCTTATGAACAATTGTCGAAAATCAGCCCAGCTTTTACGATAGCCGCGTCGTTTGGTAACGTGCATGGCGTTTATAAACCAGGTAATGTGAAATTAACCCCAGAGATCCTGAAAAACTCGCAAGCTTACGTTAAACAAAAACATAATTTAACGGCTGAGCCTCTGAATTTTGTTTTTCATGGTGGATCAGGTTCAAGCCCAGAAGAGATCACAGAAGCGATAGGCTATGGGGTGATCAAAATGAATATCGATACTGATACGCAATGGGCATCGTGGCAAGGTGTTCATCAATATTACCTTGAAAACAAAGGCTATTTGCAAACACAAATTGGTAATCCAGACGATCCAGAAGCGCCTAATAAAAAGTATTACGACCCACGAGTTTGGTTACGTAAGCTGGAAATGTCGATGAGTGAACGCCTTAATTTGGCTTTTGCAGAGTTAAATTGTATTGAGCGTTACAAGTAAGAATAAATTTTATATATCCATCCTCAAGCCACCTGTCAGAAACGGGTGGCTTTACCCCCCCAATGCTATTAACTCAAAAGTTTTGAACGGTTGAATTTATCACTACGTAACCTCAACTCTGGTTAAGAATTGCGACAATATATTATTTTTATTATTAATTTCAGTTAGTTAACAAGTTTCGATAACCAACAGAACTTCCTTCCTATTTCTGGAGAGAAATTTGAGCCAAGAACAAGGCAAGTTTACGCGTCAATAGCTAGCCTATTGCAAGTAAACTTAACGCAGTTATTGGTTCAAAGAGCCTCCAGAAACGGATTTATTATCCAGAATTGAGGTTACTTACTAAATTGTAGGGGGGATTTTGCATCGACCAACCTTGCGTATCTAACAAAATTCGTTGAAATAAATTTCAACCTACAAAACACGTACCTTGTGGGGCCGGTTTTACACCGGCAAACCCAGTGTATCTAAAATAAGTTAGGGTTAGTGGATATAAAATCCACCCATACAAAGTATGTACCTTGTTCAACGATTTTAAATGAAAGAGTAGAAGTAGCAGAGGAGAAAAAAGTAGCACATCCTTGTGCCCACACACACACTAGAAGTCTATCAAGAAGTACAACCACACAATTTGTACTCTTGAAGCACACGTAACAACAGTTGTTAGCACGAGACAGTACTTAACAACGAAACGCATTATGCATGAGTAAAGTTTGTTTGTGAACAGTTGTGAGTGAAAATGATTATTCTTATTCGCTATGTAAAACATAAATTATCTGAATTGTATTTATATACGCGATTATGCTGCGAATAGACTAGACTTAATCAGTCAATGTTGGGTGATTTAAACTGTGCAAAAGCAAATTTAAAATTTAAGTAAATAAATCATTAGCTTATATTTTTATTGAATAAAAATTCGCTCATGTAGTGATAATACTTATCATGAATAATCAAAATAAGTCACTAAAACTCTTTTTAGTTCTGTTTTATTCATGTATATTGCGTTAACAAATTTTTAAAGTTCTAACTGATTAAACAACTTCATTTAAAGAGTCGGTTAGAGAGTGTTGAACGAGGTTTGAGGTTAAACAATGAAGATAAGTCGTTTAGGGCGTACATTGAGCAAAGCAATGGCTGGAGTGGCTTTGTGTGCAAGTTCATATTTTGCAATGGCATCAGAAAAACCGAATATTATTTTCATCTTAACGGATGACTTGGGTTTTAATCAGATTGGCGCTTATGGCAATACCCCTATCAAAACACCTAATTTAGACAAGATGGCTAGCAATGGTATTCGCTTTGACCAAGCATATTCTGGTAATACGGTTTGCTCTCCTTCGCGCGTTTCTTTATTTACCGGTCGCGATGGCCGTTACATGCGCAACAATGCTAATACAGTGCAATTACATGAAGCCGACATTACTTTAGCGCACGTATTAAAATACGCTGACTATGATACGGCATTATTTGGTAAGTATTCGATTGGTTCACAAATGGGGGTAACTGACCCGCATGCTATGGGTTTTGATACTTGGTATGGCTTTTACTCTATTTTAGAGGGTCACAGACAATACCCACAAATTATGTGGCGCGATAACAAGAAAATCCGCATCACTGAAAACGAAGGTGGCCGCAAAGGCGCTTACGCCCAAGAGCTATTTACTGAAGAAGCGATTAACTATATCAAGCAAGAGCGTGAAAACCCGTTCTTTATTATGCTGACTTTCTCTTCTCCTCATGCTGAGTTAGCTGTACCCGAAAAATACAGCAAGCAATATGACTTACCTGAGATCCCATATTCAGGTATGTCGACCGGTAACCCAAGTGATAAATACGCCGCTTACTACCCTGAACCTGTTGAAAAACCCAATGCGGTTTTAGCTGGTATGGTTACTGCGCTTGATGACTATGTTGGTCAAATCATGGCTGAACTTGAGAAAAAAGGTCAGTTAGATAACACCCTTATTTTCTTTACATCTGACAATGGTCCACATGATGAAGGTGGTGCGGATCCTGAGTTCTTCAAAGCCTCTGCTCCATATAAAGGCCAAAAGCGTGATTTGTATGACGGCGGTATTCACGTACCTATGTTAGTGCAATGGCCAGCTAAAATTAAAAAGGGTCGTGTCGATAATACGCCTTGGGCATTCGCTGATGTTATGCCGACGTTTGCTGAAATTGCTGGCGTTAACTTAAATATTATCCCACGTGTTCGCACTAACGGTGTGTCGATTGATGGCTTACTACAAGATTCACCAGTGCCTATGGCTGAACGTACCTTGTATTGGGAGTTCTCTAAGCAAGTAGGTGATCCAAACTCAGGCATTATTGGTGACACTTACCAAGCGGCTCGTCGTGGTCAATGGAAAGCGGTTCGCTACGGCTTTGACGCTGACCTAGAGCTGTACAACATTGAAAAAGATCCAGGCGAGACTCGTAACTTAGTGACACGTGAAAAAGCGTTAGCTAAAGAGTTCTTAGCTATGTTCGAGCAATACAAGTAAGCAAAGTTTCTTGGCACTATTCACAGTAGGTAAAAGTAGCCTGCTGTGAGTGTTTAAAATTGATTTTCAGTTGAACTATTAAGCATCAATAATAGGAATCTTTATGAATAAAATGACCACAAAATTAGCCGCACTTCCTCTTGCTTTAAGCTTAGTGCTAAGTGGCTGTGGCAAGGATGCTAGTGAGCCTGTACAAACGGCTAAAACCGAAACTAAATCTGCAGTTGAGTCAGTTGAACGCAGCGCCTTAGATATTCAAAAATCGGCATTCGATGTTGCCAAACGCGCAGGTGAGTGGCAGTTATCTCAGTTAGGTAATTTACATTACATTCCTGAATCGCATCGCGCTAAATCAGAAAATGCTAAATTTTGGATCCAAGCCTCTTTTTACATTGGTTTAACGCGTTGGACCGAAGTTTCAGGCGATAAAGCATTTATGGCGCACTTAGAGAAAGTTGCCAAGCAAGAAGAGTACGGTTTGTTAACTGAGCGACCATACCATGCTGATGACCATACTATTGCCCAAACTTACATTTGGTTAACAGAACAAACGGGTAACAAGGAAGCTTATGCGCCGACTCAAAAACATTTCGATTGGATATTAGATAACAAACCTAATGTCGGCTTAGAAATGCTGGATTCGACAGCGTCAGGACATGGAGAAGTGCATCACGAAGGTAATTGCCAATTACGTTGGTGTTGGGCAGATGCTTTATACATGGCACCTCGTGCTTGGTTGCAGTTGTCTAACGTAACCGGAGATCCAAAATACTTTGATTATGCTGATAAGGAATTTTGGGCTGCTGCGGACTATTTGTTCTCAGATGAATACGGATTATTTTTCCGAGATAGCCGTTACTTTGATATGAAAAGTGACAATGGTAAGCCGGTTTTCTGGGGCCGAGGTAATGGCTGGGTATTCGCTGCTATTCCGTTAATTATTGACGAGTTACCAGACGATCATCCATCTAAGCCACGTTATATCGAGTTATATAAAAAGAATGCCGCTGGCCTAATGAAGCTACAACGTGATAACGGTTACTGGCCTGCGTCATTAATGGATCCAGATAAAGTCAAAACACCTGAAGTGAGTGGTACTGGCTTTATTACGTTCGGCTTAGCTTGGGGCGTTAACAACGGTATTCTGACTGACGCAAAATCAAAAGAAATTGTTGAAAAAGGCTGGGCAGCACTTGAAAAAGCCGTTGCTAAAGATGGTCGCGTTAACTGGGTACAGCATGTCGGTAAATCACCTGATCCTGTTAAAGAAACTGATTCTCAGCTATACGGTACAGGTGCAGTATTGTTAGCCGCCTCTGAAATGAGTAAGTGGTCTAACTAATACCTTTTCAATTTAATTTTGATTAGTTGAAAATGTTGCTGAACGAAATCCATGGATTGAGTTAACAGGTTCTTTCACACTGAGCGCGAAGCAGTCGAAGTGTCGGTAAGTCAGAAGGTAATAAGACTTCGACACCAAAAGTAGGCGCCTTAAGCGAGCTCAGCCTGAAGTTGTTTCTTTAATCTAAATATGGTTAAGAAATCACGAGTAATAGTAAATTCTACTAATGATTCAACTGGTCATTTCTTTTTGGAAACAGCATTAGCCTAAAAATCATATAAAACCGCGTTTATTTAAACGCGGTTTTATTTTATCCAAAGTCTAAGGAAAATAATCCACCTATGAGCAAGTTATTCTCCTCATTATTAATAGCCCTGGCTTTAACGGCATGTAAACAAACTCAAGTCGGTAAAGACCTAGCCAGTCAAAACACAGCAAGTCAAAATACAGCCATTGTGTATAACGCACTGGAAGATTTTCCCGACTTAACCTCCGGCGGTGCACCTTACTACAAAGATACCAATAACCAAGCGTTGGGTATTGATGCGCGGGTACATGAATATCGCCGATTATATGCACGAGCGACGCGTACCTTCGACGGCGTCTCAGGTCATTACAACATTGAAATTACCGCAATGACCGAAGAAGATGGCGAGCCAACCTACCGACTATTGATTAACAATAAAGTTGTGAGTACCTACCGTGCGACTTATATCGGCAAGGGGCATGCTCAGGATCTTAAACCTGAGACCTTTACTTGGCAGCATGTATCGCTACGCAAAGGCGACATACTTGGCATTGAGTCAATTCCCAATACCAATGGCGAAATACCAGAACATGGCGGCACGGCTTGGGCTCGCGGTCGTTGGCAACAATTAAAATTAACCCCATCAGCGCAAGCGTCAAATGCGCGCCCAGTGTTTAATTTTGAACACGATCTTCTGTTGTCGCAGTTTGATTTTCAACCCGATGCCGATGATCTTCATGCGGTGGCGGCTCTTGGTTCATTATTAGATGATCCTAGCATGCGCAATCTAAATGTATTGGCCGTAGCAGGAACAGTTGGCATTCAAGGTGGCAAGTATAGAACCCCCAATAGCTTGATGAACCTAGCTTTTGGCGAAGAAAACGTTAATTGGCTTGATGCTAAAAAAGATTGGCAAGCAGCGGTGGAGTTAGTCGAAAAGCGCGTTGCAAAAGTGCTTGAGCGTGGCGGTGTTGTTTGGGTTCAAGAAGCAGGGCAGTCTGATTTCAGTCAAGACTGGATAAAAGCGTTAATCAAGGCTGGTGTTGCCGAGTCAGTAATCAAACAACAAGTTGTCATTGTGCAGCACAGTGGTTGGAACGAACAAAAAACCAGCCCAGCGGCATTGGCTTATGTCAAAGCGAAAGCTGATTATCGCGCCATTGGTGATGGTAACAAGCTAAAACGAAAATACATTCGTAAAGATCGCCGCGGTGACGTTACGCCCAAATATGTTGCCGAAGGGGTTAAATGGCTTAAAGCGGCAACTAGCGCAAGCAATAACAAAAAGCTTTCGCGCCAGTTATGGCAGCATGCGCAACAGCTTGTAGCTGAGTCGGGTTTTAATGCCGCTAACTCAGTTATTCCACAAGGTGGTATCGATTTTTCTGACATGGTTGAAGTGTGGTGGATCTTGCAACTGGAGAACAAAGCCAATTCTGCCCACGCGTTTTGGCAACGTTATGTTACCGATGTTGAGGTTGATAAAATAGCGCCACCAAAAGGCCGTTTGGCCGTGGTAATTGATGGTAATTCGCCGGATCCTGACGATATTGGCGCAACGCCCGTTATGTTTGGCTTGCTTAGCAAAGCAGGTTTAAATGAACGACTGGTTCACTTATCGCATTCGTGTGATCTCGACCCGTTTAAAAACAAAGGCCGCCAGCAAATAGACACGCCAGGTGAATTACGGCGTCAGGCGGTATTACATGAGTTAAGTGGTCAAGGTATTGAACTATTTGGGCCATTTAAAAACTTACGCAACTATTATAATTGCCGCACTGATCAGCAAGCCGCTACCCAAGATTTAGTCGATGCGATCAATGCGTCTTCAGCGTCCGATCCGTTATGGATAATTGAAGCCGGTGAACCGGATTTAATTGGCTATGCATTACAAGCGGCTAACCCTGCGGTTAGAAAACACGTAAACGTGATCTCTCATCACCCAGCCAACGATAATACAGGTGACTTTTTCACTTGGCAGCAAATCTTAGATTTTGGTGTAACAGAGCATCAAATTGGCGATCAAAACGTTGGGTTACAAACACCTATCAGCCATTGGGACTGGGCCAAGCATCACCCTGCAGCTGGCATCACTTATATTTGGCATTGGCTAGATTATGCCGAGCGTGATGGTATGGTTGATTTTCAAACTAACAAATTCGATTGCTCAGATGCCGGCATGGTGTATTGGTGGATAACCGGCGCTAATAACGGTGGTAATAATCATGCAACAGCCGAAGACATGAAAGATATGTTAACTCTATAGCTCCTAACTACTGATATAAAGCCATAAAATTAGACATATAAAGCCCGGAAATAAAACCGGGCATAAAGCTAATTTTCCTCAATTGAGCCAATAGCTAAGCGTTTCAACAATCGGTAAAAGTTACTGCGGTTAATACCGAGTTCGCGCGCGACTGCGGCTTGATTGTTTTGATGGACTTGTAGACGCTGCTGGATCAATTGCTTTTGATATTGTTCAGTAGCTTGTTTAAGAGTAACGCCGGGCGCAATATTGGCTATGCTAGACTGGTTTAATCCTGATGTTAGTGGTAACTGAGACTGCTCTGCAAGCGTGTTATCTAAGATGTCTTGTTCACTAATATCTAAGTGATTCGGCATAATATTAACGACTCGGCTTTCTTTACCATGACTATTGATTGCTTTTAGAGCAGCTCGGCTTAATAGATGTTCTAGCTCTCGCACATTTCCTGGCCACGCGTAATGGCATATCACTTGGCGCGCACCTGCACTTAGGCGTAAACCTTGTACGCCAAATCGACGTTGGTTTTTTTCCAGTAAATAGCCAGCAATCAATAACACATCATTACCTCGCTCACGCAAAGGCGGTACGATTAGCGGATATACAGATAAACGATGATACAGATCGGCACGAAAGCGCTCTTTACGGACTTCATGTTTAAGATCGCGATTCGTTGCAGCAATGATCCTGACATCCACTTCTATATGTTGGTCACTGCCAACACGTTGGATCTCTCCACTTTGCAAAGCGCGTAGAATTTTAGCTTGAACGGCTAATGATAGTTCCCCGATCTCGTCTAAAAATAGCGTACCACCATTGGCTATTTCAAATTTGCCTAAGCGATTATGCTCGGCTCCGGTAAATGCGCCCTTTTTGTGGCCGAATAACTCGCTTTCTGCAAGGTTTTCTGGCAGAGCCGCGCAATTCACATAGACAAGAGGTTGGTCGTGTCGCGCCGAACGACTATGGATTTTACGGGCGACTAATTCTTTACCCACCCCGGTTTCGCCCAGTATCAATACGGTGAGGTGAGAGCGGGCGACAATATCAATTTCGCTTAACATCAAATTAAGTGACTGGCTGTTGCCGATAATCTCAGTTTTACCTTCATCAACTAATTGTGATTGCGCGACTTCAATCTCTCGGTCTACCCGAGCTTGCAAAGCTTCAATGCGATGCGCAGCTTTTACGGTAGCTTCTGTTAAACCGATAAAGGTGCGTAATTGCTGTTGTTCGATTTGATCAAAGGTGCCGGGCACCGCAGCATCTAAGGTTAATACTCCCCAAGGTTGATCATCCTGATAAAGAGAGATCCCCATACAATCATGCACATGCAAACTCTGTTGATGGTTGTCGAGTAAACCGTCATATGGATCGGCGAGATCCGAGTCAGCGGGAAAGCGCACTGGCTCTCGTGATAATAATATAGTGGCTAGGCGCGGATGCTCATCAACCATAAAGCGCCGACCTAAGGTATCGCGGCTTAAACCATTGACGGCAATAGGCCGCAAGGCACGGCCTTCGATCTTTAACAATGCTGCGGCATCACAGGGAAAGATCTGTTTCATCACACTGAGTAAACGCTGGTAACGAACCTGTGCCGATAGATCTTGAGACAGATCTGCAACAATCGCTATTAATGCCAGAGAAAAATCATTAGAAGTAGTCATGATGATTAGTTTAACTTGATGTTGTCATAATGACAATATTTGATGTCAAAAAGACTTCTGTTTAAGGTTGTTAAAATGACATCTAGTTCATTGAAAACCGCATTAAATCAGTAGATTACGATTGGCATGATAGTTGAAATGTCTATTTCGACATTTAACTAATAACGGAGAACACCATGGCTGAGCGCTTTACCAAAAGCATGGCCAGAAACATCTATTACGGCGGTAGCTTCTTTTTCTTTTTACTACTGTTGGGATTGACGTTTGACACCATGCTGGAGCTGCCTGAGCGGGATCATAGAGAGAACATTACGCCATCCGTCGCTAACGGCAAACATTTATGGGAAAAGAACAACTGTGTTGGCTGTCACAGCTTAATGGGGGAAGGCGCTTATTACGCACCTGAGCTGGCCAATGTATTTGACCGACGGGGTGGCAGTAATGAACAAGTATTCAAAAGTTATCTACGTGCATGGATGTCTATTCAACCCATACAAACACCGGGACGACGTAAAATGCCGCAGTTCAATTTAGCCCCTGAAGAGGTTGATGATATTGCTAACTTTTTAATTTGGACATCTCGTATTAATGACAATGATTGGCCACCAAATATTGAAGGTTAAAAGGAGTACGTAATGAAATTTGAATCTCAAAAAGTGGCGATGCCTTATTTTATTTTCGCCCTTATTCTATTTGCCGGTCAGATCGTTTTTGGTCTGATCATGGGTTTGCAATACGTTGCGGGTGACTTTTTAACAGAATATATTCCATTTAATGTGGCGCGAATGGTACACACCAACTTACTCATTGTTTGGTTACTGTTTGGCTTTATGGGGGCATCGTTTTATCTAGTACCAGAGGAATGTGATACCGAATTATACAGCCCGTTATTGGCCAAAATTACCTTTTGGGTTTTTGCTGCTGCCGGGGTTGCTACTATTCTTGGCTATCTATTGGTTCCGTATTCTGCGCTGGCCGATTTAACCTTTAACGAGTTATTGCCCACCATGGGGCGGGAGTTTTTAGAGCAACCGACGATAACCAAAATTGGTATTGTAATTGTCTGCTTGGCTTTTATTTTTAATATCGGCATGACCATCTTAAAAGGTAAAAAAACCGTTATTAATATGGTGTTGGTCACTGGCCTAATTGGCTTAGCCGTATTCTTTTTATTCGCTTTTTATAACCCAAGTAATCTTGCACTAGATAAGTATTTCTGGTGGTGGACGGTGCATTTATGGGTTGAAGGCGTGTGGGAACTGATCTTAGGTGCGATCTTAGCGTTTGTATTGATTAAAGTGACTGGTGTTGACCGCGAAGTCATTGAGAAGTGGTTATACGTGATCATTGCCATGGCGCTAATTTCTGGCTTGATCGGTATGGGCCACCATTATTTCTGGATCGGTCCCGGTACCTACTGGTTATGGTTAGGTTCAATTTTTTCTGCAATCGAACCTTTACCTTTCTTTATGATGGTGGTTTTCGCGTTTCGTATGGTCGCGGAGCGCAAACACCAGCATGGTAATAAAATAGCGACCACTTGGGCCTTGGGTACCGCGGTAATGGCTTTCTTGGGCGCTGGTGTTTGGGGTTTTATTCACACGTTAGCCCCGGTTAATTACTACACTCACGGTTCGCAAATTACTGCTGCTCATGGTCACTTAGCGTTCTTTGGTGCGTATGCCATGATCGTGTTAGCCATCATTTCTTACACTATGCCTATCATGCGAGGGCGACCGCAAGGTAACTCTATTGCCGCACAAAAAATCGAACGTTTTGCCTTTTGGACTATGTGTATCAGTATGCTAGGGATCACACTGGCGTTAACCGCTGCAGGTGCATGGCAAGTTGCTTTACAGCGACTGCCTGAATCGGGCGAAGCTTTGGGCTTTATGGCTGTGCAAGATAAATTAGCCCCAGTATTTTGGCTCAGACAGATCTTTGGTGTGGTATTCCTACTTGGTTTAATTGCCTATTTTTGTAGCTTCTTTGTCGGTGAAACAGAAGAAGAGGCCAGTGATCTTGAAGGACTAACTCCAGAGTCAGCCCGTTAAAACTTTTGGTCGCTAGACAGAGGCAATAATAATCACAGATCTCCATTGATAGCAGATGTATTAAAGTCAATGGTGATCCCTTATGTCATTTGTCGGATGGCAATATTAGTACAGTTTTTAGCAAGAAATTATCAGTCAAAGCTCTTGTAGGTTGGCCTTTAGGCCAATATTTAAAAAGATGTAACTCACGTACCCATCGGCTTAAAGACCGACCTACACCAAAATGTCAACTAACCAAAACTAAGTTGAAAAGCTACGAGGAAACCGTATGGAAGAGTTTGTTGGTGAAATTTGGCACAAAATGCTCACTCGCCAAGTCAATACGGATTGTGTTCAGGCCAGTGTGGAGCTAACCACGCTAAGCCAACAACTGGCACCTTGGTATCGAGCTATGGGGGGGGGGGCAGCCAAAGTAATTGAAGGTGCGCAACCGCGAAAATTTAATATTCAGCGCCGTTGGTTGCAGCGTATCGCGGGTAGTCATAAACGCTTTAGCGTTAGTTGGCAAGATGAACGCAGTCTGCGTTTACCAACGACAATTGCATTATTCTCGCAATCTGAGCTTAATGAGTTTGTGTATTTTTGGCTTACCGCATTAGCGGCGTATCATTGCCAAACCACGATAGATCTGCAGCAATCACTCGTCAACCAATGGTTTATACATAATCAAAATGCCAGTAGTGAGTTATTAAACAGTAAACCGGGCTTACGCCAACAATATCAAAATGTCGTGCAAGCCTTATTAAGCCAACGCCAAACTATTACCGGTAACTTAAATCCGGCCCAATTGACGCGTGAAAAAGCAATTCAGCAAGCGTTAATAAGCCCAGGTAGCGTAAGTAATTTGCCACTGGCCCCAGGTGATCCTTTACCTGTTCTTTTATGGTTGTATCCAGCACCTTTGCACTTAGTCGCCGTAAATAGTGATGATCGGCTTGATGATTTTGGTAAATCAGCCGCTAAGCAAGGTGTTAGTCGACAACAAAGCCGTAAAACCGCACAGCGTATTGATGATGCCAAGAAAACCGATGGCTTACTGATTTTTCAATTAGAAAGCTTATTTAGTTGGGCAGAACAAGTTGAATTGGATCGTTGCCAAGATGAAAGCCTAGACGAAGATGTAGCTTCGGTGGCAGACGATCTGGATATTATTACCTTGTCGCGTCAACGTCGTGCTGGAGCAGCTAAAATCAAGTTTGATCTCGATTTACCCGCTGCAGAACAAGATGATTTGCCATTGGGTAATGGTATTAAGTTGCCGGAATGGCACTATAAGAAAAACCAGCTCGTTAACCATTATTGCTTGTTACAACCCTTTCTAGCCGATGATGCCGAGCCAGCGCAATTGCCCCAGCACTTAAAGCAAATAGCACAAACCTTACGCAAACAATTCAGTTGTTTAAAACCGCAACGCCAATGGTTACAGCGGCAACCATTTGGAGAAGAATTAGATATTGATGCTTGGTTAGACTGCTTAACACAACAAACACGTAGTCAAGAACCGCAAAATGTTTTTAAAACCCGTATCGCCAATTCGCGCCAGATGGCGTGTTTATTACTTGCCGATTTGTCTATGTCGACCGACTCGGCGCTAAATGCGCAGCAAAAAGTCATAGATGTTATTCGCGATACTTTGTTGCTGTTTGCCGAGGCGTTAACCAGTAGTGGTGATCAGTTTGCGATATATGGTTTTTCCTCGGTTAAAAACAAACAGGTGCGTTATCACTTATTGAAAAATTTTGCTGAAAAATACACCGAACACGCACGAGGTCGTATTTGTGCCATAAAACCTGGTTTTTATACCCGGATCGGTGCTGCGATCCGTCAATCAACCAACATCTTAAAATTGCAGCAAACCGAACAAAAGCTGCTGCTAATCATATCGGATGGCAAGCCTAATGACATTGATCAATATGAAGGTATCTATGGAATTGAAGATACTCGGCAAGCAATTTTGGAGGCCAAACAAGCGGGATTACAGCCTTTTTGTGTGACGATCGACGAAAAAGGCAATGACTATTTACCGTATCTATTTGGAGAAAAAGGCTATGCCATTATTGATGATGTGACTCGCTTACCCACCTTGCTGCCCAAATTGTATTTAAATTTAACCGGCATTCATGCTTAACTAATAAACTTGTAGGACACGACAATGACTCAACATTGCCATTATTTGTCTCAAGATCGCGAAGTCGAGATTTTTGAGCACGCCGCTAATAACAATTTACCGGTTATGATCAAAGGCCCAACCGGTTGTGGTAAAACCCGCTTTGTAGAATACATGGCGCAAAAACTTAATCGTGCAATTTATACTATTGCTTGTCATGATGATTTAACCGCGACTGATCTGGTTGGCCGCCATTTGATAGGTGCACAAGGCACCTTTTGGCAAGACGGGCCGTTAACACGTGCGGTACGCGAAGGCGGGATCTGCTATCTGGATGAAGTGGTTGAAGCGCGTAAAGACACTACTGTTGTTCTTCACCCTCTTGCCGATCATCGACGGATCTTGCCGATAGAACGTACCGGTGAGGTACTCAACGCGCATCCGGATTTTATGTTGGTGATCTCATATAACCCGGGTTACCAAAATATGCTTAAGGGATTAAAGCCCAGCACAAGGCAACGCTTTGTTGGTCTAACCTTTGATTATCCCGAGCCTCAACATGAAGTTGTGATTATTTGCCAAGAGTCGGGTATAGATAAATCCTTAGCGACGCAACTTGTGTCGTTGGCACAAGCGCTACGCCGACTCACTGATCATGATCTGGAAGAAGCCGCTTCAACTCGTTTGCTAATCTATACAGCCCTTATGATCAAATCTGGCCTTGAGATCAAGCAAGCTTGCTACGCTTGCTTAGCTCAACCATTAACCGATGACAGCCAAACTCAACAAGCCATCGAGCGTTTGATTGATGCGTCTTTTTAACGATGAATAGTGAAGCAATTGCGGTGTCCGTTAGCGCGGCAGCACAGAACAAAACCAAGCATACTCCTGGCAGTATTGCGATTTGGATATTGATTGCTGCCGAGCTAACTGAGTTTGCATTCTTTTTTATCGCATTTTTGATTGCCAAACTACATTACCCGCAACAGTTCGCTCAAGGGCCGAGTCAACTCAATACATTCGCGGGTACTTGGAATACCCTGTTGTTATTGTCCAGCAGCTTTTTTGTTGCTAAAGCTATGACCGCTGTTAAGAGCAATTATAAGCGTCGAGCCTTGCGATGGCTTGGTTTAACTATAGTAGCTGGCGCTAGCTATTGTGGTGTTAAAATTTGGGAATATTTTTGGAATCAGAGTCAGGCGATCCACTCGACAACCGACACATTTTTCGCACTCTATTACTACTTAACGTTTAATCATTTACTCCATGTAGTGATGGGCATGTGCAGTCTGTTTTGCGTTGGCTTGCACTATTATTTTGACGGCTATAATGCCGAGCAACATCAAGGTTTAGACAGTGCTGCTAGTTACTGGCACATGATAGATCTAGTTTGGATCATTATGTTTCCCTTGTTATATATTGTCAGCTAAATAGAGGAGCATCGTATGCTACTTAGACTTAAGGCTTGCAAGCTAGAATTTGTCTGGTTAGTGTTAATTGGCTTAACTCTGTTTAGTGTGCTGTTTGCCGAGAACAATCAAACCAAATTAAGCATTTGCCTTGTTATGATTGCTGTAAGTCTTAAAGGCCAACTTGTTATTGATAGATTGATGGGACTAAATAATGCTCGCCCCACTATTCGCGGTCTGATGTTAGCCTACTTTGTCGTGGTTCCGGTCTTGATCACCCTTACTAGTTTATTTCCTGAATTTCTTGCCAGTGTTATTCAAATATAGATGCCGCCTATGCGTGGACGTTAATAGCAGCATATTACCAAGAGATAAATACTTAGCCGCTATGACCACAGGCTGTCACGTAATGGCTAATTAAGTGCCAAACCGTTTAAAAAACTTAATCAGGTGCGGTGAGATATCAATACGTTTAACCACTCCACACTAAAAATGTCAGTTCATTGGGTTTATCAACATAATTTTTTAAAAAATCATCACTCGAACCCTTTTCAGCTATGTTCGTATTTATGTGATTGTGATTACTGCCTTTCGAAACTTTTATAAAATAGTCAATACAAGTCACATGGTGATTTAAAGTGATTGTAAAATATATTATGTGAGTTAATATACTCGGATATGATTTTAGTGCGAAAGGGTATTAGTAAAATTGATGAAGGTCAGCTTCATTATTAGTGCCCTCGTTTGCTCACAATCGTGTTTGAATTTTTGCTGTTTTCACCTTGCGGCTAAAAAGCGATTTGTGGGCTTTTTTCTTTCTAGGTAATAACAAATATTGGGCGCTGCCAAATGTTTGTTTTTATCGTTTTCACTCTTATTACAGATAGGAAACAAGAACATGGTCAATGAATTATTTGATTTAACAGGTAAAGTAGCGTTAGTAACGGGTGGTACACACGGTATCGGTATGGCTTGCGGTAAAATGCTTGCTAAAGCTGGCGCCACTTTGGTTGTTAACGACATTTTTGAAGATAAGCTAGCAGAGTGTAAAAAAGCCTATGCAGAAGAAGGTATCGACGTTTATACGCTTACCTTTAACGTTGCGGATGAGCAAGAAGTTGACCGCGGTATTACGCAAATAGAGAACGAAGTTGGTCCAATCGACATTTTGGTTAACAACGCGGGTATTATTAAGCGTGTACCTATTTTAGATATGCCGGTTGAAGATTACCGTCAAGTTATCGATATCGACTTAGTGGCGCAATTTATTGTGTCTAAGCGTGTTGCGCCTAACATGATCGCTCGTCGTCAAGGTAAAATCATCAACATGTGTTCATTGATGAGTGTTTACGGCCGTCAAAACGTTTCAGCTTATGCATCAGCTAAAGGCGGTTTAAAAATGCTTACCCAAAACCAATGTTGTGAGTGGGCTAAACATAACGTTCAAGTTAATGCGATTGGCCCTGGTTATATCGCGACAGAACAAACTGCACCAATTCGTGTAGGTGGTCATCCATTTAACGACTTAGTAATGACGCGTACACCTGCTAACCGTTGGGGTGAGCCAGAAGATATCGGTAAAGCAGCGTTATTTTTAGCGTCAAAAGCGGCTGACTTTATCAATGGTCAGGTTATTTATGTTGATGGCGGTATCATAGCTAACTTCGGTTATGTTGCTGGCGAAAATACAGACGACTAATCTTTACAGTAAAGGTGGTTTGCTGCTGTTAAACTGGGTAAAGCTGCCTTTATACTTAGTGTGTTGTCACCCAAAAAGCTAGCCTATGCGCTAGCTTTTTTGCTTTTTGGCGATTTAAAAATTGCTGATCTACTGTCCATACACTAGTGTTAAATTAGCTGTTTTATATGTTGGTTTGTCGCCTTGTGATCCGCCTTTTTACGTTATATATCCGCGCGTTATTTGTCAGTGCGTTATTTATCTGTGTGTTTAGTCTTAATGTTGCTAGGGCTGAAGTCACTTTGACTTCACCTTCTGGCATAAGTGAGATACGGCAAAAATACGTTTATGATTTGTTAGTGTTAGCGCTAAAAGAGACAACTAGCGCTAGTCAAGAAACAAGGGTGACTTCAATTCCGACGAACACGGGATATAGTGCCAGTACCTATGCAGTGAAAAAAGGTAAAGTCGATGTAACTTATTTTCCTGCCAATACTGAAGTTGAAACTCAGTTGTTACCTATCCGTATTCCTCTGTACAAGGGGTTAATGGGGTACAGAACTCTACTAATCCAAGCTAAAAACCAAAGCAAGTTTGATAACCTGCACTCACTCAAACAGTTTAAAAACATACTACAAGGCGCAGGATCAAGGTGGCGCACTACCAAAGTATTAGCCCACCATGAGTTTAAATATATCACAGCGGAAAGAACATCTAGCTTACTTAAAATGTTGGATATAGGACGCTTTGAATATACTACCCGCGGAATAATAGAAACGCCTGAAACCTTACAAGCAATAGATAAAAACTACCCCAAATTGAAAATTGAAGACAACACCATTTTTTACACTGAGTTACCTGTCTATTTTTTTGTATCTAAGCAACGACCTGAACTGGCAAAAAAGATATACACTGGGCTGGTAAAGGCAGCGCACAATGGCGAGTTTGATAAAGTTTTTGACGCCTTTTACCAAATGATCCCGTCTGGTTTAAATTTTGATAAACGTAATTTCTATTATCTAAAAAACCCACAACTTAGCGCCGAAACCCGCGCCAACGCCTTAAATTTTTGGCAAAAACAAGTCAAAAGTCCGGTATTTAAAACGGTTCATTTCAGCCACTAAAACCTTTAAAGCCTTGTGATTTAAGGTGAGTGGAGATTGGTTGTTCTCAGTGGTAATGGTTTGGAAGACGAACCTTAATACCGCTAAGTAAACTTACCTTCGCAGAAGGTAATTAATATTCCGACTTTTGTGGGCGAGCATTTGCCTGCATGGATGCAGGTCTGTCTCTTCTACACAAATATTAATTAACTTAAAACAACCCAAAGTCGATGAAAAATGTGGATTAGCTGATTGTACATAGCGGTTAAAAAAGTACCGTCTTTCCTGCGTAGGCAGGAACCCAGTGTCTTTTGCTTAAACTAGACTATGTTTATCCAACGAAAGTCGCTGGATCCCCGCATGCGCGAGGAAGACGAGGGTATTTTCCTAAGCTTCGGTGATAAAATTTCACCCCCATTGACCGAATGGGCGCTTTTGAAACTTGTGATCAAGAGACAGGGATGCAGGTACTTAAGATTTATCGGGAATAAAAATCTTGTATGCTTGCAGAGCCTGCAACCCTTTCTGTCTTAAAGACCGACCTAGAGTTAGAAGACCCAAACCATTAAAAACAACAAGCAATAAAAAAGCCTTAACTTGAAATGACAAGTTAAGGCTTTTTGCTCTTACGGAAGAGGGTAGTTACTTTTTCTTGGTCATATTAATAACGGCATCCGGTTTAAGCACATTGGCATCGCTTTTGGTGCGGCCAATTGGCCCCTTGTCGCCAACTAGATAAATACGGTGCCAGTTAGAGTTACGCTGTTTTTCTGCGACTATCATGCGGGCATCTGGATGAGCATTATCGATAAGTGCCGAGAGGGCCCATTGCGCCCCAGGGCGACGCAATAATTCTTTGGTTTTGGTAAAGGTTTTGCCGCCATCTTGACTATTAAAGTCGGCGATAATGCCAGTATTGCTTTCTTCATAACCTAAAGTAAAGGTGATATCAGTGGGTGAATGTATTTTAAAATCACCACGTGTATCTAGGTTGTCTTTGCGAGCTTGAGTATTAACCGGATTACCGCCTAGCCATTCACTGCCGTTCCAACGGAAGTAGCTAGTTTGTTTAGGCCCGCCAGTTTTGTGTCCCAAATCGCGGCCAATATTAGTACTGATATGTGGGTAGCCATTTTCATCTAAATGAGCAGAGCCGTTAAAGGTCCAGTTTTTACCGGTGCGTGCCACAAGTGTGGTTTTATCGGCATGCTCACGAGTTACAGGAATAGTCACCGGCTCGCCCTTCACATTGCGCCAAGTGTTAGTTTTGGTATTAAACACCATATAGTAAGCATCGTGGCGTTGTGTGGTGTGGCCTCGGCCGTTAATACCTGCGTCGTAATCCCAGCAAACGTGATAGTCGTACGAGACAATTATATCGTCGCCATGGCCTTTGCTGACCCAAGCATACCAGCTGTCGTCGGCTCTTATATCTGTACGCTTCTTGTGTTTAAGAAAGGAAACCGCCGGTTCAAATGTGCGGCCATGATCAGTTGATTTATGGTAAACCCAGTCGCTGCGATGCGCACCGTGGCGATAGAATAAATAAATGTCGCCATTGTCCATTTTTACTGCTTGGTTGTAGGTGCCAAATACAGGAATGGTATACATTTCTTGCCATTCACTAATATCGTATGGTCGTTTGGACACACTATGGCGGTTTTCACCATAATGCTTATTGCCTAACGGGTTAGCGCCGTGTCGGTCGGTGCCCCCATGGCCACCGTAAAAAATATGGATATATCCGAGATCATCAATAATCATGGTTGGTTTACCATGATTATCTATTTTAGTGCGAGAGGGATCTTTACCCATGGTACTGACACCCGCTTTAAAGGGCCCAGACCACTGCTTAGTTTTGTGATTGTAAGACGCGACATAAGGATCTTCTAACGGCCCCTGATAGGACACGTAAGTGATGCCATCAACATGTACGCCAGCAGGATGCTGCACAATGGCTAGGGCGTTACCTAGACCATCGTTGGCGAAGTAATCGACAGTTTCAGTTTTGTTTGAATTGGCGACTGGCGTTGTGTTGCATGCTGTTAGTAATAAACTGGTCGCGATAACTGCGCCGGGTAAAAATGTTTTTAATCGTTTTTTCATGATCACGCTATGGTGTAATTGGGATTTTGTTGGCACCCGATATACATATCAAGTGGAGAATTATTATTGATTAGGACTGCGAGTCTCAAAAAGTTTAATACATAAGGCTAGGAGGCATTTGCGTTAGTAAGCGCCTCCTAGCCTTATGTATATGGTTTTTATATGGCCTTTGCGACTTCAAAAATTTTGCTGTTTTCTTTATCTAAAAAGCTTTGTGCTTTTTGAAACTCATAGCTGCTTTGCACTAAGGCATCAAATTCACCGCTGTTTTTTGCGCGCTCTAAACTGGTTTTTATTAAAGTAGCGAGCTTAGTATTGTCTTTATTTACATAAAAATAGACTTGTAAAGGCAGTTTAACTAACACGTTGGGGTGAATAACTACGTCTAAATTATCTTCTGCGCGCCATTGATTTAATACGTTTTCAGCTCTGGTTACGGTAATAGGAAAGTAGTCAAATCTTGAGCCGTCAAGCATATGACCAAAGTGGCCATTAACAACTGATATCGTTTTAAATGCGTTTTGTTCCAATACTCTACGAGTAACGGAAGCGCGTTGCGAACCTGCTTTATAGGTTTTAAGCTGGTTTAAATCCACTAGCGAGTTAAATCGCTCTATGTCAGTTGATCTCACTATGAGGGCGTTAACACCCATTGCACCATGATAAATAGGGAACTCGACGGCTAATAATTCTTGTTCTAGGTCTTGGCTTTTCGGTGCCCAGAGTAAATCGAGCTCATTAGCTTTCACTTTAGCTATTTGTTGGCGACGGTTCCCTGCTCTTGTTGGAATTACGTTGATATTTTTAGCATCGGCATGTTTGATAACCAATTCTAATAATTGGCTTTTGTATTGATCATTGACGTTTTTGGCTAGTGGCACGACCAAATCCATCGCTTGCACTGAAGTGACAGCAAAGGTGATGAGTAGTAAGAAAAAGGCATTGATTAATTGACCACTAGATAAACTATTTTTCATTGTTTTCAACTCTATATCTAACTAATAACTCTGTTTAATTTCAGGCTTTGCAGTGGTTTGCTGCTCCTGCCACCTCAGTGGTGCGTTATCCGTTTCGAACCTCACTTGTTGTTAAATAATATACACAATAGTGATTGGTTTGTTAAATAAATGATTTATATTGATTGGTTATGAATTTTATTATTTTTATCTTATTTGAAATAAGTTGATGTGGTTTATTAGTTTTGTCGTTTGTTAAAACGCTGAATATAAAGGATATATGTAGGTATTCGGGTGTTGAATCTAAACTGGTAGGTTTTCATTGCCTTATTCTATTTATATGCAACTTTGTTTTAATTGTCATAAATAATCAATCAAGATTGGGTTTGGTGATTGAATTAGTGCCAGCAGGAAAGCGAGTCTGTCTCTTGAATACAAGTTTCAGAAGCGCTTTTTTCGGTCAATAGGGGGGAAGTTTTATCACCGAAGCTTAGGAAAATACCCTCGTCATCCTCGCGCATGCGGGGATCTAGCGACTATTGTTGGATAAACATAGTCTGGTTTAAGCAAAAGACACTGGGTTCCTGCTTTCGCAGGAAAGACGATACTTTTTTAAGCACTAAGTACTACCTACTAATCGCATTTTTCATCGACTTTTTTTGATTGTTTTAAGTTAATTAATATTTGTGTAGAAGAGACAGGGATGCTGGTACTTAGGTTTCGTCGGGAACATGAAGCCTGCGCATGCGGGGATCTAGCGACTATTGTTGGATAAATATCGCCAGGTTTAAGCAAAAGACACTAGGTTTATACTTTCGCAGGAAAGAGGTAATTTTTTAACCGTGATGTACAGTCTACTAATCCACATTTTTTAAGATGGTTTTATCTTGCTGTTTTAATGTTATAATTAATCAAATTTAGTCACGTAATAACTGGGAATAATCATGAAAGTTGCATTGATGATGGAAAATAGCCAAGCGGCTAAAAACCCTATTATCTTAAAAGAGCTAGAAGGCGTTGCTGGTCCATTAGGCCACGATATTTTTAATGTGGGTATGGACGGTGAGAACGACCATCATTTAACTTATATTCACTTGGGCATAATGGCTGGTATTTTAATTAACGCTAAAGCCGTTGATTTTGTTGTATCAGGTTGTGGTACAGGCCAAGGCGCTATGATGTCGTTAAATGCTCACGCTGGCGTTTACTGCGGCTATTGTATTGATCCTTCCGATGCATTTTTGTTTAACCAAGTTAATAACGGCAACGCATTAGCTTTACCTTTTGCGAAAGGTTTTGGTTGGGGCGCTGAATTAAACGCGCGTTATATCTTTGAAAAAGCATTAACTGGTGAGCGCGGCGCGGGTTATCCCGTTGAACGACGTGAGCCTCAAGTACGTAATGCTTCTATTTTATCTGAAGTTAAAACGGCTTTATTAGGCACTAGCTATATCGATTCATTGAAAAACCTTGATCAAGAATTGGTTAAAACCGCTGTATCTGGCGAACGTTTCCAAGCTTGCTTATTTGAAAATGGTCAAGATAAAGAGCTTGAAGCTTACGTTAAGTCTCTACTCTAATTATATTAGGATTAACCATCACACAGCTTACGCTAAGTGATTTAATTTGTTTTTTAAGCCCTGCACGTGACTAGTGCGGGGCTTTTTTGTTTTAGCTTTTCCTTACCCATTTTGCTATCTGCCTCTTGCTATCTATTCCACTTTATTCTGAATATGGCTGTTTTTGTATTTACCTAATATTCTTTTCCTGAACAAAAGTCTAAAAAAAACGTTACTCGTATTTCGATTGTTCATTTGGAATGAAAAATAATTTTTGATAACTAAATTATCATAGTGAATCATTTTAATTCATAAATAATCATGTATGCTATTGGTGTAACAAATAAGTATCAATTTAGTTAAATACACATTGAATTAATTTAATGCTAGATGATTTAAGAAAGGCCATTATTGCGGCGACTCAACAATTTTTAACTCGTGGCTTTTGTTTGATCACGATTTGTTTAGCGTTAGCCGCTTGTTTAAGTGCCAATGTTGTTGCGCAAACGGCTGTTCAAGAAACAGATAAACCCAATATTTTGTGGCTTGTGGTTGAAGATATGAGCCCGATATTGCCAGATTATGGTGATAATACCGTTCAAACACCTAATATTAGTCGGCTAGTGAAAGAAGGGGTAAAGTTCACTAACGTGTATTCACCATCAGGTGTGTGCGCGCCTAGCCGAGCGGCATTGGCAATGGGCATGTATCCCTCATCATTTGGTGCCAATCATATGCGTACCTCATCAAATACCGCTGAAACCGGCTTGCCTAAATACGAAGCTGTACCTCCAGCCAATGCCAAAATGTTAAGTGAATACCTGCGTTTACACGGCTATTACACCACCAACAATTATAAAACCGATTATCAATTTAACGCGCCTAAAACCGCATGGCATGAGAATGGGGTTTATGCGCATTGGCGCAACCGACCAAGTGAACAACCGTTTTTTTCGGTATTTAATTTTACGACAACTCATGAGTCAGGGTTGTTTGAGCCTTATGGTGTACGAGAAATAGAAAAGCGTCATTACTTTGCAGATGATGTCGCGCGGATCGCAAAGTTACCTCAGCACCACTCAGTTAAGTCAACAGAAAGTACAACGCCTATCCATATTGCTAAAGACCTTGAGTTTGATATACCGCCTTATTTGCCAGACACTCCATTAGTCAGGCGTGATCTGTGGAAAATGTACAATAATTTAGTCGAAACGGATCGCCAGATCGGCGCTATATTACAACAGCTTATCGACGACGATTTGCTCGATAAAACAATCATCTTTTTTTATGCCGACCATGGTGGCCCATTACCTCGTCAAAAGCGTTTGATCTATGATAGTGGTTTAAAAGTGCCACTTGTTGTACGTTATCCGCAGGCGAAATATGCAGGTTCAACCGATGACAAGTTAGTGAGTTTTGTTGATTTTCCGCCAACGACGTTAGCGTTAGCAGGAGCCAAAGTACCCGAACATATGCAGGGTAAAAGCTTTGTTGATCGACATTATTCTCGGCAATATATCCACGCGGCAGCGGATCGTTTTGATGGCTTTACCGATGTCATTCGTGCCGTGAAAGATAAGCGATTTAAGTATATTCGCTACTATCGCCCTCAGCAGGGCTATTACTTGCCAGTGGCCTATCGCGAGAAAATTCCCACTATGCAAGAGTTACTGCGCTTAAAGGATAAGTTAACGCCTTACCAAGCCCAGTGGTTTCGTGAGCAAAAACCAAATGAAGAGTTATTTGATACCTTACACGATCCACATGAACTCCATAATGTAATTGATTCGCCACAGTATCAAACTCGCCTGAAGGATTTGCGTCAAGAAATGGATACATGGTTATTAGAAATAGGCGACAACCCCTTGTTAGCCGAGCGTGAATTAATTAAGCAACTTTGGGCGGGGGCTGCTGAGCAACCGATCACCGAAAAACCCACAATGAAAGTGCAAAATGGTTTTATAAGCTTTAGTTCGGCAACTAAGGGGGCGTCTTTGGCTTATCAGGTGATCCGTAACCATCATCAACCCGCAAGTTGGTCGATTTATCAGCAACCTTTGGCGCTAGCCGATCTAGCGGGAGCTAAGCTTAAAGTGGTCGCTCATCGTATTGGTTATCAAGAAAGTGCCACATTGACATTTGTTACTCATCAGGCGCTTGTAAATGGATCTTTTTAGTTAGTCGTTTTATAGGTTTTTGTCAGTTATCTCGATACGGCTAGCGCCGTGTTGTTTTGCAGCAGCTACCCTTTAGGTGGCTGTTTAATTTATTTAGAGAATTTTAAGCAAAAATATGAATAGAAATATCAGTGTTTTAAGTGCTTGTTTAGCCATGTCGTTAACCGCTTGTGTCAGTACAGAAGCGCCCTCAAACCAGAAAAAGTTAGTGCCTAATACGGTCACTTACAGTCAAGCCATTAATTGGCCGCAGCAGGATGGTGCGTTTTGTCACGCAGCGCTTGATAAGGCAACAGAGCAGCTTGACAATTTTAGGCAAGCTTACACAGATCCATTACAGATCCCACGTTCTTTTAGCCAAGGTAAGCCTAGACTAGAAGGACCTATGGGCTGGACAGCTGGCTTTGTTGCCGGCAGCTATTGGTACGTTTACGAGCACAACCGTAATCAAAGCTGGTTAGATACGGCAACAGAATGGACTGAAGCGCTTGAGCCACAACAGTTTAACCGTCGAACTCACGATATTGGATTCATTATCAATAGCACGTTCGGTAATGGCCAAAGATTAACGGGTAAAAAAGCCTATGAGCCTGTGCAAATCAATGCCGCTAAAACCTTTATGGAGCGTTATAACCCTAAAATAGGCACAACATTTTCATGGAGTTGGGGTACGTGGGAATTTCCGGTCATTATCGACAACATGATGAACTTAGAATTGTTGTTTAATGCTTCACTTGCCACGGGTGATCAAACCTATTACGACGCCGCAGTTAGCCATGCGACCGTAACTATGGAGCATCATTTTAGAGATGATCATAGCTCTTATCACTTGGTGAATTATAACCGCACCACAGGTCTACCTAACTTTAAGCAAACGTTCCAAGGTATTGCCGATGATTCATCGTGGGCACGTGGCCAAGGTTGGGGCTTATATGGTTACACCATGGTTTATCGTTTCACCAAAGACGAGAAGTTTCTTAACCATGCGCGCAATATTGCCAATTACATCTTAACTCATAAAAATATGCCAGACGATCTCGTGCCATATTTTGATTATGACGCGCCAGATGATCCAAACATAGTTAACTACCGAGATTCGTCAGCGGCTTCACTCGCTGCGAGTGCATTATTAGAATTAGCGACTTACGTAGAAGGTGCTGAATCTCAGCGTTATCATCAAGCAGCAATGAAGATGTTACGTAGTTTATCGTCACCCGCTTATTTAGCTGGCCGTGGTGAAAATGGCCACTTTTTACTTAAGCAAGCGACCGGTAATTATCCAGCCGTTGACGAGTTAAACTCCGCACTTAACTATGGTGATTACTACTACTTGGAGGCGTTAACGCGCTGTAAAACCTTAGCTAAATAAACGTATGTCGTGATAGTGGCACTTTAGTGCCACTATAGATATGGGAGTAGTATTATCATGGTGAACCATGCTAAATCCTAAACTATCTTTATTTATTGTTAGTATGATTTTGAGCTTTGCTTGCCCTGCTCAGGATCTCAAACTGACCTTTGGTGCCGATTTACCACTAAACAGTTACCAGCCTGCAACAATTATCGCCAAGCTTGAAAAAGCCTTTGCAATGAGCGGTGTGCAATTTAATGCGATTAGTGTGCCGAGCAATCGTTCATTACAGTTAGCCCACAAAGGGGTTATTGATGGCGATTTGAGTCGTGTTAGCAATCTGCACGAGATTACAGGGCATAGGTACAGTAACCTGGTTAGAATAGACCATGTTATGTTTTCAGTATGGATTGCTATATTCACAAATAATCCAGATATCGAGATAGATAATTTATCGGATATCAGTCAATACACTGTTTGCTTTACCAATGGTCGCAAATATTTTGATGACGTTTTTGCACCTCTAGTGCAACCTGACAATCTAGTTAAATTGAATAGTGATCTGCAAGCGTTCGAGCTGCTAGCGAAGAAGCGGGTGGATATTGTGATCACAACCAGTCGCGAAGGAAATCAGCTAATTCAAGATTGGGTTAAATTTGACCAAATTCGAGAAGTGAAAAAATTAATTAAACTGCCTGTATATTCCTACATTCATAAAAAACACAGTGCTTTGTTAGATGATCTGACTCGCAATTTAGCGAAGGTGGAGCAACAACAAGAGCTGCAAGTTGTTCATAACTAATTTCGGTTAGTTTTTCACCGTTCAATTATTATCTTATTTCAAACTCTTGGTAGGGTGCCCCGAGTGCAACGAGTCGCACCATGCAAAGTATCAAGTTTGTTGCTTGGGTAAGTTAAGCTAATTTGATTTGGAGGAGAGTGTTAATATGGTGGGAGTCGTACGATTCCGGCTATCCTACATTTGTTCTCAATGATATTCAGGGCTAAAAAACTCTTCCGCTAACGCCTCGGTTTCTACCCTTTGTAAACTCACTTGATAACGCTGATCACTGCCTTGCATATGCACGCGGTTAAACACGATTTTCTCGATTTGATAGCTGTCGGCTTGATAGTAAATGAGTACTTGTTTAACGCCTTTTTGCTGGTCTTTTTTATCGGCAATAATTAGTGATAGCTTACTATTGGCTAGTTCTGAAGTTTGAATATTAGTGTGGGCGTCAGCTTGATAAGTAAGTTGATATTTTTCTGTTAGAGTGACCAATAATAAAGGCAGATCCATAAAGGCCATATTGACGGCATCACCAGCAAATGGCAGCTTGATTTTGCTAAAGTCTGAGTAGTGTTTAATTTGGTTTTTATGATCTAACTTCCAGCTAGTATCCTGATTGCGACCTCGTAGCAATTGGCCTTTTTCGGTTTGCGCCACTAGTAAGTATTGGTCGCTGCCACGCATATACAGCTGGGCACCATCGAGCCATTGAGCTGCTGGTTTTATGAGCGTTTTACTGGGCTTGTCGCTTTGCCGATCTTGTTTTAACTGCTGTTTTTTTTGCTTAAGCGCAAGCTGTTCAGGGCTTAAATTCTGCTTATTTTCGATAGCCTCAACATGAACTTGATATAACCTGTCACTTAAGTGTTCTAAATACTCTATTAGGTTTTTTACTTCAGCTATGGCGGTGTTTGCGGGCAATAGCCAAAACGACAAGGTTACGACAAATAGGCAAACGGAAGCCGCTAAACCCATCCAACTATTTTTACCAAATGGCAAAGTAAAAACATTGCTGTGCGGGCGCTCACGAGTGTCGTTAGTTGAATCTAGTTGTTCGGTTGCTTGACTATCAATTGCCGCCATCACTTTGGCTATTCTGTCTTCATTCTGTTGCTTTGCTTGCTGTTTATCTTGATAGGTATGGTGTAGCAAGGCGTCCAACAATTGCTGTTTGGCGTGCTCCTGATATTGTTCTTTTGTGGCTTGGTTTTGCTTTGGCTTAGTCATGTTCACCTGCCATTGCGATCTTTTTACTTAAGCAGTCAAACAATACTTGTTTGGCGCGTTGCAGGCGTTTTTTTAGTGCCTCGGCTGAAATGGCCAATTGCAGTTTGGCCAGCATTGGCTTTTGCTCTTGTATATAGCGTACTTCCACTGCTTGGCGATATTTGTCGGGTAGTTGTTCTATACAGTCTTTAAGTGGCGCGATTTTATCATCCCAACTATCGCCGGGTGTTTGTTCTAGGGCATGGATATGTTGTTCAAGAAAATCCAATACTTCATCATTACACAACAGCATTTCCCGTTTTGATTTACGGTAATGGCACAGCAAATGATTTTTGGCGATACCTCGCAGCCAAGGCGCAAACGGCCGCGACGAATCGAACTCATCGAGTTTGTGCCAAGCAGTGACCATGGTTTCCTGAAATATCTCATCTACCAAATGCGGCGCTTTGGCAGTGGCGCGCAAATAAGTTAACAGCATCTGACTGTTCTCTCGCATTAGTATTTCGAAAACCTGTTTGGCTTGCATTTTTACTCGTATTGTTGATGTTGTTTTTAATTATTGTTCGCTAGTTAGCAAAAGGGGACATTTATTTTTTATATTTTTGAAAAGTTACTGGATACCAGATTTGGCACACAAGCTAGTTCACTTTGAGCGAAATCGAAAGGTCGTGCGTATCTTTGGTAACCTGAACCCTTCGACTACATCGTACTCTGGGTGAAGGTATACCTTTTAAAGCTAGCGTTAACTAATATGTTCTACGATAGCGATGCAGCTCTCTACCTACTTCACCTTGAGCGAAGCCGAAAGGTCGTGAGTATCTTAGGTAAAATGAACCCTTCGACTGCTTCGCGCTCAGGGTGAAGGTGTACCTTTTAAACCTAGCGTTAACTAATATGTTCTAGGATAGTGATAAAGAGCTCTACCCACTTCACCTTGAGCGAAGTCGAAAGATCGTGAGTATCTTAGGTAACTTGAACCCTTCGACTGCTTCGCGCTCAGGGTGAAAAAGCCGTTTTTGCCAACATGATTTTACCTTTGCCCTCGGTTTTGTCGTTCTCTAACGCTCTGACTACAATTTTTTGTCCCGTTTTTACCATCTTCAAACAATACCTAATATCGAGTTTAGATTTTTAGTTGTAAAGGTATTGTATGTTCAAACCGAGTTCTCTAGTCATTGCGTTGTTGAGTCTTGTTTTAGTTAGCGGAACCGCGCTTGCGGAAAAGCCCGCTAAAACAAAAAACGTAGAAAAATATGCGGATGAATACAGTGGCCGCCATAATCAGAAAAATATTCGTATGGCGGTGGCGTCTAAAGCGTTCTCTTGGCTTAGTGGTTCACCTGCTGATAATGAAAAGTTATCGGTTGGTAAATCGGCGCAGTTTTTTGGTTTTGTGGCATTGCGTTACCAGTCAGACCGAGCAGCAAGGCGCGGTGATTTAGGTCGAGTATTTCATCATTTGGCAAGCGAGCAGCAACGAGCGGCTGTGCTAAAAGCGGCCAAGCAAGAAACACAGGTTATGCAAGATTGGTGGACGGTGCGCAAGCAAATTTTACGACAACTTGAGTATCACCTGTATACCGGCGAGGCGATTAATGAAACTGAGTTGTTAACGTTAAGCGCAGAGTTTGGTTGGCTTAATGCCCATGCTGGCTTAATTGAGGCACAAGCCTGTGCCAGTATTGAACAGCACTTAACGGCGGCACAATGGCAAAAGCTTAAACAATTGCGTAAAGATCCAGCGCTGGCCAGTCGCGATAACAAAGCTAGGCTGGACTTTTCTAGCGAGCTAGAGCAGAACATACCAGACAATAGTAAGGATTTGGCTGCGCGCTATGAGGATATTTTTGCTAAGTGCTTTAGTTACCTAACTGGCACATTGCAAGATAGAGAAGTGATCCCGTTAGGGCAACCCGCGCAATTTTTTGGTTTTGTTTCTATTCGCCATAAAAGCGGTCGTGGTGCCAAGCGTGGCAAAATATCCAAACAGTTTGATAAGTTATTAAGTCGTGAACAACTTACTTATTTAAACAAAGCGACTAATGCCTTGCTGCTTGAGATTAAGCAATTTAAACGGCTACGTCGTGAGCTTATGTTGTATATGGATCGGGTTAGATTCGGCAATCAGCAAACCTTTGATTTAGAAGAGTATAAGCAACTTGCCTATAAGCTTGGTGTAGTTGAGATCCGCTGCGCTATTATTGAAGCGCTAAGTTATCGTAAGGTTCGTGCTGTTATGTCAGAGGCGCAGCAAGCGCAAATGATGGTTTTACGCAGCGATTATATCATTGATAGTAAAACGACCGAGAACTTGGCTGGGTTAGATCGCGGTAAACAGTTATTTAAGTTATGTGCTGGCTGTCATCAACAAAATAACTTAGCTCCAAGCTTAAACGGTATTCTTAATCGTCCAGTTGCCAGTTTAAACTTCGCGTATTCAGATGCATTTAAACAGCAGCAAAGTGCTATTTGGACCAGCGAAAAGCTCGACTCATTCTTAGCCGCACCCGATAAAGCTATTCCTGGTAATAAAATGGGGTTTGCTGGCTTGCTTAAAGCGCAAGATCGCCAAGCCTTAATTAGCTATTTGAGTACGTTAAAGTAATTAATAAAAAATGGCTGTTCACATGTCGGGTTAAAGTATTTAAAATGGCTAGCAACCGACTTTTCGAGTTCAGTATGCGTCAATTCCTTCATAAAATAGCTATTATCATATTAGTGTTGTTTGCCTTTATTGGGCAAACAATGGCTTATGTTATGGCTACGCCTTGTGAAGCGCCGGATGACACACATCATGCTGAAATTAGCGAATTTGCCCCTGCCGCGCTTCATCAACAAGATAATCATTCGCAACAAATGGCAGATAAGACCAGTCTTAGTACCAGCCAAGACGATTGTTGTGATATTGAATGCTGTGATGTGAGTTGCCCGTGTGTCGGCAGTGCTTGCTCGTCAGTGGTGTATATACCATTTTCATTTAATCCGACAATAATGATGCCGATGAGTGAAAGTATTGACTCATCTTATTTTGCACAAGCTAATTCAGTTACCTCTAGCGTTTTTCGCCCCCCTATTTTTACCTCTTAGGCTCAGTGCGCCCGTATTGCACTTAATAACCTATTTTCTAATTTCTATTTTTAAAACGCTAAACAGCGCGTTTAAGCATTCTTGAGGTAAAAATGCTTTTCAATTTTTCTAAAAAGGCACTCGTAATTGCCTTGTTGCCAGCATTTGCCAACGCAAATGAAAAACATCAAACACATTCTACTCATGACGAAAACAGTCATAAACAGAGTTCGCACTCAGAACAACATCATGACAAGCATGAGCATCATGACCACCAAGAACAAGGTATTGAAACGATTCAAGTTAGGGCGTCGCGTTTAGGGCGAATTGTCACTGAATCTGCCACTAGAACGGAAGTGATTAACGCCGAAGAAATACAAGAAAAAGCCATTATGCGCCCTGGCAATATTTCAATGTTGGTTGCCGAAACCGGTGGAGTTAGAGTGCAAAATACGTCACCCGCTTTGGGCAGTGCCAATATTCGCTTACAAAGCCTGTATGGCCGTTACACCCAATTATTAAGCGATGGTTTACCTTTGTATGGTGGACAAACCGCATCAATCGGTTTACTACAAATACCGCCAACGGATCTAGCTAGCGTGGAAATTATTAAAGGCTCAGCTTCGTCGCTATATGGCGGTTCAGCTTTAGGTGGTGTAATCAATCTGATTTCACGTACGCCGTCAGATAAATTTCAAGGTGAAATACTCGCCAATGCCACCACTAAAGATGGGCAGGATATTACCACTTATATGGCGTCGCGTTTTTCCGATGACGTTAGTGCCTCGTTAACTGGCGGTGTACATCATCAAACCGAACAAGATTTAGACGACGATGGTTGGATCGATATGGCGGGTGTTCATCGCACTAGCCTTAGACCGCGACTTTATTGGCAAGATGACAGTGGGGCTAGTCTGTACGTAACGTTAGGCACAATGACAGAGCGGCGACACGGCGGCAGCCATAACGAATTTAAGTTGCCCGATGGTAATGTTTTTAAGCAAAATCAACATTCAGACCGCAACGATGTCGGTTTTATATTTGATCGACCTTTAAGCGACAATATCGATTTGAATGTTCGTGGTTCAGCAATGGAGCAAAATCATGAGCATGAGTTTGGAAACTTGATTGAGCAAGATAACCATCAAAGCTATTTATTGGAGTCGAGTGTATCTATTAATAGCGACCAAATTGCTTGGTTAGTGGGAGTTGCCTATCAATCAGAGCAATTTGCATCGGATACTTTTGCTGATTTTAATTATGCCTACCAAGTGCCAGGCTTGTTCTCGCAAATAGACTATGAAGCCAGTGACGATGTCTATGTTTCGTTAAGTGCACGAGCGGATTGGCATAATGAATACGGCAGCCAGTTTAGCCCAAGGGTTTCGCTATTATATAGCCCAGACAATTGGACAATTCGTGGGGCATATGGTCAAGGTTTTTACGCACCTAGCCCGTTTATAGAAGATATTGATGAAGCGGGGTTATCGCGTTTGCAACCTTTAGATAACCTAGAAGCTGAGCAAGCGAGTACCGCCTCAGTCGATATTAGTTATACATTTGGTCAAATAGAAACCAGCATGACCCTGTTTGCGTCAGATATTGAAAACGTGACTGAACTAGAAGTGATTAACGGCACGACACAGTCATCAGATAAGCAGGTGCAGATTGTTAATTCCGCTGGTACCAGTCAAATAAGTGGCGCTGAATTACTATTACGTTATCGCTGGCGAGATATAAAATTTACCGGCAGCTACTTGTATACCGATGCAACAAAAGCGAATAAAACAAATAGCACTCGCGAACCTTTGTTTTTAACACCTGAACATTCAGCCGGTTTGGTCATTATGTGGGAAGAACACGGTAGCCATTTGGTAGGGTTTGAAGCCTACTATACAGGCACGCAGCACCTTGAAAATAATCCCTATCGTGAAAAAAGTGAGGCGTATTGGCATCTTGGCTTGTTAGGGCAAATAACCTTAGGTCGCTTTAGCTGGTTTATCAATGCTGAAAATTTATTGAACATAAGGCAAACAAAACAAGACCCGTTATTGTTGCCGCAACAAGCAGCCAGTGGTCGATGGACCACTGATATTTGGTCACGTAACGATGGTTTTATTATGAACGCGGGTGTGCGTTTTCAATTTGGTGATTAATCATTTGGTTTTTTAAATGCCCCGTTATCTGGGGCATTTGTTTGATCGGATGACTACTGAGTTTTTTTCGCTTGTTCGATAAAGCTATTTAAATAGTCGATTTGCTGATCTTCTTTGCGGATCCCAACAAATATCTGTTTGCTGATACCTTGCTCACCAAAGCCAAGGCTTTTAATTGGCATTGTTTTGGCGTACTCATCGACTAACCAGCCGGGGAGGGCGCAAACTCCGCGGCCCGCGGCGACCATTTGCAGCATAATTTCGGTTGTTTCGATGATTTTGTGTTTTTTTACTGAGCACTTGGCAGGATTAAGGAATTGGCTAAATATATCTAGGCGCTGCGGTTCGACTGGGTAACTAAATAACACTTCTTGGCTAAGTTGCTTTGGTAAAGCAAAGTCTTGTTTAGCGAGCGGATGCGATGAAGCCACGACTAAACGGTGTTCGTAATCAAATACAGGAATATAGTCAATTTTCGGTTTGAATAATGGGTCTGGCGTGATCAATACATCGATTTCGTAACTGAGCAATGCCCCTAATGCGCCAAATTGAAATTCTTGTCTAACATCGATATCAATTTCCGGCCAGTCAACAAGATAAGGCTGGATCACACGCAGCAGCCATTGGTAACAAGGGTGGCACTCCATGCCTATTCTTAACGAGCCCATTTCGCCTTGGGCAATGTGTTTGAGCAAGAGTTCGGTGTGGAGAAATTGCGGCAGTATTCTATTCGCAAGGGCTTGAATGCGTTCTCCCGCTGCGGTTAAGCGTAAATTTCGGCCGTCTTTTTGCCATATTGGAGTCGCCAACTGACCTTCTAGTTTTTTTATGCTGTGGCTTAATGCGGATTGTGATAAATGCAATGAGTCAGCAGCTTTGGTCAAGGTTCCTTGCTGTTTTATGGCGGTGAGAATTTCTAAATGAATTCGTTCTAACATGGTTTGCCTCGGCGCGATTAACTAATGATGAGATATTCTCATGTAATAATGAAATTATATCACTTTTATTCATTAATATACTGCCGTTACAATCACCTCGTTTTTAAAGCCCACTACCTTTTTAAGTCATATTGTTAATGAATATATTTGAACTACTCACGCAAAATTTGTCGTCCTTTTTAGCATTAATCACCACGGGTATCTTTGCCGGTATTTTAGCTGGCTTATTAGGGGTTGGTGGCGGTATTGTTATTGTGCCTGTGCTGTTTTTTTTATTTCAAAGCTTTGGAGTCTCGGCTGAGTCTGCCATGTTGGTAGCAACAGCGACTTCACTAGCCACTATAGTGCCAACTTCTATTAGCTCAATTCGCTCTCACCATAATAAAGGCAATGTCGACTTTGATCTGCTAAAGCGTTGGTTCTGGTTTATTTTAGCTGGCGTATTGCTAGGTAGTGGACTAGTCACCCAAGTGGATGGTGCTGGCTTAACCCTGTTGTTTGCTGTTATCGCGATTTTATCGGCATTAAACATGTTATTTAGAACCGGAAAGTCAGCGCTTTTTACTCAATTACCTAATAAAGCTGGGCAATCGGCAATGGCGACGAGTATCGGGTTTTTCAGTTCAATGGTTGGTATTGGTGGCGGTACGCTGTCTGTACCTTTGTTAACTTTGTTTAACTACCCTGCTCACAAAGCGGTTGGCACCGCCGCCGCAATAGGATTAATCATTTCGTTGCCTGGGGCGTTAACTATGTTGATCTTTGGCCATACTCCAGCCGATGCCCCTGTTGGTACTGTCGGTTTGGTAAATTGGCTTGGCTTTGTTTGCATTGTACCTTTAACCGTTTTGTTTGCGCCTGTTGGAGCGGCGTTAGCTGCTAAGTTAAATGCGACTAAGTTGAAAAAAATCTTTGCTTTAGTGTTACTGATCACAGGACTACGTATGTTGGCTAATTATTTTTATGCCGGTTGATATTTTATTGTTGGCTTTGTAGCTGTTGGTTGCCACATTGATTTTTGTTGTGTTCATTTTAGCCTTGGTAAGCCCATAGGTTATATTTTTAACGTGAGACTTTGCGTACCCATCGGCCTAAAGGCACGACCTACAAAACTGTTCTATTTATGCGTAGGCATCAAACGCTATTATTAAGAACTTGTATTGAGTTTAAGCGTCGTAAATTTCGCCTGTGGGCATTGATTTTTGTTGCGGGCATCTTGGTCTTAGTAACCCCGTAAGTTATATTTTCGCGTGATACTTAAGTAGCCATTGACCTTAAAACACAATTTGAAAATGCCTTAATTTTCAATCACATTCCAGTTAAAACCTATCTAGCTGTAACTTGTAGGTTGGCCTAAAGGCACGACCTACAAAACTGTTCTATTTATGCGTTGGCATCAAGCGCTCTTATTAAAAACTAGTATGAGTTCAGACATCTTGTGCTTGGCACTGGCAAAATAATCTAGTTTTATCAAATTATTGCTACTTCAATATTAATGAGCGGTAGTCATTTATGAAAATAGGCGATTTAAAGCAGTAAGACATTACTTTTGAGAAACCATGTCATTGGTGCTTGCTTGCTATATTTATATTAGATATTAATATATTACAAATTGTTGAGTGATTTGTGCAGGGAGGCCAGTTTATCCAATTGTTGTGTATAAAAGTCCCTAGTTTGTGGCTGTTTTTCCTATTCATGAGGTAACTAATGAAAAAATTGTCTTCCTGTCTTCTTACTGCCGTGCTTGTAACACCTATTCATTTAACTTGGGCTAAAAATAAACAAAACATCAATACGGCTCCTTATCCCTTTGGTAACCCAATTATCTCACATATGTATACCGCGGATGCAGCGCCCAAAGTGATGCCTGATGGCCGAGTATGGATGGTGACTTCAGTCGACCATGAACATAAAAAGGGTTATCACAATATGGAGGCTTTGCATGCTTTTTCGACCGCTGACATGAAACATTGGGTTGATCACGGCACTATTCTGCATACCGAAGATATGCCAGAACCCCAAGGACAAGATTGGGCAATTTGGGCGCCAGACGTGGTGTACCGCAACGGGACTTATTACATCTACTATCCAATGCGCAATTATTTAGATGCAAAAAAACAACGCAAGGGCGGTGTCGACAGGTATGTGGCAATTGCTACTAGCGAGCGTATGAATAAAAAATTTGATATTACAGTTGAGCGCATGAAAGGTATTACTCGCGCCGGTTTAGATCCATCTGTTTTTATCGACGACGATGGTAGTGCCTATTTGTACTGGAATCAGGCGTTAATGGCTAAACTGCGTGATGATATGCTAGGCCTTGATGGCAAAATGTTTAAGTTAGATTATGGTAGTGATAACTTTATGGAAGCGGCTTGGATGCATAAACGTCGTGGAAAGTATTATTATAATTATCACACTAAATATAATGGAAAGGTTGATCGTAATAACCCAGATGATCCCGCTCGTAAAAAGTCACATTTAGATTATTCAATGGGGGATTCTCCTATAGGCCCGTTAAAGTATATGGGCACTATTAATTATGAATTGGGGTCTAATATCAGTGAAAATTTTGCACCTAAATTTCCCGGAAAAGATTATGTACCATGGCGTTTAACTCAATCAAACCATGGCGCAGTATTAGAATATCATGGTCAAGAATACTTTTTTTATCACACATCAGCGGTCTCTTCTTGGCGTCAAGATAAGTTTAAAGCTGAAGGTACATGGACACAGCGCTCTGTTGCGGTTGATTACTTAAATTATAATGAAGACGGTAGTGCAATACCGGTTAAGCAAACGTTAACTGGGGTTGACGCTGTTAAAATTGCGCAGCCATTTAGTATTAAGCCTAAATTAGATAACAGTGAACAAGGCCTATTGACTGCAAAAAACGGTGATGTGGTTAAGTTTAATAAGTTGGATCTCGGTACGGGTTACTATTATTTTGGCATGACGGTTCATAAAACGGTTAGCAACGGACATATTGAAGTCCGCCGCGATAGTCCAGATGGCATGTTAATGGGCACCTTGTTACTGCGTGATAACAGTATGATTATCAATAATGCGCGCACTGAAACATTTTTGCGTGAAGCTTACGGCAATAATCGAGATGTTTATTTGCTGTTCAAATTGGCCACAGGCGATTCGGTAACAGTGTCTGCGCCAGACTTTTTTGCAGGCTCGCCATTGCCAGTACCAGGCGATAAGCGCTAGTTGTATTGATTTCTTAAGTCGATTTGTCGATATGAAAATTATCTATCTAGTGCTATTAAACGTTTTGTTTATGGTGAGGGGCTTTTCTCAAGAAGTACCTAATTCAGAAACGGTAAAGCCGGTGTATACCGCAAGCGAAATTATGCAAATTGCCCATAGCTACCTAGATAAAAACAAAGCTAATTCGTTGTCTAAATATTATCTTAGTTCAATTAATTTTCGCCAAGCTACTTGGCATCAAGGTAATAGAATGGCGGGTAAGCCAACATGGAGATTGTTTTATATGTGTAAAGAGCTTAAATCTTTTGGTTGCCACTTTTCTTTATCTATTTCGAATGACATTAAACCTGTGGTTAAGTACAGCCCAGGTAGATAGAAAAGCTATCGAATTGTTATATTTGTTGGCTTTCAGCTGTAAATGGAAACCGGTGCGCGCTTGAAAAGCAGCTTTTATTGTTTTGCAGTGGTCTAGCTGAACCTATATTCATTGCACAAATAATGTCTATACAGGTAAACAGATTGATTGCTGACCATTTTGTAGTTCTAATGCTTGTTTTTAATAAAATGGAAGGGAAGCGCATGAAGCGTAATCTATTAGCCTTAAGTATTGCCGCATTATTAACTGCTTGTGGAGGCGGAAGTTCATCGAGCGATCCAAGCTCAGAACAGTCACAAAAAGTCTCTGCTGCTGAACTCAATCAGGTTAAACGAAACCTGTCAGATTTGGGTTATGACAATCTGTCTCACCTGAGTACGCAACAAGTTGCCATTGTTAAAAAAGCGCTAGCTGATGTTGGTTTTAATAGCGGTCAAGTTAACTATTTGATTGATGAATTAGATATTAGAGCTAGTGTGGCTGATAAAAATGCCGGTTTACCTAGTGATATGGTAGGCGTGTGGAAAACGGTTAATGAGCAGTTTTTCTTATTTGTTGGCCAAAAATCCTACAATGTTTACATTAATGATTCAGTGGATGATTGCTGGCATCAAGTCATGTTTCATATCGCTCATCAAGATGGTGACGATTATATTGGTGAAGATGCATATAGTGGTTTTCGCTTCCCTTTAACTTTAAATAAGTCGTCTACCAGTGATGGGCTCTTTTATAAAGACCCAACATTAACAGAAGTATTTGTGCCAGCCACGGTTAATGACTTTACCACTAAAAATATTTGTGACAACCCACTGGCACCAACCAAAACTGTTGATGTCGAAATTGCTGTTCAAGAGTTACCTCAAGCCATCAAATTATTAAAAGCGGGTAACCCAAGGTCTCGTTTACAGTGGCAAATATTTTTTGATATCAACAAAAATAATCAATACGACGTTGGTGACTTAACCTTTTTACATCGTCATGTAGCGGCTATGCAATCGGCTGATGAAACGGTTGTTAATGTGACAGACACAGTACCTAATTTGTATATTGCTTTTCAAAGCCAAGCCGATACAGTTTCAGGCCGCGCACCATTAAATAGAGCAGGTAAAGTCACTGTTTCTGGTAATACGTTAAAGTACAGTTTCGATAGCAATGACAATGCTATTTTACGTTATATTGATAGCACGACACCGATTAAGGTAACAGCTGAGTTGATCCACCCAGCGAGTGATAATGCGCTGTATGGTAACTTATCGTTAAGCGATGAAGGACCTTGGAACTGGACATCGGACGGACACGCAGACGCTTATCCTGATCCTATTAGAACAAGCGCAAATGTCACGGGCTTTGTCGATAATGTTAGTGGTCAAGTTCATAATGATTCGTTAGATGATCAACAAGGCGAATCTAAATGGATTGATATTGACAGTGTTAAAGTCACTGTTAATTAAATATACAGCTTGTATTAGGCTGCACATTCTAGCAGCCTAATGACTCCGCCAGTGAACATCTCTCATTAGACTGCTATTTACGTAAAACAATACGGTTTTACATTGCCATGGTATAAACCTCGGCATCGCCATAGATAACAGCAATCTAATCTTGGTTAAATTCAAATACAAATTCAAACCCAGTCGGGCGGCATTTTGTCCGTGTGAATGGGTAATTTTTACACCTTGCTAAGTGTTAAATAGTGTAAAAATATTCCATCTTGCCAGTGGTAAAAACTACGCTAACCCCTTTAATATCAAGGCTTAGGTCTAAAACCCCACCATATCCTCGAAATTATACTATTTACCATTTGGCACATAGTGCAAGCTAAATATTTCGCAATTGATAATCTCTTTCGCTCATTGAATATTGTTAACAGTATGTCGATTTTTAGTGCAGCAGTTAATTAGCAATTAAGCCGAACGTTATATTGACAGAGTTGACAGAGTTGACAGAGTAGAGAGAGAAAACAAATGAGACGGTTTTCTAATAGTTTGTTTAATTTTGATGAGCCGCTAGGTTGGCTCAGGGTGAAACTAGATAAACTATCAAGATTTTTAAAAATTGGTTTTACGAGCCTGATTTTTAGTTTTTTAGCTGGCTGCGGTGGCGATGAAAATGGTGATGAGAACGTCGCCACTAAAATCGCGTTAGATCCTAACGAGCCAATTAGTTATAGCATTCAAGTTAAACCCATTTTGTCAGATCGTTGTTTTGGTTGTCATGGCCAAGACGAAGCGAATCGCAAAGCGGATCTACAATTACATAATGCAGAGTCAGCGTATAAAAAGTTCAAAGACGGTAGTCAACCTATCGTGCCTGGCAATGCCGAGAAAAGTGTGGTTTATCAGCGTATTATCTCTACCGATCCTGATTTTGTGATGCCGCCCAAATCGTCACATACCGTGGTGACGCCCGAAGAAGCTGAAATTATTAAGGTGTGGATCAACCAAGGCGCGAAATACGAGAAACATTGGGCTTATATTCCACCCAAGCTTCCTAAAGTGCCTGCAAATGATAAAGATGATCAATACCAAGTATGGCCATCTAATTCTATCGATAACTTTACCTTAGCCAAGATGGTTCAGCATGGTCTAACCCCTGCAGAGAAAGCCGATAAAGCTAAGTTAATTCGTCGTGCGTTTTTGGATATCACGGGCGTTATTCCTTCGCCAACGCTATTCGACAAGTACATGGCAGATAAATCTGAAAATGCTTACGAGAAAATGCTAAACGATTTATTCGCCTCAGAGCGTTATGGCGAAAAAATGGCGAGCTATTGGCTCGAGCTAGCGCGTTATGGCGATACCGACGGTTACCAAAACGATGGTGAGCGCAATATGTGGCCGTGGCGTAATTGGGTTATTGATGCTTTCAATCACAATATGCCGTTTGATCAATTTATGATTGAACAGCTTGCCGGTGACTTATTAGAAAACTCAACTAAAGACCAGATCCTCGCGACAGGTTTTAACCGTAATACGCCGCTAAACGCTGAAGGCGGGATTATCGATGAAGAGTTTCGCGTTGAATATATTGCCGATAAAGTTGATGTGACCTCGACTACCTTCCTTGCTCATACTATGGGATGCGCACGTTGTCATGACCATAAATATGATCCGCTGTCGGCAAAAGATTATTACAAGATGTTTGCCTTCTTTAATAACACGCGCGAGACCGGTATTAGCGCCGGAAGCTGGGCAAAACCCAATACCTTTTACTACCCAGATAAACAAGACAGCGAATTGGCAGCTTATATTGAAAAAGAAATTGCTCAATTAGAGGCCAAGGTCAGCAAAGTGGAAAAGGCCCACAAAGCAGACATAAGCGCCAAGCTTAAACAGCAAGCTAAAGCCGCAATTGATCGCAGCAATGCTGATAAATATAAAAATCTGGTCGCCAAAGGTAAAAACTACATTAGTTTTGAAAGTCGCTTTGGCAAAGATCCGGACAAAGTCAGTATCGCTAATACCGCAGTCGTGCCGGGTAAATTTGGTAATGCATTGCGTTTTAATGGCCAAGGCAAATACTCGGGCTTTGCTAATTCACGCGTTCGACCAAAAGTATTTAATAAAAAGCCTTTAGGTTTAAGTATATGGACACGTCAAGCGACAGCGCAAGACTTGAAAGTGTTTGATGATTTGCCGACTTACATTGATGAACAACCGCTATCGACAAAATCATTAGCGAACTTGCCAACCAGCGGCTTTCGTTTAGCCGCTGAGTATCAAAAGAATACCAAAAAGAAGAAAGGCTTTGATTTAGCCATTAATGCTAACAACCAGCTGGAATTTGCTATTGTTGGTGATTGGCCTAAGCACGCGATAAAAGTGGTGTCTGAAGTTTTACCGAAAAACACTGATTGGCAGCATATTTACGCCCAATACGACGGCTCAGAACAAGCTAAAGGTTTATCGCTTTATCTCAATGGTAAAAAGCTGAAAAGCCAGATTGTGCAGGATAACTTGGAGGGTGAATCCACTGCTATTCGCTTTGGCGATATAGAGTTCGGCGCGCCGCGTTTAGCTGAATCAGGGCTGTATACGGGGCGTGATCTAGATGAGTTTCGTTTGTTAGATAAAGTGCTAACCGCTAAAGAAATTCAGTTACTGGCGACATCATCACCTTGGCAGATCGCTGGCGGACAATTTAAAGAATATCCAAGCGAATACTTGGCTGATAATCAGCAGTACATACAAGATAAAACTCAGCTATTAAAGACACAGGAAAAACTGCAACGCTTAATTGATGATAGAGCAGTGCAGATTATGGTGATGCAAGATGCTGCGCCGTTTGATAAGCCAATCCGTGCTACCTATTTGTTAGATCGTGGTAGCTACGATAAGCCAGTAAAAGAAGAAGCTTTGACAGCCAATATTCCAAGCTACTTTGGTGATTTAACCGGTAATTATCCGCAAAACCGCCTAGGGTTAGCTAAATGGTTGGCATCTGATGAAAACCCACTAACCGCACGCGTCATGGTTAACCGTTTATGGCAACTGGTGTTTGGGCGTGGCATTGTTAACACCTCTGAAAACTTTGGTAATCAGGGCGACTTGCCGACGCATCCGAAACTGTTGGATTGGTTAGCTATCGAATTTAAGCAGTCGGGTTGGGATATTAAGTACATGCTTAAATTGATGATGATGTCGAGCACCTATCAGCAAAGCTCAGATTTTCCTATTGCGGACGTGATACCAGATCCAGAAAACATCTACTTATCACGCGGTGGTCGCTATCGCATGACAGCGGAACAAATTCGCGACAGCGCATTGCAAGCGTCGGGTCTGTTGGTCAACACCATCGGCGGGCCGAGTGTTAAACCTTATCAACCGGCTAATTTCTGGCAGTCGATTAACGCTAAGGTCGCTTACAAGGAAGATACGGGTGATGGCCTATATCGCCGTGGTTTATATAGCTACTGGAAACGCACCGCTGGCGTACCTTCAATGATTATTTTTGATGCAGCAACCAAAGACTATTGTGTATCGCGTCGGCAAAGCACTAACACGCCGTTGCAAGCGCTAGTGATGTTTAACGACCCGCAATATGTTGAAGCTTCGCGCGCTTTAGCAGAAAAAGCCTATAGCCAGTTTACTTCGCCAGTTGAGCGTATCGACTATATCGCGCGCAGCTTATTAAACCGCTCGCTAGAAAGCAGTGAACTGGCCGAACTCACGTCGTTACTCGATGAAATGTTGGTCGGTTACCAAGCTGAACCTGAACAAGCGAAACAGTTGTTCTCGGTAGGTGCTAAGCAGGCTGCGGTTGATGAAGCCAGCTTTGCTGAAGTAGCGGCTTATGCCGTCGTATCTTCCGCGGTAATGAATCTGAGCGAATTTATAACTCGCCAATAAATAGTCTTCTCACTCGAACTTTAGGACTGCATTGTCAGCGCTTCTCGCCCCAATCACTTATAAGAGCATAAGCTCATGGGGTCTCGAAGCTTGACGGCTTTGCCTAAAATCCGATTGCTTTGACTATAAATAAAAGCCGATCTTCCGCACTTAATTATAGATACAGGATATTTTGTGTGGTTGCGGCCCTAAATTTTTAAGTAGATCTGTTTGTTCGATAAGCTTATCCTGTTTTACGCGCACGACAAATGCCACCGCATAGCAGTGTATTTTTCTTCAAGTGATGGCTAGCTCAGTTGATATATATCTAAAGCTTCTTTGCCAAATAAGCGAATGATTTTCTCTTCTCTTTCACTGATATTCGCGACCCCAATGCCTTGTGTTCCTAAATCAACATAACTTATCCCTCGCAGCATTTGAAAGACCCAGCGTAATGTAGGCGATTGCGTGGGGTGCCCTAACTGATTGGGCAAGGTTTCGTCTTCTTTTGTTAATCTCGCTCTCAATTCGTATTGACCTAAGTTGTAAACCAGCAACGATAAACTCATGACCATCAGTAATGCGTCTATCCGTTGTGGGTTTTGCAGGTAAATGCGATTGCTTTGAAAGGATTTGTCTTTCATGAACCTGAAACCATTTTCAACTTGAGATTGTTGCTTGTATTCCTTAAGCATTTGCGCGGGTGTTAAACTCGTTTTATTTGTGGCTAAGACGAATCGACCAAGTGGGTGCTTCGCTTGGGCTATGGCTTCTGCGTTTTCTACAATGTCTGCTATGACCCGGTAACCTTTGAGTTTTTTATCTTCTGGCTTCGGTCTTCCTCGTTTTTCGTATCCCCATTGAGCCTCTATTTCGCGTTCAACAACTTGGTGATACTTCGCTTTTTTAGCGGTATTTTTAAGTGCCTGTCTCGCGTCATGCTCACACGCATACAATGTCCCTGATACTTTTTTCAATGCGCGAGTTAATGCTTGATGTGCGTTATCGATTTTCTTTTCCAATGTTTTCAGTTGGCGAGCTTTACCTTGCTCAGAGCTGTATAGCACCCAGTTTTCATTCGGGCTGTCTTTGTCTTCATCGTTAATTTTGGCGTAACGATAACCGTTATCTAATTCGCACCATTCAAAAGCATCATCGCTTTTCGCACTATTTTGCTTAACTATGTTTAAGGTGGCTGGCACGCGTGTCAGCCAATTCACGTTGGCATTTTGAAGCTTATTCGTGTTGTACAGCGCTGAATCAGCTACCCATAACATGTCTTCGCTATTATTGAGTTCTTCAATGAAGTTACGCATATAAGCAATGCTGTCATGAAATATCGTTTTGTCTGCTGCATTACCGTCATAACTTTCATAATAAATCGGAAGTCCTGCTGGGCCGTTGGTAATGAGATTAACAACCACTTGTTTCAAGTCGGGGCGATGGTCTTTGGAATACCCTTGTTTAGGTATTGGGGCATGCTTCCAATCACCATTGTATTCACCGAATAAGGCTAAGCTGGTGCTATCTAAATGATGGCTGGTGCTTAATAAGCCATGCTCTTGAATAATTTCAAAAGCTAACTGACTAAATAAACGTGTCGTCCCGTGTTGATTCAGTTTATCAAGACATCGACCCAGCGCATCCTCATTCATATCATCGGCACAAAGCCCTGGCGCTATCAATGCCTCTATCGGTTTGTCTTTAAAAAAGTCTGGGGTCATATACAAAGTCGCATTGGTGAACCCAAGACCATTCAGGATTAGCGCGCAGATCCGCTGCCCATACGTAGACTTGGTTCGTTTATCCAATTTAATCGGCAGCATCAGGTCAATTCGCTGTGCAATTTTGTACTTTTTCAATAACGCAGCGACTAAACCAAGGTGATCCATAGATTGAATAGAGACTTGTTTGATTTGGGGCATTAATGGATCTGATAAATATAATGACAAGGATATTGTTATCTTAGCGAAGCTGTTTGAAATACTGTGTGATCTGTAGCGTGAATAAGGGTGATCTTTTACTTCAATGCTTGTGATCTATTTCGCACAATAAAGTGACTTGCTAAATTTTCAACATTTGAGATTAAAGTACGGAAGATGGGTAAAAGGATAAATCATGACTTTTAATAAAGATTTAAATCGTCGAGATTTCTTAAGGCTTTCAGCTGGCTGTCTCGGTGGCGCGGCATTGGGGTCGTCTTTTACTGCGAATGCTGCTATGGATCACGGTGTATTAGGTGCGCCGCATCATTTACCTAAAGCCAAGCGGGTGATCTATTTATTCCAAAGTGGCGCGCCGTCGACCCAAGACTTGTTTGATTACAAACCGCTGCTACGAGAGAAACACAAAGAAGAATTGCCTGATTGGGTGCGCAATGGTCAGCGTTTAACCGGTATGTCGTCGGATCAAGCTTCATTCCCGCTATGTGGTTCCAAGTGGGACTTTAAGCAATATGGTGAAAATGGTGCTTGGTTCAGTGAGCTAATGCCGCATATGGCAAGTATCTCGGATGAGCTGTGTACGATTAACTCGATGGCGACGGATGCCATTAACCACGACCCTGCGATAACCTTAATGCAAACCGGTTTTATGATCCCAGGACGGCCAAGCTTAGGTGCATGGGTCAGTTATGGTTTAGGTTCGACCAATAACAACTTGCCACCATTTATTGTTATGACTTCTAGCCCAGGTGGTCGCCCTGCAGGTCAGCCCTTGTATTCACGCTTATGGGGCAGTGGTTTCCTACCTTCGGTTTATCAAGGCGTACAATTTAGACCGGGTGCTGATTCGGTGCTGTATTTGAATAACCCGAATGGCATTGATGGTGCGAAACGTCGTCGCACGCTAGATCGTTTATTAAAGCTCAATGAGAAAGAGTATGAACGCAGTCGCGACCCTGAGATCTTGTCGCGTATTTCTCAATACGAAATGTCGTACCGCATGCAGGAATCGATTCCGGACGCGACTAACCTCAGTGAAGAGCCGGATCATATTTTTGACTTGTATGGTGAAGATGCCAGAACACCTGGCACTTACGCTGCCAACTGTTTAATGGCGCGACGCTTAGTCGAGCGCGATGTACGCTTTATCCAGCTTTATCACACAGGTTGGGATCAACATAAAGAGATCCCAGAAAAACTGCCGGTACAAGCTAAAGACACCGACCAAGCCACAGCGGGCTTAATTAAGGACTTAAAACAACGTGGTTTATTGGATGACACGCTAGTGATTTGGGGCGGCGAATTCGGCCGCACCAGTTACTGCCAAGGTGAACTTACCGACAAGACCTATGGTCGTGATCACCACCCTCGCTGTTTCACCATGTTTATGGCTGGCGGCGGCACCAAGTCTGGCTTGATCTACGGTAAAACTGACGATTACGGCTACAACATTGTTGATGACAGTGGTCAGCCTATCGCCGCTGACAAGCATCACTATGTGCCGGGTGCCGTGCATATTTATGATTTGCAAGCCACCGTTATGCACTTAATGGGGATCGATCACACAGGTTTAACCTACAAGTATCAAGGCCGCCGCTTTCGCTTGACGGATGTTCATGGCCACGTGGTTAAAGATTTATTGGCGTGATTTTTCACACTGAGCGCTTAATTACTGTAGGTCGAAATTTATTTCGACTGGTTAGATTGTCGAGATACAGGATTTTGTTCCCGACAAATCCTAAGTACCTGCATCCATGCAGGCAAATCTCGACCTACAAAGAGGTTTTTCACAATGGATATCATCCAATTTTTAGGTCGTTTTCACGTATTGCTACTGCATTTGCCGATTGGCATTTTGTTTATGGCGGCCTTTATCGAGATTTACTGGGTTTATAAAAAACAGCCACGTAATGTTTTAATCAAAACGGTTTGGTTATGGGGTGCGGTTAGCGCCATAGGCGCGGCATTTTTAGGTTATCTGTTATCACTTGGCGGTGGCTATAGTGAAGACGCTATCGCGACTCACAGAAACTGGGCAATTGGTGTGATTGTTTGTTCGTTTTTCTGTTGGTTTTATTTAGGGCGTTTAACCCTAAAACAGAAAGAAGGACAGCAAGATGGACAGAAAGCAGGGCAGCAACAAGGACAAGGTAAACAGATCGTTGCGCTTAGTGTGCTGCAGCTATTTCTGTTGTTCTCGACTGGCCATTATGGTGCCAATATGACGCATGGTGAAACCTACCTTGTTGAGCATGCCCCGGTTTTTGTGCAAAAAATGGCAGGGCTCAAAGTGCGTGAGCCAGTGACATCGGTAGCGCAAGCGCAAATTTATCCTGATGTGATTGAACCAATACTGATGCAACGCTGTAGTGGTTGTCATAACGATCAAAAAGCCAAAGGTAAGCTTAGTGTTGCGAGTTATGAAGCAACCATGGCACACGTTGTCGTCGCCAATAACAGTGCTGAAAGTGAACTGTATAAACGCATTACGCTTGATAGCCATGACAAAAAGTTTATGCCTGCTGAGGGCAAAACACCTCTAACGGAAAAACAAGTGCAACTGATTGCTTGGTGGATTGAAAACGGTGCACAAAACGAAGTGAGCGTGGCTGAATTACAACCCAAGGACAAGATAAATACCCTAATTGCTCAAGAGTTAAAACTTGGTGAATTTGCAGAAAAGGAGCAAGAGCAGATCGCTGAACTACCGGCTGATGTCGTTGCTCAGCTTGAACAAGCTGGTTTTCACGTTAGCCGTATTCAGCAAGGCAAACCTTATGTCAGCTTGATTTACGCCAAGGTTAAACAAGATATTCATGAGCAAACTATAGCTACTTTATTGCAAGCTAAAGCGCAAACTAAATGGTTAAAACTGGCGAAAAGCTCAGTTACCGACCAGCAATTAAAGCAATTAGCTGAGATGAAAAAACTAACCCAGCTAGATTTATCCAATACGCAAATCAGCAAGCAAGGTTTAGCGGCTTTTACTGAGCGATCTAACTTAAAAATTAATACCTTTAATACCAACTTGTAGAGAGACTTTAGTCTTGCTCTTTTGGGTAAGGCTTGCAGGCTCTGCAAGCATAAATGCTCGCCTACAAAGGTAAGGTTTGCAGGCTCTGCAAGCATAAATGCTCGCCTACAAAGGTAAGGTTTGCAAGTTCTGTAAGTATAAATGCTCACCTACAAAGGTAAGGTTTGCAGGCTCTGCAAGCATAAATGCTCGCAACAAAGGTAAGGCTTGCAGGCTCTGCAAGCATAAATGCTCGCCTACAAAGGTAAAGTTTGCAGGCTCTGCAAGCATAAATGCTCGCCACAAAGGTAAGGTTTGCAGGCTCTGCAAGCATAAATGCTCGCCTACAAAGATAAGGTTTGGTTCTGTAAGCATAAATGCTCACCTACAACAAAATACAAAAAGGCAACAATTTATGAAATTCATTACCCGTCGCTTAGCACTACTGCTAATCGCTACTTTAACGGCTCCTATTACCGCGTTTAATGTTGCGGCACATGACAAGCATCATGGCTATAGCCATGAAAAAGGCTGGTTAAAACCCGCCGAAGGTCAAAAACATATTGGCCAGTCACATGGTGAGATCGCCGTATCTAAAAATGGAGATATTTACGTTAGCGTGATGGGTAAGCAAGGTGGTATTCAAGTGTTTTCACCACAAGGTAAATACTTGCGCAATCTACCTAAAGCCCCTTGGGATATTCATGCATTAGTGATTAAACAAGAAGGTGATAAAGAGTTTATCTACGCGCCCACTATGTTTAGCTACAAAATCCTTAAAATGGATTTACAAGGTAATAAAGTGCTAGAAATTGATGCACTTAAAACTATTCCTGAGCGTTACCATAATGAAATTACGGTACATAAAAACTGGACAGATAAACGTAAGTTACGCTTGTCGGGAATAGCCGTAGCAGATAGCGGCGAGATGTATATTGTCGATGGTTATGGCCGTGATTTTATTCACCAGTTTGATGGCAAAGGCAATTATCTAACCACCTTCGCGGGTAAAGGCAAACCTTGGAAGTTTAGCAATTGCCACAAAATAGCTATTGATCCGCGCTACACACCCAAACGCTTGTTATGTACTGATCGCAATAACGATCGTTTGGTGCATATGCAATTAGACGGCACCTTGATTGGTGATTATGCCACCGACCTACGTAAACCGAGTGCTGTGGCTTTTTATAAAGATAAATTAGCAGTTGCTGAGATCCGCGGTCGTGTCAGTATTCTCGATATTAATGGCAAGATAGTTAACACCATAGGCACTAATGACAATGCTAAGCAAATTGGCCATGATCGTACCGCTCCAAAAGACTGGCAAGACGGCATATTTACGTCACCGCATGGCATTGCGTTTGATGCCAAAGGCAATTTACTGATTACTGAATACAGTAAATGGGGCAGGGTGCTTAAGTTTAATGTTAAGTCGTAGCACACGACTTAACGCCTTGCTTCAAAGTCGGAAACTAAGAATGTCTAGGTACTGCGCTTAACTATCTTAGTTTCAATACTATGGATACTGACTGATTTTTCTTGTGCCAATAGTAGTGTTTCCAGAAAAAATGATCAGGTGAATCACTCGCATAATTTACTATCACTCGTGATGTTTTTAACCATATTTAGATTAAATAAACAACTTTAGGCTGAGCTCGCTTAAGGCGCCTACTTTTGGTGTCGAAGTCTTATTACTTTCTAATTTACCGCCACTTCGACTGCTTCGCGCTCAGTGTGAAAGTGATCACTAATGTTTTCCACTAATCAAAATTAAATTGAAAATGTACTAGTCTTTAAGCCAATATTTTATTAACCACATGACCATGAACATCAGTTAATCTAAAGTCGCGTCCTTGGCTGCGGTAGGTTAGCTGTTCATGGTTAATACCGAGTAAATGCAGCAAGGTCGCGTGTAAATCGTGCACATGCATTTGGTTTTCGACAATACCATAACCAAAATCGTCTGATTTACCGTATACCATGCCCGGTTTAATGCCAGCACCAGCCATCCACATTGAGAAGCAATTAATATGATGGTCGCGGCCAGTACCTTGCGACATCGGCGTGTGGCCAAATTCGCCACCCCAAATCACTAAGGTGTCTTCTAATAAGCCGCGTTGCTCTAAATCCAATACTAGTGCGGCTGACGCTTGGTCGACAGTTTTACACACGTTTGGCAGTTGACCGTCAATATTGCCATGATGATCCCAGCCGCGGTGATAAAGCTGAATAAAGCGCGAGCCGCCTTCAACCATTTTACGCGCTAACAAGCAGTTGCGCGCAAAGCTGTCGTTGCCTTGGCCTATACCATACATATCTTTAATGTAATCGGGTTCGGTTTCTAGGTTAGCGAGTTGCGGTAAACTTTGCTGCATTTTAAACGCCATTTCGTATTGCAAGCTGCGGGTGATTTGCTCTGGATCTTGCAGGCGATCTCCAGCCATTTTGTTCATGCGTTTAATGTAGTCAATCAATCGCCCTTGATGCGGACGAGCTGTGCCCGGGTTTTGTAAATAATGAACCGGCACTGCACCCGATTGAAATTCAATACCTTGAAAACGACTGGGTAAAAAGCCGGAATGCCACTGGTTGGCCGCCAAAGGTTGTGGGCTACCTGCTAGCTCTTTAGAGACCATCACCACATAAGGTGGTAGATCATTAGCGTCCGCCCCTAATGCATAATCTACCCAAGAACCAACACTGGGTCGGCCTGCCACCCCATGGCCGGTATTCATAAAATTATGCGCTGTGGCATGGTTAATTTGGTCAGTTTTCATCGAGTTGATTAAGCACATTTTATCCGCGAGGTTTTCGCCGATATGCGGCAATAGGGTCGACATATGTAACCCTGATTGGCCGTAGCGTTTAAACTCGAAAGTTGGTGCTCGCACCTTCAACGCTTTACCTTGCAACTGAGCTAACTGCTGTCCTTTGGTAAGCGATTCTGGCATATCGGTTTCGTGATACTTGATTAAGTCCGGTTTGTAATCGAATAGATCAACATGCGATGGCCCGCCTGCCATGTATAACCAAATTACCCGTTTAGCACGTGGCGTCGTATGGTATTGATTGAGTATGCCAGTCCATTTTCCATTGTTGTTGCCAAGCTGGCCATTACCTATTTTGCTAGCGTCTCCCGCGGCGAGTGCCGGAAAAACATTCGCCATACCCAAGCCCGTTGCCGCACTGGCAGCAGAAAGTTTTAAAAAATGTCTGCGTGAAATCGTCATGATTTTCTCCTAAAGGCGGGTAACCGTTTCATGTAAATTTAAGATAATGCGTGCGACGGATGTCCATGCGGCTAACTGGTTTTGCTCAAGATTTTGTGGATTGGCTTGATTACCTTGGTCAAGTAACGCGCTGGCTTCATGCGGTGTTTGCGTAAAGTAATCAAGGTTAGTTTGGTAGGCTTCAACCAAGGTATTGCGTTCCTGCTGCGATTGGCTAGTGCGAGCTAAGGCAGTTTGTAATGCCCAATCTATTTTGCTTTCGGTTGTACCCGGTTGTTGCATTATATGGCTGGCAAATACACGTGCTGCTTCGACAAAACTCGGATCATTTAACAGGGTTAAGGCTTGCAGTGGCGTATTAGATACCACTCTGTCGGCATGGCCCTCACTACGCGCAGGTGCATCGAATGTTTGCAACATAGGGTGCAGGCGGGTGCGTTGCCAGAAGGTATAAAGACCACGACGATATTGCTGGTTGTCTTGCTCGGTACGCCAATAGCGTTTAGGGAATTCTAAATCCGATAAATAGCCCGCTGGTTGATAGGGGCGCACACTGCTGCCACCGATCTGATTATCCAGCAAACCTGCTATCGCTAAAGCATTGTCACGTAGTATTTCGGCTGGTAAACGCACTTGTGCTTGGCGCGCAAAATAACGGTTTTGCGTATCTTTTTGGCGGGTTTTAGAATCGACAATGGACGACTGACGATAGGTGGCTGATGTCACCATCAAGCGCACCATATGTTTGATATCCCAACCGGATTCGATAAATTCAACCGCTAGCCAGTCAAGTAATTCTGGGTGAGTTGGCCATTCACCTTGCGAGCCAACATCGTCCAACACTTTCGATAACCCAATACCGTAAAACTTTTTCCATAAGCGATTGACTGTCACTCTAGCCGTTAATGGGTTGTCGGCTGATACCAGCCAGTTAGCTAAATCGAGACGGTTAGCGCGGCGATCATTAATATCGAGTTTACCTAAAAACTCTGGAATAGCTGGTGTGACTATTTCACCAGTTTCATCCATCCAGTCACCACGTGGTAATACTCTGGTTTGGCGCGGTTCTTTGCGCGTTTTAGTGATCCAAGTGCGTGGTAATTGCTTACCTAATTTAACGAGCTCAACATCGCCACTGACTACTTTTCGCTCTAGCGCGACAGCGGGTTGGCTGTATAGGTTGTAGTACTTGGTGAGGTATTCGGTTTCTAGCTCTGTATGTTTAGCTTGGTTGGCTAAGGCTAAAATTTCATCCGGTAGCGGCCCTAAATATTGGGCATGGGTCGCTTTGATTTTGGTTGAAGGTAAAATGGCAGCGCCAATATTTTCGACACCATATTGCCAAGTCAGATCGAGCTTGATTTCAACTTTATCACCGGCTTGCCAATTAAGCGGTTTTTCTAAAAACAGTACCATGTCTTTGCCAAGCAAGTTTTTACGGCTGGCAAGGTTATATTCATGGCGATAATTAACTTCTAACCCAGCACGAGGGATCATGTAGTAACCTAAGTCCAAGGATTTAAGCTGGTCGGTTTGCACTTGATACTCGACTTGGCTTTGTTCACTTTTACCGTTTGGTCGAGTGACACTGACAGTTAATTGCTTAATGGCAAATGGCACATTTTTAGCTGCCCAGTTTTTCGTTGGATCTTGCTCTTCGCTTAAAAAATCAAATTGTAGTGCCGAGATTTGATTAGGGAATTTGCCGTTACTCTGAATAACATATTGTTCTGGCTGAGTTGGTTTAATCCAGTCACTTCTTACAATGCTGTTATCTTCTAAGTTGGCGCTGGCATTGGCGGTTTGTAATGAGTCTATATGTACTGGTTGCCATAGGCTTTTGTCGTTGTCTTTCTCGTTACTGATATTTGTAGTGTTGGCTGATGAATTGGCAAATTTACGTAACTTAGTTAGCCATTGCTCAAAGCCAGTTAAAGGTTTAGCTATGGTGATACCGGCTAAGGTATCAAACGCCTGTAAAGAAGGTGTTAGCTTGCCTTCTTCGGTTTTTTTCGCTTGTTGCCAATGACCAAAAGGTTTAATCGAGCGTTGCTTTTTGTCTTGCTCATGCTGAGCTAACAGTGTGCTAAACATATCGCGTTCTTGCTGGTTTCCGACTATCGCGACAGGGAATTTATTAAAAATATTGCTGCCAATACGCGAGCTACCCCAGTAACCTTTTTCGTCGATATCGGCGAAAAACGCGCCTAAGCTGTATATATCTTTGGCGGAATAGGGATCGAACTTATGATCATGACAAACCGCACAACCTGTCGTGCTACCTAGCCAAGTCGTGCCAACGTTAGTGACTCTATCAACCAAGGATTTAACTAAAAACTCTTTGTCTTGCGCGCCGCCTTCTTGGGTTATGTTGATTAGCATATTGTAGGTTGACGCCGTTAAACCGCGATAACCCGTTTCTGGCATCAAGTCACCCGCTAGTTGTTCTTTAGTGAAAGTAGAGAAGGGCATATTGTCGTTAAACGCTTGAATAACGTAGTCACGATATGGCCAAACTTCGCGTTCGTTGTCGCTGTGATAACCCCAAGTATCGGCATAACGCACCACATCTAACCAGTCCATGGCCATGCGCTCGCCATAATGTTTCGAACTAAGTAAACGCTCTACCAAGTTTTCATAGGCATTGGCACTTTGGTCATTAATAAATTCATCAACCATTTGTTTGCTTGGTGGTAGCCTATTTTAAAGGATCAATTTTAAATACAGATTCACCATTAATGGCAAGTTCCCAATCAGCCATCAATTCATCTTTATGAATCTCAATCCAAGCATCAACTAATTTTTGTTTAGAAGTCGGTAATTTGCCTTGCAAAATATTGCCTTCAGGTATTTCTATAATTGCAGCGTGATCTTGGTAATGCACATGAATATGAGGCACGTTGTGTTGCTGATTATCAAAATAGTACATGCGAATAATTATTCCGTAGAACATTGAAATAGAACTCTAGGGTTAGGTCTTTCATATTAATTTTATATAAAAATCAATGGCTTAAATCCTGTCTAAAGTAAAAGAGCCAACTGTTGAATCTTGAATTTAGGCTTTTATTTATTGTAAAAGGAGGTTAATGCAAATATAAAGACCCTATTGCTTTTTATTCGACTTAATGAGTGATTTTTATGGCTACCAACTATAAGTTCGAAAGACTAAACGCTAGTAGAGATTATATTGCGGATAATTTTCAAGCATCGCTCAAGTTATCCGGCATCGCTAAGAATTCATATATGTCGCAGTATCATTTCTTACGTGTTTTCAAAGATACCTATGGTGAAACACCTAACGAATTCTTGATTCGGCTAAGAGTTGCAGAAGCTAAGAAAATGCTGATAACCGAAAATTTTAGTGTTTCAGAAGTATGCGAAAAAGTCGGTTACACAAGCCTAGGTAGTTTTTCTTCATTGTTTCTAAAACAAGTGGGTATGGTGCCGACTTTATATCGTCGTAAACTTTGGGCTATGTCAGCTGAGCCGTTCCGTTTTCCCGCACAAGTGATCCCAGCCTGTTTCGCCTACCGTTTTTTGGGTAAATTGCCTAAGTGAGCAATATCATTTTTGCATTTCTATCTGGTGCCTGCTCGGACACCAGATTAGCTTTTGGTTTTTAGACGTTTTCAACACAATAGTGAGGTTTGCTACCTCACAAAGACTTTGTTACTGCAAAGTATATTCAATTTGAAAATTAACATATAAATTTTCTTGCGAACGTAAAACCGGGTACATTTTCTCTACGTCAAAATAATATGATTTTTCAAATAAACGCGGTACAGGTTGTCCTTTGCTATTCAACTTAATGGCTCCAGTTATGCTGTAGTCAAACGAATACTCCATTTTGTATGAATTCGACGTTAATCCATCTGAACTTTCAAAGCTGTTTTTAAAATCATAGACACCAGTCTGCCCCGAATCAGGATCCAAAACATAATTAACGGAATTAGTGCAGCTAGGATCTGAATAAAATAGCCTTGTTGCTTTGAAGGTTGTATCCGTATATTCCAATGTTTCTCTAACGTACAAATCGATATCAACCACTTTGGGCTCTGTAGGATCTTTAAATTGCTGTTCAGGTGTAAGAAAACAATTCGAAGTCCATTTTCCTACTAGGTTCTTATATTGTTCCGAGTAATCGTTAGATGTATCTTTGCCACCAGAGCCTCCGCAGCTAGCTAGAGAGAGTAGAAGTGAGCAAATCATGGTATTTTTCAAGTTAAGCTCCATTTAAACATTATTTTGCTGCAGCAAACGCAGCGTTTAATCATTTTTCAATGGAGTTTACTCTTTATATCCCTTTAAATAAACATTGGAAATCATCAACATATAAGGGCATGTAGGGTCGTTTGGTGTCATCATTCGAATTGGGTTTGCCAGCCATAGTTTTTTGTTTAAGAAAGTATTTTCTGTTTTGGAACGTCTAGAAGATGAATTCTAGCTGTTTAAGTAACATACATTCCATGGCTTCGAAAATAATGAACATCGAGTATTATCAGAAGTACCTATTTTGGGGGTAAATTGCCAAAGTGAGCAATATTGGAGAAATATCACTTTGATTATTGCTATAAGATAACGATGACTTAACAACAGGGAATATTTAAATGATCACGTCCATAGCGCATTCAACAATATACGTACTTAATCAAGACGAAGCACTTGATTTTTATAAGAACAAACTCGGTTTTGAAGTCGGTGATGATATGAAAGTGGAAGGTGGTTTCCGATGGCTAACTGTGTATCCGAAATCTCAATCACAACTTCAGCTGGTTTTAGCAGAGCCAAAAGAAGGACCTATGTTTACCAAAGACTCAGCTGAAAAAATACGAAGTCTGATAAAGGAAGGCGCGTTTGGTGCGGGCGTTTTCAAAACTAAAGATTGTCAAAAAACGTACGAAGAGCTTGTGGCTAAAGGCGTTGAGTTTATCCAACCACCGACAGAACAGCTATATGGCGTTGAAGCTATGGGCTTAGATAATTCCGGCAACTGGTTTAGTTTAGTGCAAACTGAAAAGTAATATAGCAAGTAGGGTGGCCGGAGACGAACGACTCCCACCATTTAAATGTCGCGACCCGCGGCGCTTAGGAGCAATCCATTGCTCCTAAATCCCTTCTAATTAGAGCGCGTATGCGCGTCTTCATCCACTTGCACAGTATCTTTTTTCACTGGCATTTTCGGTTGAACTATCTGGTTATTTTCGGCTGCTGAGCTGCGGAAGTTATACATGCGATAACCGATTTCTCGAATGCTTTTAACCAGCTCCGGGAAAGGTTTATCGGCTAAGTCGACAATACCCACATTGTAGTTTTCACCATCGCCTCGGCCAGTAGGGGGCTGCTCGCCGTATTGGAACCAATGAGTACCAACGATATAGGGATTTAATAGCGCACTCTCAACGTAATCCGTATACAACTCCGCTCGATGCGATTGGCTAGTTGCTTCAACTACACCTAGGTGTAATGCGCCGCGATCAAGCGATCCAAAGTGGAATTCGCCAATAATAATCGGCTTATCTACACCTTTAGGTAAACCCACATTGGTCACATGGTATTGGTACTTGTTCATGCTGATAACATCGGTATATTTAGCGGCGGTGCGAATTACGGTATCGCTATTTGCCCAAGCAAGGCGGCAGCCTAAATATAAGCCATTTGGAGCGACGGCTTTTAACTCATCACGCACAGTAGCGAAGTAGGTTTCGACTATCTTTTTGTAAAAACGGCTAATGTCTTGCCAAGCTTTTGCTCTATTGGGTGGGGTTGTCGATTGCAATAATGCGTTCCAAGAGCTGTGCTTAGTACCCCATACTTTGTTTAATTTGCTAATGGTTTTGTATTTGGCTTTTAAATCTTTCACAAACTCTTTTTTAGCTGGCTGACTGGCTGGGCTTTCTAACGTTGCAATCGCTAAAGAACCTTCAGCACCCCATGACAATTCGTTCTCGACAAAGAAACCTAATACCCAAGGATCATCGATTGCGTGATCGCGGTTTGCTAAAGCTCGCTTTAATTGGCGACGAAAGCTAGGATCGAACACATCGTGGAATTGTCCCCAATAACCTTTAGAGGCTTCGATTTTTTTGGTGCCCCAAACCCAAACCGTTTCTGTGTAAGGTGTTTTACCCTGTTTGCTTAGCTCTCGGTTAGACGCGACACCTAAGGTGTTCATGCCCCAACTGCGAATGCGCGCATGGGTGACGCGGTCAAATTCTTGTTTCCAGTTGTCACCAAACTTTTGATAAAGGTTAGAAGCGGTAAAGTTATAGGTTTCGCGTTCAGCTAAGGTTTTATAGTAACCATGTGAAGCGCGACCAGCTTTGCCATAAAAAGCACCAAAGGCAGAGTCTTTTTCGGGTAACCATTCAAAGTAGCTTTCGCGGTCGGTTGTGCCAGTGATCGCGGTACCGGGGAATACTACACCAACACCATGTGACCAGAACAAGCGTCCTAGCGGATCGACTAACCACCAAACATCATTGTATTTCTCAGTTCTAAAATACCCTGTCGCTTTAAGCTGTGGGCCGTTTTGCCAGCCGCCGTATTTATTAAAGTGTTTTGGTCCAGGCTGCGCGGCTAATTCACGATCTTCATCAATCGCTTGTTGGCGTAAATCATCAACCGATAAGGTTTTACCCGGCCAATGTGCGTGCTTGTATTGACCAAAACGATCCACAAACGGCAAGAAACCTTCTGGGTCTACCCAGCGTACAGGGTTAGTAGCGCGGATATTATCAATTAATAGTTTATGATTGTTGTCAGGATAGTTAATGGTGACTTTAACCTGATTAATCGCACTTAAATCTGATTTTGCTTGGCCGGGTGCGGCGCGCATGGCGACTAACTCAAGCGGCTTTGAGAAACGCCAAGGTGAGGTAATAATATCGTCGGCTACGGTTTTGGTTTGACCCGGCGCTAAATCAAAGCGGATCTCCATTTGCCATGCTTCCATACCATCTGCAGGATCGCCAACTTTAAAGATGATGCGAGCAGGGTGCTCACCAGCGTTAGTGATATCCATTTTTACATGGTAGTAGGCGTTTAAGTCCCAACTGCCTTTTGGTCTTTTAATCGTGACACCCGGTGCGCCCGATTTCATACCTGTTTCCAACAATAGCTGTTGCGAACCGTGCTTGTTGACCAAGCTAACTTTGGCATCGTTAGTGATGGCTGAGCCCAACTCAAAGCCTTTTTCAAAATCGAACAGCATTAGGCTATCTGGCACTTTTTGTTGATCTGCTTGCCCAGCAAACGCATTTACCGTTGTAAGTAAGCATGCGAGACAGCTACTTACCAACATTTGGATGGCATGTTTCATTGTTAAACCTTTAACATTCTAAATTAAGACTGGCGGATTATTAGGTATCTTAAGTTAATTTGTTGTTAACAAATAACATTGATATGTCGTCTAGTTGTTTCGGTTTGTGGTTTTTATATAAATGGTAGATTTATATAAAAAATATTTGGTGGTTTGTTGGTGTTAGGGATTTTTAAAAAAGAAATGAACAATTCGATTTTTCAGCTCGGCAAGCAGAAATGACTAACTATGTGATGTTTATACAAATATTTCGATTATATAAACAACTTCAGGCTGAGCTCGTCGAAGTCTTCTTACTTTTTAACTTACCGACACTTCGACTGCTTCGCGCTCAGTGTGAAAGCGCTCTTCAGCCCATTTTCTTCTGGCTCTAGTATAAGATGGCTCTATCTAAGTCGAAACCAAAGACTGTTGATATTCGGTCGGACTTTGCCCAGTTAGCTTTTTAAATACGGTACTAAAGTAATTGGCATCGTTAAAACCAACGGAAAAGGCGGTGTCGGTAACTGATAGCGACTGCAGTAGAATTTTTGCTTGCTCAATACGATAGTCAGATAAGTACTGATTGATAGTTTGATTGGTTTGTTTTTTAAAGATACGGCGAATGTAGGATTCACTCATGCCCAGCTGTTTTGATAGCTCGCTAAAATCAAACTGCCCACTAAATTGCTCATGAATATAGCGAGTGACTTGCTCGACAACTTGTTCACTGCGTTTAGTTGGGATATCTGAAATAGTCGCGGACAGCTCAATAACTTCACAAGTAGCAAGCTGGCGAACGGCGGCAATATCCTGACTTTGGCTAATGGCATTAATCTTTTGCTCGTTACGATCTAGCAAGGCTTTTTTATCACCACCCGCGTCGATCGTGCTATCTGTTAATAGGCTAAGTATTTCTCTAACTTTAAGTTTGTAGTGATCCAAATCGCCTTGAGATTGCAGTTCGATGTTTTCTAACATCTGGCGTAATTCAGGTTGAATATTTTTATTGCCGGAACGCAGTAGCAGGTTTAACTCTTCGGTTAGCAGAAAGGTTTTACCTTTCATCTCTGTAATGTCGAGATAGACCGCATAACTCCAACATGCCGCCAGTAATGCAGCGCCGATACCGTAGATCCAGTAAAAGCGAAATAGGAACATGCTCATTAAAAAGAAAAAGCCAAAGCACAAAGCGCCTGTTAAAAACGCCAGTGTGATCTTATTTCTCTCATCCATCAGTTGTTTGTATAGCAGGTACAAACAAGGTAATAGCAACATCACGCAAATACCCACTGTCGAGGTATAGCGGTGGGTATGGGTACTTAGTTCAAAAGGTAAAAAATTAGCTATTTGTTTTGAAAAATAAACACCATGGTGGGCAACATCGTGTGACATTGAATAAAACAAAGAAATAAACGAACCGGCACCGAACAGAATTACCCAAGTCAGCCGATCTACTTGTATCTTGCTTTGCAGGAAAAGTGCGGCTATTAATGTGGGAAAACCTATCGAAAACAGCAAACTTATTCGGAAATACAATAAGAATAGCTTGGTAGTGTCTTGAGCAAACTCTTGCACCGAGCGACAAAGTAAAAAGGTAATAAAAACGACTAAAAAACAACTGAATAAATTACGGCCTTTGAGCACCCCACGATAAATCACCACAAAGTATAACAACACCATTAACAGTAATTGCGACGAGATGATCGGCATTAAAAAATACTGAAAGGTGATGTTGTTAAGCTCTAAATACATGCTCTGTTGGGATATAAGAATGCGATACCGATAGTATAGTTTGCCTTAAACAATAATAAATTTCCTTTAAAATATGAAAGTGCATCTTTAAATTTATGAACAAAAAAGGTGTATTTTATCGCGTTGCGCGTTACATGGATTGTAAGTACGTAGGATTTGTTTGAAACTTGAGTTCAGCCTCTATAACCCTAGCGCTGTGACTCTATGCTAGGAATTTATTTGTTAATCGTTTGATTTTTTTTAATTGTATTTATTACCACTAATAAGTCGAGAGTAAGTCGAGGTTATTTAAATTAATGTCATTTTTGTGATTGAAAACTGGGTTTATAGAACTTTTTTGTTGCAATTTACTAGCTGAGCTAGTGACTTTAACTCCCTATTTTATTGGCCTGCAGCTCAATTTTGGCTATTTTTTATAATATTTACCATAAATTCAATAGTGCAAGATGTAAGTTTTACCTCCTGTTAACATTAGCCGCAATTGTTGAAGAGCTCTATTTAAATTTGAAATAGATAAGTTGCGCTAATAATGAAAAGTTTAAACCTTATTGAGCCGGGTAAATTTAGTTTTCAAGAGGTTGCTATGCCGCAAGCTTTAGCTGGGGAAACCTTAGTTAAAGTTTTAAGTTGTGGTGTGTGTGGCTCCGACATTCATGCTATGTCTGGCAAGCAACCTTTCTTTTCTTATCCTCGCCGTTTAGGTCATGAGCTGTGTGTTGAAGTGGTCAGCCCAGCTGAAGGCAGTGAACTCACAGCGGGCGACCGTTGTGTCGTCGAACCTTATTATTTCTGTGGCGAATGTTTTGCTTGTCGCACTGGCAAAACAAATTGCTGCTCTAACCTGCAAGTATTAGGCATTCACTTTGATGGTGGTCATACGCCATTTATGACTGTGCCGACGCAATATTTACATAAAGCTAATCAATTAACTCCTGAGCAAGCCGCGCTAGTCGAACCTTTAGCTATTGGTGCGCATGCCGTGTCACGCGCTGAAATTAGCGAGGGTGATCCTGTGGTGATTTTAGGCATGGGCACTATTGGTTTAGCGGCCGCATTATTTGCTAAAGCCGCGGGCGCTAATTTGCTTGTGGTTGATGTTGATGACAATCGCTTACAGTTTGCCGAACACACACTGCAATTAGGTAAAGCCTACAAAGTGGGCGCGACATTACAAGACGATATTTATCAGCATTTTGGCCAATTGCCAGAGCGTATTATCGATGCAACGGGTAACGAACATTCAATGAATGCTTGTTTTGATTTAGTGGAAGTGGGTGGGCATGTCGTTTTTGTTGGTTTGCATTTAGGGCAAGTCAAAATCGACGTTGAAAATTTTGTTAATAAAGGCATTACCTTGGCGGCAAGTCGCGCCGCTATTTCAGACGATTTTAAACAGGTTATCGACGCGATTTCATCTGGGGCTATTGATCCCACACCTATGATCAGCCAAACCTTGCAGTTTGATCAGCTAGATACTCAACTACTAGAGTTAATTGGCCAGCCAGGGTTAATCAAAGCATTAATTGAGTATTAGTTTGAGAACTGAGGGTTGGTTCCATACAGCACTGTACTTTCACCCTGAGCGCGGAGCAGTCGAAGGGTTTCAGTATGTTAGATAGACACGACCCTTCGACTTCGCTCAGGGTGAATGTGTTTGATTATGATTGGGGATTAAGTCGAACCTTGACCTACGAAAGAGAAAAGAATTTAAACATTAGGGTAAACCATGAGAATTACTAAATTAGAACCCATTATTTTACATGCACCGGTTACGCGCGGTGGCATTAAAGACAGTACTCATTCCATTACCCATTGGGGAGCACCGGGTGTGGCCATTCATACTGATACTGGTCATGTTGGTTATGGCTTTTCAGGCACACACGCACACTTGCCTACTGACAAGCTAATCGTTGAATGTATTACAGATAGTTTTGGCCCTTTGTTAATCGGTGAAGATGCATTAGCCACTCGCGCTTTATGGCACAAAATGTATAAGTCGAGCGAGATCTATTGGGTTGGCCGCTCAGGCATTACTCATCTAGCTTTAGGGGCGATTGACATTGCGCTATGGGATTTAAAATGTAAAGCGTTAGATATGCCGCTTTGGCATCTATTAGGCGCATCAGGCAAAGAGAAACTTGAAGCCTATAACACTGATGGTGGTTGGTTAAATTGGTCGAAACAAGATTTAGTTTCAGACTGCAAACGTATGGTGGAAGAGCAAGGTTACCGCGCGGTTAAAATTAAGGTTGGTGGTGATTCCGGCACTGAAGATTTGCGTCGCATCGAAGCGGTTCGGCATGCATTAGGTGATGAAGTCCGTATTATGACAGATGCTAATGGCCGTTGGTCGTTGCCCGATGCTATTCGTTTAGGTAACCAGCTTGCCCAATTCGATATTAGCTGGATCGAGGAACCAATGGGCTTTGACGATGTTAAAGGTCATCAACGTTTAGCCAATGCCATGTCAACGCCAATCGCGCTTGGCGAGCAACTATACTTAACGCAGCAATTCCGCGACTTTGTTCAAGCGGGTGCGGTGGACTATGTGCAACCCGATATTGTGCGCTTGGCGGGTATTACCGAGTGGTGGACTGTAGCTGAGCTGGCCCATGCTAATAACTTACCTGTTGTGCCACACGTTGGCGATATGGGACAAGTGCATCAACACTTATGTATGGCACATCCTGCGTGTAATTTATTGGAATATATTCCTTGGTTAAGCAATTGGATGAAACACCCAGCCCAAGTGAAAGACGGTTACTATGTCGCTTCGCAAGCGGCGGGTGCAGGTATGGAACCAACCGCCGAAGCGTTAGCAACCATAAATAAAATTTAATTTTAGATAAGACTAGCATGATGAAAAAACTGCTGATACTCACCTTTTTAGTTTTGCTTGGCGCACAAGCGTTGGCTTTTTCGCCTTATGAAAACCGTATGCGCTTTGAAGATCGCCAGCGCATAGGTTTGATTGCATTTGTTAAGCCCAGCCAAACGCAAAAACTGCAAAGCTTGGTAAGCAAGGTTAGCCAACACGATGCCAAGTTAAGCCAGCAAGGCATATTTAATTTATCCATGTATGTGCGCGAAGTGAATAATCGAGCTGTGGTTTTTGCCTATTTCGAAAGTTTAGACAAGTCAATCCAAGGAAAGGAGGCGTTATTGGCAAATGCTAGCCCTGAGTTGGCCAATTTAACTAAATATTTAACACCACATAAACGCGCTGCCAAAGGGCAAGTTTGGTTGCGCATGGAATGGATGAATTTAATTGCCAGTACAGAAGTGTTTCCGCACACCCAACCCAATGTACAAAAAATGGGCTTAATGAGCGGCCTTAAACCTGAATTGGAATTGCAATATCGCCAACTACATCAAGCGAACTGGCCTGGTGTTGTCGATGGCATGGTTAACTCAAATTACCGTAACTGGACAACGTTTTTGATTGAACTAGAAGGCGAGCTCTATTTGTTCACTTACACAGAATACATCGGCGAAAATATCAAAAAAGATAACGCCAAAATGGCCAAAGACCCAACAACTCAAAGATGGTGGCAACACACGGAACAGTGCCTAATTAACCTGCATGGTGAAGGTAACTGGTCGCAAATGACACAAATAACGACACCAATAACGACATCAGGGCTAGAGGGTAAAAAATGAGGTTAAAGGATAAGGTTATTTTCTTAACCGGTGGCGCTGATGGTATTGGTTGGGAATGCGCCAAAGCTTATGCCAATGAAGGGGCAAAGCTTGTCATTTGCGGCTTAGACGCCCAGTACGCCCAGCAAAAAGCCAACCAGCTAGCGGGAACGCACTATGGTATTCGTTGTGATGTGTCAAATGACAGTGAAGTTAAAGCGGCTATTACTTTTGTTTTAGAAGCGTTCGGACGTTTAGATGTTATTCATAATAATGCCGGTGTAGGTGCGCCAACTAAACCCATTCATGAAACGACAATGGATGAGTGGGATAAGGTATTTAATACCAATATTAAAAGTGTGTTTTTAACCACCCGCCATGGCTTAGAGGCGTTAAAAGCAACTAAGGGCTGCATTCTTAATACGTCGAGCATGGCAGGGGTTTTAGGTCAAGCTAATCATGCCGCTTATACAGCAACCAAAGGCGGCATGAACGCCTTGACTAAATCCATGGCTTTGGATTACGCCGAAATAGGTGTTCGCGTTAATGCTATATGCCCAGCGGGTGTATGGACACCCATGTTAAGAGAGTGGGTTAGTGAACAAGCAGAGCCGCAAGCCATGGAAGACTATTTAAATGATATTCATGCTTTGGGTTATTGCCCTGAAGGTGATGTGATCGCCTCTTCAGCAGTTTATTTATTGTCCAACGATGCGCGTTTTGTGACAGGCCACATTTTGCATGTATCGGGTGGTGCGGAGCTTGGTTATAGACGGGTATAGTCTTCTCGCTCAGGCTAATTGGTTTGAATCAGCGTAGGTTGGTGCTGAGCTTGCGAAGCCCAACATTACCTAGGTTTGTTGGGCTTCATTCTTCAGCCCAACCTACAAATGTAAGACTAGAAAAATGATTAATATTTCAGACAAACATTCATTAACGGGTGAAGTCGCCCTTGTAACTGGCGGTGGTAGTGGTATCGGTTTCGCGATTGCTAAAGCTCTAATCGAAGCCGGCTGTAAAGTCTGTATTACTGGCCGCCGCGCTAACATGCTTGAATCGGCAATTAGTGAGCTGGGTAAGACTGGTGAAAACGTAACGTTTTACGCCGGTGACGTCACCCGTGCAGAACATAGAACTGCCATGGTCACTCACACGACAGAACAGTTTGGCCAATCTATTTCGATTTTAGTTAACAACGCAGGGCAAAATATTAAACAGCCCGCGCTTGATGTCAGTGCTGAAGATTTTGATGCCGTTTTAGATACGCATGTTAAAGCCGCATTTGCCTTATCACAGCTGGTAGCGCCTAACATGCTCGAGAATCAAAAAGGTAGCATTATCTTTTTAGCGTCGATGGCTTCGTATATGGGTGTACCTAATGTCATCGCTTATACCACTGCTAAGTCAGCGGTTTTAGGTTTAACTCGTGGTTTAGCGGCAGAGTGGTCATCTCAAGGTATACGGGTGAATGCGATAGCGCCTGGTTGGATCCACACGCCAATGACAGACAAAGCTTTCTCGAATGATCCGGCGCGAAAAGAAAAAGTGCTTACCCGTACGCCAATGCAAAAAATGGGTGATCCAGAAGATATTGCTCAGATGGCAGCATACTTATGTTCGCCAGCCGCAAAATTTATAACAGGCCAATGCATACCGGTTGACGGTGGTGCAGCAATTGGTTTTTAACAGGTGAGAGTATGAATATACATTGGCTTGATATAACGATAATCATTGTTTACCTCGTGGGTATTACGGCATTAGGTTGTTATTCTGGGCGAGGTTCGGCTTCTTCCAGTAGCAGTTACTTTTTAGCTGGTCGTTCACTACGTTGGCCTATGATAGGTTTGGCGTTATTCGCAACCAATATATCAACAGTACATTTAATTGGCCTAGCTGCATCGGGTTACGACCAAGGTATGGTTGTCGGTAACTTTGAATGGTTAGCGCCCTTCTTACTTATTCTACTTGGTTTGGTATTTGCGCCATTTTATTTCCGTAGCAAAATTTCGACATTACCTGAATATGTGGAAGGGCGATATGGTCCGGGTGCGCGAACGGTGTTGGCTATTATGGGAGTCATTGGTGCCTTATTTATCCATATTGGCGTTACTCTTTATGCTGGTGCCGTTGTTTTTCAAAGCTTTGTTGATATCGACATCATCTGGTCAATTCTTATCATTTCTGCTCTGACTCTTATATACACAGCGTTAGGTGGTTTAAAAGCGGTGGTGGTAACTGAGGCTGTGCAAACAGTGACCTTGTTATTTGGCTCTGGTGCGGTTGCGATCTTTGCTTTTATGGCATTAGGCGACAGCGGTATTACCTCGTTAAGTGAGCTAAAAGAAGCGGTTAAACCAGATCAGCTAAGTATGGTGCGTACCGAAGGAGAATATAGCTGGTATGCCATGGCGTTGGGCTATCCCATTTTAGGTATTTGGTACTGGTGTAGCGACCAAACCATTGTGCAGCGTGTATTAGGTGCCGAAACCGAGAGAGACGCCCAGTTAGGTCCTATTTTTGCTGGCTTTATTAAAATTTTGCCTGTGCTATTTATGGTACTGCCGGGTGTTATTGCTTACGTGTTATTTAAAGAACAAATTGCTGATAACAAAGACGCAACCTTGGTCATCATGATCCAAGAATTATTACCGATTGGCCTACAGGGTATTGTGGTTGCTGGGCTTTTAGCGGCGTTAATGAGTACCGTGGCTGGCGGCTTAAACTCAACCGCGACATTGGTGAGTATCGACATTATTAAACGTGTGCGCCCTGATACTGAAGATAAAAAGCTAGTTTTCTATGGTCGGGTTACGGTTGCAATCGTTCTTCTGCTTGCCATCTCGTGGTCAACACAAGGCGAAAAATTTGGTGGTATTTTTGAAGGAATCAATCAAATGATTGCCGTATTAGCACCACCTATTAGTGCGGTATTTATTTGGGGTATTTTCTGGGCGCGCGGTACAGCAACAGCTGCCCTTTGGACTCTGATTGGTGGCTTTGCCTGCGGTATTTTAGTTTTCTGTTTAGACTTCCCTGCGGTATCTGGACTATTTATGGGCTATGACGCCAATGGCGATGCGATCCGTTTCTTTACTGACCATATGGGTATTCCATTTATGCTCCAAGCTTGGTGGTTATTCGTTATCAGCAGTGCGATTTTAGTTGTGGTTAGCTATTTAACCCCAGAGCCTGATCGCGAAATTGTTGCCCGTTACTGTTGGAAGAGTCCAATGATGGTGCTAACCGAAAAACCAATATCAGGTGTAACTGACCCACGCATTATGTCCTTAGCCTTGGTTGTCGTCATGGTGATTTGTTACGCATTCTTTTTGTAGGCAGGGGTTATCCCTGCGAATGTTGGCTTAGATAGATGCGCTGTGTCAGTCGGTATAAAACCGACCCTACAAGGGTTTAATAAAAGGGCAGGGTTTATCCCTGCGAATGTGGGCTCGGATAGATGCGCTGTGTTAGTTGGTATGAAACCGACCCTATAAGGTATTCATGTAGGGCAGGGTTTATCCCTGCGAATGCGGACTCGGATAGATGCGCTGTTTTAGTCGGTATAAAACCGACCCTACAAGGGTTTAATAAAAGGGCAGGGTTTATCCCTGCGAATGTTGGCTTAGATAGATGCGCTGTGTCAGTCGGTATAAAACCGACCCTACAAGGGTTTAATAAAAGGGCAGGGTTTATCCCTGCGAATGTGGGCTCGGATAGATGCGCTGTGTTAGTTGGTATAAAACCGACCCTACAAGGTATGCATGTAGGGCAGGATTTATTTCTGCGAATGTAGGCTTGGATAGATACGCAGTGTTAGTCGGTATAAAACCGAGCCTAGTGCGCCCAACAGGGTTTAATAAAAATATTAATAGAAAAAATTTAGAGATAACGATGAAAGTACTAAATAAACAACCTAGTTTAAAAAGCGTGAGCACAAGCTTAACAACACTTGCTTTGGTTATCGGCTTAACTGCTTGTAATGCTGACAAAGCGTCTAACGCCACAACAGGCGTTGCTACAAAACAAGCGGCTGATGTTACAACAACTGAGCAAAAAGGGGACTTTTATAAGGAAGATTGGGATTCATTAGCTGAAGTTAACCATATCCCAGAATGGTTTCAAGACGCCAAATTAGGCCTTTATACTCACTGGGGGCCAACGGCTACTGCTAATATTGGCTTAAAATGGCCAGCGGGCTGGTATGGCTTAAACATGTATATGGATCAAAGCTACGACTGGAAAACCGGTGAACCCATTTTAGATAAAAACGGTCAGCCGAAAACTCACTATGTGTTTGAACAACATGTAAAAAACCATGGCCATCCATCGCAATTTGGTTACAAAGACATCATCAAAAAATTTAATCCAAACAAGTTTGATGCCGCTGAATGGGCAGAGCTCTTTAAACGTTCAGGCGCTAAGTTTGCCGGTCCTGTCGCTATTCATCATGATAACTTTGCGATGTGGGACAGCGAAGTGACACGTTGGAACGTAAAAGACTTTACTGGTATTGATGTCACGGGAGAGTTAAAGCGCGAAATTGAAGCACGAGATATGAAGTTTATTACGTCATTCCACCATGCGTTCACGTGGGTTTACTACGCAAATGCATATAAATTTGATGCAACGCAAGAGACTTCAGATCTATACACGGATCAGCATGAATTAACAGACTTTAAACCAACTAAACGTTTTCACGATAACTGGTTTGCCATTTTAAAAGAAGTTATCGATAAGTATCAGCCGGATGTTATTTGGTTTGACTGGTGGGTTGAGGAGTTAGACGAAGAATACCGTAAGAAATTCGTCGCTTACTATTATAATCAAGCCAAGAAATGGGGCAAAGATGTGGTTATCAACTATAAAAATACCTCATTCCCGTCATCGGTTGGCGTATTAGATTACGAGCGTGGCCGCCCGAATAAGCAAAAAGATGAGTTCTGGATGACTGACACATCACCTGGTGCTTGGTATTACTATGAAAATGCTAAGTTTGTTGAACCAAATGAAATCGTCGACATTATCATCGATATCGTATCTAAAAACGGTTTAATGTTACTTAACGTGCCACCAAATCCAGATGGTTCGATCCCAGTAGAAATGCAGGAATTAATGATCAACATGGGTGATTGGTTAGCCGTGAATGGTGAAGGTATTTACGGTACTCGCCCTTGGACAGTGTTCGGTGAAGGGCCAACGCGTATTCGCCGTGGCGGTCATAAAATCGAGAAGCAAAGAATTAAATACACAGATAAAGATATTCGTTTTACCAAAAAAGGTGACGACACGGTTTATGCATTTGTTATGGATGTGCCGAAAAACGATATCGTGATCCAAACGCTAAATACTAACCTTGCGGTATTATCTTCAAGCATTCGTAGTATCGAATTGCTAGGCAGTAACGAGCCAGTTAAATGGCAGCGCACGGTTAACGGCTTAGAGATTGAAAAGCCAAATGACATACCCAATCAGTTGGCACTTACTTACAAGATTAACCTTTACGATGAAGCCGAAATTGGTATTGGCGGTGAAGATCCCGGTGCCGCAATCGACGGTGAGTAATTATCTCTCCTAACGTAAGGTGCCGTGAGTTTGACGAACCGCACCGAAAATGTAGGGCAGGATTTATTCCTGCCAATTTAGGATTTGATAGATACGCTGTGTTAGTCGGTATAAAACCGACCCTGCAAGGTATTTTTGTAGGGCGGGGTTTATCCCTGTGAATGTTGGCTTGGGTAGATACGCAGTGTTAGTCGGTATAAAACCGACCCACCAAGGTATTTTTGTAGGGCAGGGTTTATCCCTGCAAGTGCAGGGTTGGATAGATACGCAGTGTTAGTCGGTATAAAACCGACCCTACAAGGTCTTCATGTAGGGCAGAATTTATTCCTGCGAATGTTGGCTTGGATAGATACGCAGTGTAAGCCGGTATAAAACTGACCCTGCAAGGTATTTTTATCGCGGTTTATCTGATTTTAAAGAATTGTAAATAACGTAGATTGTTGACAATCTTGAGTGTAAGTTTTGTTTGTATAAACATGCAATAAATTACTTTTATTGCATTAATTACCAATGGGTTATTACAATGAAACGCTTACCAATACTTATCGCCACGCTGGCAATGTGCTTTGCCTTACCTGGGATCGCCAAAGATTTTCCTTATGAAATGCCAAGGGAAAAACCGGATATGCCGTTGAGTGCGGCCATGCACCGCATTTTTGACAACTACCCTGCTGCTCAGCCTGAATATAATGAACTGTTTTCGCAGTTTAAATACACGAAACTAGAAGGGTTTGATTACAACGGTGGCGATGGCACAATTTCACGCCGCGATCCTTCTAAAATCATTTTTCATAATGGCAAATACTATGTCTGGTACACCAAGCGCCATACAAAAGTACCGCCTATAGGCATGAGTAAAGCTAAGTTTGCAACCGATGAAATACCTTCTTCAGATTGGGATTTATCAGAGATTTGGTACGCTACATCAGAAGATGGTTTTAAATGGCAAGAGCAGGGTGTCGCCATTAAACGCCCTGAAAAACCGAAAGTTGGTTGGCGCTCGGTGACCACTACAGATATTTTACAATGGAAAGGCAAATACTATTTATACTACCAAGGTTTTATGGAAGCCAGTGGCTTGCGTGGCGACGATTGCCCTGTTGCCGTATCTTGGGCAGATTCACCGGAAGGGCCATGGACACCGTATAACAAAATCGTTATTCCTAATGGTCCAGAAGGTGCATGGGATCAATATTCGATCCACGACCCTTATCCGTTAGTGCGTGACGGCAAAATATATCTTTACTATAAATCTGACTTTGGCCGTAACCCGCATAAAGTGCGGATGCAAGGGTTAGCCATTGCTGACAATCCGCTAGGGCCTTTTAAAAAGCATCCTTTAAATCCGCTTATTACGTCGGGACATGAAACCTCTTTATTCCCTTTTAAAGAAGGAATGGCCGCTTTAGTTTATAAAGATGGACCTGAACACAATACCATTCAGTATGCGAAAGATGGGGTTAATTTTGAAATTGCCTCTATAACAGAAATGATGCCCTATGCAGCCGCGCCTTATGTGCCGGATGCGTTTACCAACACTAAATATGGGCGTGGTATTACTTGGGGGATGGCGCACTTTATCGGCTTAGGTAAGAGAGGCCAATATCATTCTATGCTAGTGCGTTTTGACTGTGATTTAAGTTTAGATTTACATGATCCTGAAATGAAAGAGCACAGAGTTAAACATAAGCCTGATGTGTATTTTCGCCAGAAACTTAGTAAAGAACAGCTACACCGCATTAAAAATAGTAAAAAGCCCCATTAGTTGCTAGCTAAGATTTAGGTTCTCGTGCCCCTAAATGCACGATCTTTGTGTGTGAGTTGCCCCTCCGAGTGAGGGGCTTTTTTTGATTGGTTGTTAGTGGCGATAATCTTGCTTTTAATTCATTGCTTTGGTCAGAAGTCTAGCGTTAAAATGTTATAATGTAACATTTTTAGACCAAGGTTTAGTACTGAGTAGTTATGATTAGACGAGTAAAAAAAACAGATACGATTAGTTAAGCCTTCTTTATTGGGGTTGGCTTGTGGTTTATTCGCCTGTAGCACAGTCGTGAACGCAGAAATACATCAAGCCCATGTGCATGGCGAAGCCGAGTTAATGCTTGTGTTAGAGCACAATAAATTAGCGATAGAAATCACCACTCCGGCCGCTAATTTAGTCGGCTTTGAATACCAGGCGAGCACCAAGCAAGAAAAGCAAGCAGTGGCCAAGGCGCAAGCTTATTTACGGCAAGCAAACAAGGTGTTTACGCTGACCGGTGGCGATTGTCATTTACATCATAGCCACGCAGATTTTTCTAGTGTGCTAACCAGTCATGATCAGCATCATGACGATCACGACAAGCACGCGCATGACAAACAAACACACGAAAAACACTCAGACCATCATAAAGAACATGAAAAGCACGCGCATTCCGACCATAAAGCGCATTCTGATCAGCATGGTGAAGTAACGGCGAGCTATGAATTTGAATGTAACAATGCTAGTGAATTGACGGCGATCACGGTTAATTTATTCAGCCAGTTTTCAGCGCTGTATAAAATTAACGCCAGTTGGATAAGTACAACGCAACAAGGCGCTAACGTGTTAACTAAAAACCAAGCACAATTGCGCCTCAACAGGTAAATCATGTAGGGCAGGGTTTATCCCTGAAAATCTTGGCTTAGGTAGATACGCTGTGTTAGTCGGTATAAAACCGACCCTAAAAGGTATTTTTGTAGAGCAGGGTTTATCCCTGCAAATCTTGGCTTGGGTAGATGCGCTGTGTTAGTCGGTATAAAACCGACCCTACAAGGTATTTTTGTAGGGCAGGGTTTATCCTTGCAAATGTTGGCTTAGGTAGATGCGCTGTGTTAGTCGATATAAAACCGACCCTACAAGGTATTTTTGTAGGGCAGGATTTATCCCTGCGAATCTTGGCTTAGGTAGATGCGCTGTGTTAGTCGGTATAAAACCGACCCTACAAGGACTTCATGTAGGGCATTATCTCTGCGAATGTTGGCTTAGGTAGATGCGCTGCGTTAGTCGGTATAAAACCGACTCAAAGTATTCATGTAGGGCAGGGTTTATCCCTGCAAATCTTGGCTTAGGTAGATGCGCTGTGTTAGTCGGTATAAAACCGACCCCACAAGGTCTTCATGTAGGGCAGGGTTTATCCCTGCGAATGTTGGCTTAGGTAGATGCACTGTGTTAGTCGGTATAAAACCGACCCTACAAGGCGAGCATTTATGCTTGCAGAGCCTGCAAAACTTACTGACTAAAATAACTCAAATTCATCCATATTCATGGTGTAAGCGGCAGTACCCAATTGGTCTTCAAATAAGGCTGTTTGCAATTTACCCGATATCCAAAACGCTTGATACAAATCATCAACTTTTAGCCCTTTAGGGTAAGTGACATAAATCATTTGATTTGGCGGTGGTGGTGGCTCATGAATACAGGCACCGAAATAGGGGACTAAAAAGAATTGAATAACATTTTGTTCATCATCAAATTCTAAAGGTACGATAAAGCCAGGGATTTTTATTTTTTTACCGTTCATTTCAGTCAACACTTTGGTTGATACCAAGGCTTGCTGATAAGTGTCATTGCTTGCGGCTTCAATGGCATTTTGCACTTGATTGCTAAATTGATCTTGTTCTGAACCATCCTGAATATCATTCAAATATTCAGGTGGGTTCATTAACGCGTCTAAATCCTCTTTAGGGATCAATTTGACCCATTCAATGGTTTCATAACCCGTTACTGGTTTTTCTTTTTGCTCTTGCACCACCATGCTGGATTGTTTTTGCGGCTGGGTGTTTTTAGCATTAATCGGTGTATCTGGCGTAACAGGTGGATTAATTGCCAAAGCTGAACTTTGAACGCCTGAGGTTAATAAGGCAAATAGAATAACGGGAAGTAAGGGTGCGTGTTTCACAATTTTAGCCATCGCGGAATACTGATTAATCGTTCAAGTTTTATGGGTTACGTTATATCATAACGAAGTGCGGTTTTATAGTTTGCTAACAGGGTGTCAATGACTCATGACAATTGAAATTAATGCAATGCAGTTTGCTTACGCAGACGCACCGAATGACCTTATCATAAATATTGCTAACTGGCGTGTAAATAAAGGTGAACAAGTGTTTATTCATGGTCCTTCTGGCAGTGGTAAATCAACCTTTTTGAAATTATTGAGTGGTATGCAGCGGCCTACGCAGGGAAGTTTAAATATTCTAGGCACAGATATAACGCGTATGAGCCAAGCGCAACGAGACCAATTTCGCGCTCAACACGTAGGGCAGATATTTCAGCAATTTAACCTTATTCCGTATTTAAACGCACTGGAGAATATTGAGTTGGCACAGTATTTTTGCAAGCGAAAGCAAGCCAACAAACGCGCGGCGATGGAGGATTTGTTAACCGCACTGAACATAGCACAAAGTGATTGGCGCAAAACAACAGATAAATTAAGCCTTGGTCAGCAACAGCGTGTTGCTATTGCACGAGCTTTAGTTAATCGCCCACAATTAATTATTGCTGACGAACCCACATCATCGCTTGACCAACATAACGCGGATAATTTTATGCAATTACTATTTTCCTTGGCAAAAGAAGTTGAGGCGACTTTGTTATTTGCCAGCCACGACATGAGTTTGGCTGACCGCTTTAGCCGAGTTGAGGCGTTAGCCGATTTTAATCATCAAACCGAGTTAAGTTAATGTTTGCCAAATTAGCATTTAAAAGTTTAGTTGATCGTAAGGGCTCAGTGTTGTTAACCGTGCTGGCGATGACAGTAAGCGTATTTGTTTTATTGGGAGTAGAGCAAATTCGTTATCAAGCAAAAGAGAGTTTTGCTAAATCTGTGTCCGGTGTTGATTTAATTGTTGGAGCAAAAACCGGCAGTTTAAATTTATTGCTGTATTCGGTTTTTCGTATGGGCTCACCAACTAACAATATTTCTTGGCAGGCTTATCAAGAAGTTGCCTCCAATCCTTTAGTTGATTGGGCAGTGCCTATGATGCTGGGTGATTCACACCAAGGGTATCGCGTATTGGGCACCACACCTGAATATTTTAGTCAGTTTAGTTACGGCAACAAACACAAATTGAGCTTTGCCCATGGCCAAGCGTTTAACCAATTGTTTGATGTTGTACTTGGCGCAGAAGTGGCGAAAAAATTACAATATAAGCTAGGCGACAAACTCGTGTTGGCGCATGGAGTGGCCCGTAATAGCTTTAGTTTACATAAAGACAAACCGTTTCAGGTGGTAGGTATTTTGGCACCAACGGGAACGCCCGTTGATCAAACGTTACATGTTAGTTTAGCGGGTATTGAAGCTATTCACGCCAATTGGCAACAAAATAGGCGCAGTGGGGTTAATCAAGATCCTAAAGCTATTACTGCGTTTATGCTTGGCTTGAAAAGCCGTATGGCGACGTTTCGTGTCCAGCGCGCAATCAATACCTACAAAAAAGAGCCGTTGCTAGCGATTTTACCGGGTGTCGCTTTGTCTGAATTGTGGCGCATGATGAGTGTGCTGGAAAATACCTTACGCTTAGTTTCGGTGCTAATTTTGTTTGCGGCTATTTTGGGCTTAAGTGCCATGCTACTTGCCTCCATTCGGGAGCGTAAACAAGAAATTTATTTACTCAGAGTGATGGGCGCTAGACCTTGGTTTTTATTTGTATTAATCGAGCTTGAAGCCTTGTTGATCACCTTGCTGAGTGTGTTACTCGGTATTGTTAGCTTGTATTTAACTTTGATATTTGCCAGTGATTACTTGGCGACTGAATTTGGGTTATTTATTCAAATTCAAGCTTTGTCGACTAATGCTTGGTATTTGATCGCGAGTATTTTAGTAGCAGCCGTTATCGTTTCAGCGATCCCGTCGTTACAGGCTTATAAACGGGCAAGAAAGGGCTAGCAATTACATTGTAGGGCAGGGTTTATCCCTGCCAATGCAGGGTTGGATAGATACGCAGTGTTAGTCGGTATAAAACCGACCCTACAAGGACTTCATGTAGGGTAGGGTTTATCCCTGCGAATGCAGGGGTGGATAGATGCGCTGTGTTAGTCGGTATAAAACCAACCCTACAAGGTAATCATGTAGGGCAGGGTTTATCCTGCGAATGTTGGTTGGGATATGGTATAGAAACGCTGTGTTAGTCGATATAAAACCGACCCTACAAGGTATTTTTGTAGGGCAGGGTTTATCCCTGCCAATGTTGGTTGGGATATGGTATAGATGCGCTGTGTTAGTCGATATAAAACCGACCCTACAAGGTATTCATGTAGGGCAGGATTTATTCTTGTATGCCTTGGCGTAACTGTTGTAATCCTGCCTGTTCAATTTGTCTAACTCGCTCTATGGATATTTTGTATTGCTGAGCTAAATCTTTTAATGAAAGCTTACATTCATCCGGATAAAACCAACGACTCACTAAAATATCACGGGTGCGCATGTCGAGCTGATTTAACACGGTTTGGATTTGTTTACGTCTGGATTGTGCATCGATGTGCTCTATGGTTTTTTGTTCAGGATTAAGGCTAGTATCCCCCAAGTTTTGTTCTAATGAAAAAGCGAGGGGTACGCTTTCACTGTCATCTGTTTCATTGTTTTCAATAATGTAATAGTCATTGGCAAAAAGGCGTTGTTCCATTAACCTAACTTCGTGTTCAGGCACCCCTAAGCCGTTCGCAATATCAGTTGTTTCTTCCTTAGTCATCCAGTTAACGTGCTGTTTGAGACTTTTAAGTTTAAAAAAGAGTTTGCGCTGGGCTTTCGTTGTGGCAATTTTCACGAGTTTCCAGTTGTTGATAATGTAGTTGTGGATCTCAGATTTGATCCAATGCACCGCAAATGTAGCAAGCCTAACTGCATACTCAGCTTTATATTTTTTGACGGATTTCATTAATCCAATATTGCCTTCTTGGATTAAATCTTCATAGCTAAGCCCGTAACCTAAATACCCTTTGGCAATGTACGCGACAAAGCGCAGATGAGATAAAACGAGCTTGCGCGCGGCTTCAATGTCCTTTTCTGTATGGTATTTCGTGAGTAGTTCCTTTTCCTCTTTTTCATCGAGTATAGGTTGACGGTTAACGTAATTAATATAGGCATGAAAGCCACCAGTGCCGTCAAGTTTGTCTGAAGTGGGAGCTGTTGTTAAAACGGTTGTCATTTAAATTCCCTCCTGTCCCTCACACAGGCGAATACTAAGGTAAAGGTGTATCACAATAGATATGTGATACACCTCGGTTTACATTGAGCCACTATGCGACTTTATGCTCTATCGCTTCGGCCGCGGGTTGATTGATCTCGATCATTTTGGGTTTCATGGCTTCCGGTACTTCTTTTACCAACTCTATGGTTAATAGCCCTTTGTCCAAATCGGCTCGAGATACCTCAACAAAGTCCGCTAAATGGAACTTACGCTCAAATGTGCGCGTTGCAATACCATGATATAAGTATTCGCGTTTCTCGTCTGTTTCCGGCTTTTTACCTTTAACTGAGAGAATATTTTTCTCGACTACAATATCAAGGTGACTTAATTCAAAACCGGCCACAGCTAATGTGATGGCGTAGCGGTTGTCATCAAGTACTTCAATATTATAGGGAGGGTAGGCAGTGGTAACACTTTCTGTGTTTAACGCACTGTCGACTAAGTTTGCAAAGCGGTCAAAGCCTACGCTGTTGCGATATAGTGGGGTTAAATCAATTGAGTTCATAACATATCCTCCAAAGAAGCAATACATAACAAATTCAAAATGTAACAAGCCTTATTTATCGATTAAGCACTCATTACATGTCATTATTTAAGGCTAGTGGTTTAGCTATTCAAGCGGGATTTTTATAAAAATTACGCATATTTTTATAAATAACCTGCATTTAGACAGTCACACTCGCTACGGGCTAGTTATGGGCGCTAAACCGTAAAAACTATGGCCTGAAATAAGCCAACGCATAAAATTTAAATGACTTGGTTTTTAGCTTGTAATAGCTTGATGTAACCAAAAGCGTTTATCGGCATTAAGTAACGCCAGATCAATACCTTGATTAAAGGCTTGCCTTTGATTGCTAAACCGTAAATACGCCCGATTAAACCCCACTGCATCACCCACATAAAAGATATATTCTTGACCTGTTTTACTTTGTACGCTGACCTTTTTGTTAAACTGGTTGTCGTCTAGTCGCAATCGCGCAAAATCATTGTGAGCAGCGGTAATGGGGAGCTGCAATTGCATATTAACGATTTCATTGAGCAGTTGTTCGACTTTGTTGTTATCAGCAAAGGTTTGCTGTTCATCATTCACATACCAGATATTACGGTTATCAAGCTTAGTGAGTTTAAGGCGCGAGTCTTCATCCACGATATTAATTTGCCGTATTTCAATATCTGGGGGTAAAGCATTTTTTCCACCTTGATAAAAGGACTGTGCATTAGATTGGTAAAGCAGAATAGCGATAATTAACTGTGTAATGGATATTAATACAAATAAGCATTTCAACGAGTTCATAGAATCACCTCGGCATGCATAAGTTGGTTGAGATTAAATACTTTGTTTGGGCTGAAGAGCAGGGTTAAATAACGCTAAGGTTGAATAAGTCGAATATAACATTGTAGATCCTCCCGTTATGTTATTTTACTTAGACGTGTGTCGTAAACGACGTCATGTGTTAAAACAAGGTTAAATTCGAAACTGATTAAGTTTATGAGGATCATGGCATGAGAATTCAAGTTAAAATTTGAATTCTCATGCCATGAATAAAATGGGTTAAAATTATTTTTACTCTGGCGAATTGATTCGGCCAATAGCGATTAATTGATTGGCGGGTAGATTAGTGAGTTTCTTCGTACTACCATCGCGCCATTTTACGCTGATCTGGTCAATTTTAGTGTGATTTGCCAAACCAAAATGAGCGATGTTGAGCAAGCTTTGAGAATGTGATGCACTTGTCGAACCCACAAGATGAAACTGTTGTAGATCACCGGCTTGTATTTTGATCATTGCGCCATAAGGATCTGTGCCTTTCGGTGAATAGCCGACTCTAACCAGTGAGTGATTGTGCTCATTGATTGAGTCATTGCGGTATAAATGCCATTTTCCGTAGTCATCATCGCCACTGAGTATGTCAATTTTACCATCCAAATTATAGTCAAAGGTTGTGCCCATATCGCCATGCGATTTTGTGCCAGCCTCAGTAGTGGCGCCATGTTTGGTGACCAATGTAAAGTTTTGACCATGATTATTCAGCAGGATTAAATCGTTTAAACGCAGCTCTAATTGGCCGAAACGATATACGATCAAATCAGTGGTACCGTTGTTATCAAAATCACCCGGAGCCACCCCCCAGTTATTGTGCTGAGTTTGTTTGGGTAGCATATGTGAAACGTCGACAAACTTGTCACCATCATTACGTAGCAATATATCTTGTAAATTGGGTTCTTCGCGCGGCCAATCACTTTCGTAATCTTTAATGTTTAAAAATGCAGCGCGTATGCCCCATGCATCGGCGTTAAATAGTTTCCATTCAAAACGCCATTGACCATTGCCAAGATAACCTAAGTACCAGCCATTTTTATCGAGCTCGTCCGGAAAGCCAGCCGCTTGTTCGGGTGAAACAGTTAATGGTTCACTAGGAGGTTTGAGTTTAGTTTTATTTTTGCCGATAAACACTGGCATGTATTCCATGTTTTTGCCGCGTTTCCAGTGCCAAAAGTCAGTTAAGGTGATGTCGCCATCGGTTTGCAAAGATAAGCCATCGTGGCTAGCACTGCCTTGATCTCGAATATCCAAACGCCCTGATTTTTTATCAAATGACAGGCTGTTGTTGGCCATTAAATAATGGTCTTTACCGCGCGACAGGTAGTAGTCGTAATCGCCATCATTGTCTAAATCAAAGTGGGCGGCAGCTAACACCTGACTAAAATTGGTGTTTTTCGGTAAAAATTGAGTTGAGACATTTTTAAAACTAAAAGCCTGAGTGCCTTGCCAAACCGAAAAAGCACCGCGTTGTTCAAAGGCGATTAAATCCAATTTGCCATCCAAGTTAAAGTCGGTGAGCAGTACACGTTCTGCACGCATGTCTTCAAAATCTTTATTGGCGCGATAACGGAATTGTCCATTGCCAATATTTTCAAACAAAATATTTCTTGGCACGTCTTCGGTGATCATCTTTTCTGCGTTGATTTGCATTAAATCGAGATCGCCATCCCAATCGAGATCGATCCAACGTACAGAACGACCACGAGCACCCATCTCACTGATGCCTGACTGCTTAGTCACGTCAGTAAATTTGCCTTGATCATTGCGCAATAAACGTGGCGGTTTCGGCTTGGTTCCACTACCACCGCCGACTGATAATAATAAATCGCCGTCGCCATCGAGGTCATAATCACCAAAGGTGATGCCATGTAAATCCGTTCGGCGAAATACCTTAGGTACTTGGTGATATGTGCCATTCCCCTTGTCCATAAAGACTTTTACTGGGGTTTTATTGTGATTGGTGAGGCCGAAATCATAATGACCATCGTTGTTGATATCAGCAACAGCCGGACCGCCATATTTCCAAGCCAGTTCAGTATTAAGGCCAACTTGCTCTGAAATATCTGTAAATTGAATGGTACTGGGCTTTGATTCAACGTTTTGCTTAGATATACCACCACAGGCACTCAGTAGTAATGGTAAGGAAACTAACAAAGTTGGCAGTGAATTTGATAATGAAAAGTGGGGTTGTTGTTTTTTTCTGACAATAAAACCCAATGCGTGCTTGGTCATAATTGTTATTTTGGTGCTATATTAGAAACGAATTGTAGTTTATATAATAGTCATTTAGTTAACAATATCATTAACGCATGTTTACAAATAAGTAAGCCACGAGCTTATTTCACTTGATGCAAGGCTTGTATGTAAAGAGCAATAAATACGGCTGTCTTGGTTTAGCGCGTCTAGGGTTAAAAATTTATAGAGTAAGGGAGAAGTCAAAACAGCGTAATATTGGCGTGACAATTGAATCAATTTAAAACAGAGAGTAACCATTCAACATCTCGCACCGCGGTTGGCTAATCATCTAAACGGACAAACTGCCTCTTTTACGCAGAATAGTTTGCCGGTACGGCAAGTATAAATTCCAATGTCGTTAACTTAAGCCAACGTAGGTTGGCGCTTGCTTATATGGATATAAGTAGCTGGGATTTGTCTGGAACAAAAAAACCTAGAGCTTGCGAAGCCCAACACAAGCCACGGTTTTGTTGGGCTTCATTCTTCAGCTCAACCTTCTACAGGATGTAGGAAATGCCGTGGGCGTCTGGAACAGACCACGGTAAACCTACCAGAAATTGTTAACTCAATGGCATTGGTATAAATACTCAATCAAAAACAAAAAAGTTAGATGAAAGTCGTTGTTAACTATTTTTTTACATTCAACTTGCTAAGTTTGTTAAAACGTATATTATAATATAATACTAATTTGATGGGGTTTGAGAATGTACCAACTTTTTAAATGGCTAAGCGTTATTGGTATGAGTTTGTTATGTACAACGGTTTTTGCTAAACAAGCTTTGATATATTTAAACGTTGCCGAACCTAAAGACCAATATCAAGTTGACCTTATTCAGTTTTTATTTAAAGACTCCACTAAATATGATTTGCAGGTGGCAGCCCATAAAATGCTTGAATCACGTCAAGAAGCCGAATTGCAAAATGGAGGATTATCGGTTGCGGCCTTTGCTGCTGGCAAAGACATTGAACAGCGTTTACAACCAGTGCGTATTCCCATTTTAAAAGGTTTGTTAGGTCATCGAATTTTTATTATTCGCGATGGTGAGCAAGATAAATTTTCCAAGGTTAACGATTTTGCCAGTTTACAAGATTTAAAAGCTGGACAAGGTAAATTGTGGACAGACACACAAGTATTACGCAGTGCTGGTATTCCAACGGTAGTGACTAATAAATATCCTAATTTATTTTATATGCTAGAAGGCGGTCGCTTTGATTACTTCCCGCGGGCGGTGCACGAACCGTTTTCAGAGGTTGCCTCACGTCAGGACTTAAATTTAGTGGTCGAGCCTGATCTTATGTTGGTATATCCACTGCCGCTGTATTTGTTTGTTGGTAAAAACAATACAGAGTTAGCCACGGATATACGTGTGCAGCTTGAACGTACTATTGCCGATGGCAGCTTTGATGATTTCTTTTTTAGTCATCCGTTAGTACGCGACGTTTTGAAAAAAGCTCATGTAAAAGATCGCCGCGTATTCAAAATTGACAATCCGCATTTAAGTGCTGAAACGCCTTTACAGCGACCGGAGTTGTGGCTGGATATTAATAAAATCAAGGTTTAACCCCTTTATCTATTTTCTCGGAGCTTATTTCATGCGTCATTTGCTTTCTCCCATCTGTGCTGCCTTATGCAGTTTGACCAGCTTAGCTTTTTTGTCGAGCTGTAGTTCAGAGCCCAATGCTAGCCAAAGTAGTCAGTCCTTAGTTCAAGTTAAGAAAATTCAACCAGAGCAAATTCAGCATCTGAATGATCAAGGTAAGGTTTTACCCTTACCCGCAGAGCTTGCATTAGCGAGTATGGAGTTGCAGGACGGTTATAAAATGGAGCTGGTTGCGGCGGAGCCTCTGGTTGAAGAGCCCGTTTTATTTACATTTGATGGTAATGGCCGCATGTATGTCGCTGAAATGCTGACTTATATGTTGGACGCTGATGGCACGGGACAAATGCAGCCTGCTAGCCGTATTAAACGTTTAGAAGACACAGACAATGATGGAGTGATGGATAAAATGTCTGTGTTTGCTGATGGTTTACTTTTACCGCGGATGATCCAAACGTTAGACGATGGTCGTATTTTAGTGCGCGAAACTAACACCTTTGATTTATTGCTATTGGAAGATACCAACGGCGATGGTAAGGCGGATAAACGTTCCACTTTGTACAAAGGAGGACGCCGTGGTGGTAACTTGGAACATCAACCTAGCGGTTTAATCTACGGTATCGACAATTGGATGTATGTCACCTACACAGATAAGCGCTATCGCTATCGCAATGGAAGTATTGAAACACAGAATATTGCTTATGGCGGTGGTCAATGGGGGTTAGGGCAAGATGCCGCAGGACGTTTGTATTATTCATCTGCTGGTGGTGAAAACCCTGCATTTACTTTTCAGTTCCCGAGTGTATATGGCAAAGTTTCATTAAACGGTGAGCAAGCCAAGGGGTTTAGAGAGGTTTTTCCATTATCAACCACACCTGATGTGCAAGGTGGCTTACGCCGTGTACGCGACGACAATACGCTAAATCATTTTACCGCGGTAGGTGGGCAAAGTGTTTATTTAGGTGATAAGTTACCTGAATTATATGGTAACTACATTGCACCGGAACCCGTTGGTAACCTAGTTCGCCGCGCCGATATAACTCGCACAGACGGTTATTCTGTTTTATCTCATCCTTATCAAAACGCGCAAAAAGAATTTATCGCAACCCGCGACCCCAATTTTAGACCTGTGTGGAGCGACACTGCGCCAGACGGCACGTTAATGATTGCAGATATGTATCGCGGCATTATTCAAGAAGGGAACTGGACTAAAGAAGGGTCTTATTTACGCGGGGTTATTGAAAAATATGGATTTGATAAAGTGATTGGTCGAGGTCGAATTTATCGTGTAACTCGACCTGGAGTTGAACTCGGCCCTCAACCACGTATGTATCAAGAAACCCCTTCTCAATTAGTTGAACACCTTGCGCACCCTAATTTTTGGTGGCGGATTACTGCGCAAAAATTATTGGTAATAGGTCAAGAGAAGTCTGTTATCAGCAAGCTTAAGAAAATGGCCGAGTCACATACTTCTCAATACGCTCGCCTGCATGCTTTATGGACATTAGAAGGATTAGGCGTTGTTGATAAGCGATTGTTAATTAGTAAGTTTTCTGATCCAGATACCAATGTAAGAACGGCAGCGGTGCGTATTTCTGAGCAATTGGTGACAGCAGAAAATGATGGCGGCATGGTCGATTTATGGAGTCACTTACTGAAAAGCGCCGATCTTGAAACCAGTCAGCAAATTATTTTATCGGCTTTTTATGTTGCCATTGAACAGAACAAGCGCCTTAAGCTATTAGACGCGGCTAAACAGCGATTTGCGAATAGTAAAAGTTTAGCGGCTGTTGAATACAGTATGCACTTTTTACTCGAACAAAAAGCGAAAATGGCTAAGTTAGCGGCAGGTGACGCAAAGCTAGCTGAATCAGTTGCTCGTGGCGAGAAAAACTATAAATCGCTTTGTTATACCTGTCATGGAGCCGATGCAAAAGGCACTCCGATGGGCGAAGGGTTGTTGGCACCATCATTCCATAACAACAAGCGTATTGCCGGTAATTTGGCTATTTTGGGCCGCATCATGGCACAAGGTTTAACGGGACCGATTGACGGGGTTAATTATGGTGGTGGTGTGATGGCGCCTTTGGCTAGTAATGATGACCAATGGGTGGCTGATGTCCTCAACTACTTACGTAACAATTATGGCAACGAAGCGAATAGTGTAAGCGCTGAGCAAATTAAACAAGTTAAAGCGTTAACCAAAGGTAGACATGCACCTTGGACGCAAGCTGAGCTTAACGCTTTGTTTGCGAATGAAATTACGGATAAATCGGGGTGGAAGGTAACCGCTAGTCATGGCCAAGAGTGGTTAAATAAGATTAACGATGGTAAAGCGGGTGGTGGCCGTTGGATGACTCGTGTTAAACAACAAGCAGGCATGTGGTTGCAAGTCGAGCTAGAAAAGCCATATTACATAAGCCAAGTGTTGCTTAATAACCAATATTCTAAGAAGCAATTTCCACGCGGTTATCAATTGGAGTTTTCGATGGATGGTGAAAATTGGCAATTGGTTGATACCAGTATTAAGAGCGGCTTTATGTTGACCAGTGAGACGCTAGGCTACAAGACTAAGTTTATTCGTATTACGTTAACACATGGCAGTTCCGACGTGGATTGGAAGATGAACGAACTGCAATTGTTTGGTAGCGAGGCTTAACCGCATAGGAAACCAGATAGTTAGGGTTTATTTGGCATAAAACCCTGTGCCTCTACAAGGGTTGAAGATATAAGGCAGTGGCGCAGCACGTAGTCAAGTTCTAGTCACCCTATTGCTATTGTCGAAATATTTTTCAACCTACGGGTGTAGGGGGTGCTGCTAAGAGTACTGTTAAGCGTTTGTAACCGTGCTTGTTTTTTAATTAGTTCACCCCTTCAGGCACACCAGCCTGACCTACAGCAAATAAAAACACACACATAAAACGGTATTGGGTTAAAGATGTTTACAACAACTTGGAAAAAAACAGTTTGGATAATAGCGCTGGGGTTGGCTTTGAGCGGGTGCCAGCTTTTTAATCATGCAAGAGTGCCGCATGAAAAAGCACATGAAAAAGTGCCACCTATAACTGTCAGCCAGCAAAAATGGGGTGAAGTCGATGGCCAAGCCGTTTATTTATATACCTTAAAAAACGCACAAGGTATGACAGTAAAAGTGTCAAACTGGGGTGGTTATGTGCAATCTATTTTGGTGCCAGACCGCCATGGTAAATTTGAAGATGTCATACTCGGTTATGATACTTGGCAAGAGTATTACAACGATTGTTGTTATTCAGGACCTATAGTGGGACGTTTTGGAAATCGTATTGCTAAAGGGCAGTTTGAGATTGATGGTGTCACTTATCAGTTAACGACGAATAATGGCGGCCCCAATAATAATATCAACCAATTACACGGTGGTTTAAAAGGATTGCATAAGCGCTTGTGGCAAGGTCAAATTGTTGATAATAAAGTAGAAATTAACTACTTATCAATTGACGGTGAGGAAGGGTATCCCGGTAATTTAGCGATTAAAGTTACCTTTAGTTTAGATCAAAATAACGGTTTTAAAATTTCCTACCAAGCCACGACAGACAAAAAAACACCGGTGAATTTAACGTCACATACCTATTTTAATTTATCCGGTAACATGCAACGTGATGTTGAAGGGCAAAAGCTGCAAATAATCGCCGAACAAATCACACCAGTTGACCATCTACTGATCCCTACAGGGGCGTTAGTACCTGTAGCAGGAACACCATTTGATTTTCGTCAACCGATGAAAATTGGCGAGAAAATTCGGACACATGATCAGCAATTAAAAATGGGCGGTGGGGTTGATAGCGTATTTGGCGGGTATGATCATAATTGGCTGTTTAGTGATTACGACGGTTCTATGAAGGTGCAAGCGTCTTTGTATGATCCTGTGAGTGGGCGTCATATGTCAATAGAAACCCAAGAGCCAGCATTACAGTTTTATGCGGGTAACTTTATGGATGGTTCAGTTATTGGTAAAGGCGGTAAACCGGTTGAGCATAGATATGGGATCGCATTAGAACCACAGCATTACCCTGATTCACCCAATCAACCACACTTTCCTAATACGATCCTCGCGCCGGGTGAGGTTTATCAAACAGCGACAATATATCGTTTTTCGCTGCGATAAACTTCTTTATTGATGAGTAAGTCATTGCTAACTGATTTAAGGTAGCCGTCAAATTAGGCAATGTGGGAAATTAGTGTGGGTAATTAACGGTTAATTTTTACATGTCAAAAGAGATAAAGCATGCGTACGCTGATTATTAGTGTTTTATGTTTAGTTGTTGTTGGTTGTCATTCTATTTCGACTCGTTCTTTGTCGGTTCCCTACACAGGTCAATACGAGTGGGATCCGCAAGCGCAGCAATTAACCTTTACCAGTGATGGCTTTTTGGCCGACAGTCATCTTGGCTGGACAGTGGCTAAGCAAGTTAAGCGAATTATCATTGCACAAAACGTAAGGGTTACAGGGCGTTTTAATGTATTACACTCATTAACCATTACTGGGGAAAATGCTAAAACTTCGGTTATCTATGGTACTCCAATTAAACGATACAATAAGCTTAATAACGGTTGTGGTTTGTGTAAATCGGCCGTATTAGGCAAGGGAAAAATTGTAATTAACATTAATAATTTGACCTCGCTCGATCCATTTGGTTTTCATTTCACGGGTCGGGATGGCGCTGTGATGATTATCGATGGGGTACGGGCGATAGATGCACGGGGCGGACATCATAACAACAGCGACGGTGTGTCTGCTGCGAGTGGCAGTATTGTGCGTAATAGTTACTTTGCAACGGGCGATGATATTTTTAAAATTTATAACGATTTAACCGTAGAAAATACGCAAGTTAAATTAATTACCAATACTGTGCCTATTCAACTAGGCTGGGGCAATTATGGTAATGGTGCTAAAGGGACTTTTCGCAATGTTACTATATTCGGTGATGGCGGACGCACGACAACCGGCAACGCGATTATAGATGCCCGTAAGGGCCAATATGATAAGCAACTTACGTTTAACAATGTGACGATTAATGCGCCTAATTCAGTATTGCTTAATTTTTGGAATGAAGCGCCTAAAAAACAGCACTCGCCAAGTTCTTTTATTGGCACGGCGAACATCATGTTTGAACAGTCCAATATTCAAGTTAAGACTTTACGTAAACGCTGGAATATGCACGCCGAGTTACGTATTTGCGGGCAATCCGTCGAGCCAAACAGTCCGCTAAATCGTTGGCATTGCCAAGGCTAATATTTTTGTATTTTTAAGTAATACACGGGTGAGCAGTATTTCTCTTTAGATTAAGCATTTGCAAAAAACGTTACACTGCGTGAGCGTTGGAGAGATAAAACTAACAGGTTTTAAAACGTAATCGCCCACAGAAAGTGGGCGATTTGACATGAAAAAAGAATATTAAACCAGAACTATTGTGTATTAAACACCTGCTCAAACGATAGCTGAGTATGCTTGTTAATGCTTTTCCAAATAAAATACATAATGGCAAACATCATAAGCATTGACGGGATAACTATCATTGGATAACTCCAAATGGTCAGTTGGCCTAACTCTTCATTAAATTCTGGGGTACCTGATGGGCTGGTAACGATATAAGTGGCTAAAAAGTAATTAACCACAGCAGAGAAGGCAAAGGTCCCAGCGAAGAAGTAGTTGGCACGAGCTAAAGAATGAGTAAAGGCCTGCTCAGAGTTATTATGTTTTAGCTGCTCATAAACCATGTCAGTCTTCATTACCGTGTCATTGATTAATAACTTGGAGACTAATGGTTTACCTAATAACCCTGATATCCACACAACAAGGCCGATCAAGCCAGGCACTAATGCTTCTTTCACCGCGAGCCACTGATTATCTAATTCCAGTAAACCAATACCACCTGTCATTAATACACTGACAAAACCTAAGATAGAGAAGAAATTGTATTTTTTGTATTTGATTAGTTCAAAAACACCGTAAATCAAAGGAAAGGCTAACGCGACAATTAAGCCATTAACTGGACCTAATGCATCCTCACCACTGAACTTCATTAAGATTACGGAAGGGACAACAATATTAAAAATTAACTCTAAGAGTGGGTTGTTCTGTTTTTGCATAACTACCTAAAGGTTTAATTAAATCGGTTTAGCGATTAAGCTAATCTGGCAAATATTTCAGATACCATTTGTATCTTGAAACACCGCAGATGACAAGACGATTCCGCTTGGCTATATGCATAAATATCGCCCCTTCAGCCTGCGGCTTTAATCTTTTAATAATAATGCCTGTATAACCCAATAGGCCGTTGTCGATCGAAATAGCAGAAACCTGCCCCTAAAACCTGATCGTTTTGACTATAATTTATAAACGGTCAGAAGTTCGCGGCTTGAAATATTCTATATTTGCAACAAGGAACTAAAGCCATTGTGGGCCGAATTCATTTCGGCTAACACAAGGTTTGCCGATGTAAAAACGACCCTATCAATTGGACTATGGTGATAAATTAAACCGCTCAATAAACAGCTTGTCGTGGTTTAGTTAAAGCGGTGTTTTAAATTGGCCGTTTTGCCATAAATACAAACGTTGAGCGCCACCTTTACGAATATTTAAAATCGCGGCTACGATTTCGCCTTGTTTGTTTTTCACCGCTTGTAATTCCATTCTCGCTTTGGCGACGGCGGCATGTTGCTGCTTAATACGCCATGTGTTTTGCTTGCCTTGTTGTTTAGTCGCTGTCGCAAAAATCGCTTGGCCTTTTTTATCTTTGTAAAGCACTAATGCCGTGTTTTGAGTTTGGCCATTCACTTCTTCAAATGTGATAATGTTTTTAATTGGCTGGTTACCGCTGTCAACTACCACGCGGTTTGTGGTGCCTGGCATAGGTAAGCTGTGTTGCCATTGACCGTTATCAAATTTAGTCATGCGCCATTCACGAAGGTTTTTAGCGCGCGCTTGATAAGCCACCGCAGGTTTTTTATCGTCAAGGATCAGCGGCATGGTTGAAAACGGGGTTTCTTCACGCTGAGTAGAGTCAAACGCTAAGGTTTTTTTATTCGCGCTGGCTAAGGTAATAGGCAAGGTAAGCGGTTCATTTTGCGCGTTGTAAAAGGTGTCTGTCGTGGTGTCTAAGCGCATGTAATAGGTGTTAATGCGCCCATACGTGGTTTTATCGTGGATCTCGTTAAAATTACAGGTATGCCATAACGAACTGATGACAATATCTGTGGCAGATACTTTACGCGGCTTAATGTAAAACGTATCAACATGAATAGGATCTTGTTTTTGTGGTGTTGGCCAAGTAATCGTAACAGGCGGCTCAAAGCGCTGTTGGCCATTTTTCATTTTGTAATAAATCCACGGTGACTTATGAGTACCGGCGCGAGTAAAAAAGTAGATATCACCATTGTCCATTTTTTCACTTGCGGTATAAGAGGCAAAAGGAGTTATGTCATTAACCGGCACAAATTGGCTAATGTCATTTGGCTTGGCCGACATAACGTGCAGCATGCGCCCACCTGCATGTGGTGTATCAATAGAGTAAGGGTTTAAACCGTCTTCACGCTCACCGCCGTGTCCACCGTAAATAATATGAAAGTGACCTAATGCGTCTTGCTCAATAAGCGGACGGCCATGACTGTCTATTTTTCGTTCGCCCTTGGATAGGGTGCTTTCAGCCGCTTTATAAGGGCCTTGCCATTGTTGAGTTTTAAGATCAAAGCTCGCAATGTAAGGGTCGGTGAGGTGTCCTTGATAAGTAATATAAACTTTATCGCCCACTAAATTGTACTCGCCGGTATGCGGGTTACCTTGCAAATTGTCACTGAAATAGCCGCTTGGTAATTTAGGTAATTGGCTAGGCAATGGCTTTTTCGGCCCTAAATTTTCCGCTGGTAAATCATATATTTGCTGAAAACTTTTGCCTTGCGTATAGGTATCGTAAAGCGCTTGGTACTCTGGGTATTGGCCGTACATGTATTGGTCAATTCGCCAGCGCCAATATTCACGGCTTTCTAGTTGTTTAGGATCGGCTTGGGCTTGTAGGGCTGCGAAAGTGCCGTCTTTCGCTGAATATTTGGCGATCAATGCCGCTCTTTTTTCCATGAAACCTTGTTGGTTATCTTGGTCAGTCACACTTGTTGATGAACACGCCACTGTTAGTAAACCTGCTGCGCCCAATACGCTGGCAAGTAGAACGCGGTTTAGGCGCTGGCTTTTAAAAAAGGACTGTTGAGTTGAGTCTTGCATTGAGTTGGCCTCTTACTGTCACTCGTGGAAATTTTGTTAATTTTCATGTTGGTTAAATGATTATAGTTTGATTTTATGTGAATTAATATGATTATTAATGTATATTTATGATTGGTTTTATATCAATTTACGTTTAAAAAAATATAAAATACAGGGTATCAATTTGCGGATTTAGGGCATTTTCTATTTAGGGGTACTTTTAGGTGCCATTTAATATGTATAGTCAAAGCGATCAGGTTTTAGGCAAAGCCGTCAAAGCTACCGCATCCTTGCTCTCGCTCCTTACCTACATCCATGTAGGCAAGCTTCGAGACCCCATGAGCATATGCTCTACTATGTGATTGGGGCTGCCTAAAGGGATTTAGGTAGTAGGACTACGCAGGAGCCAAAGTCGAGAGTTAGCGCAGACAATGAACCATAAGGCCTGAGCGAGAAGACTATAGTCAAAGTAAATATAGTCAAAGGTTTGAGATGACGCGTAATACACGATTGGGTTTTGTACTTTTTGGGGTGGCTTTTTTAGCGCTATTGTCTTGCCGAGCTACGGATCGAGCTACGGATATAGATGCGACTGATGCACCAATGACAAAAGTCACACAAACGGTACACAGCAAAGAAACACCGAATATTTTAGTGTTTTTAGTGGATGATTTACGCGCTGATTTGGGGGCGTATGGTCATCAACAGGTGATTAGCCCTAACATTGATAAGCTGGCAAGTGAAGGGGTTACCTTTACCCAAGCCTATGCGCAACAAGCTATCTGTGGGCCTTCGCGTGTGAGTATTATGACCGGCTTACGCCCTGAAACCACGGGTTTGTACACCATTCGGCGTGATGGGCGCTTACGACCAAATCAACCTGATGCGCTTTCTATGCCGCAGTTATTTAAAGCCAATGGTTATCAAACAGTGAGCATTGGCAAGGTTTATCACGCCGTCACCGACGATCAAGATAGCTGGTCAACTCATATCAAGAAGCTCGATAACTTTTATTCGATACCCGGTAATAAGCAAGCCAAATTTGCTTATGAAGCCGGTGATGTCGATGACGAATTTTACAAAGACGGCAAAGTCGCGACAGATACAATTAAAACGCTACAACAACTAAAAGACGACAAGTTTTTGATGTTTGTTGGTTTTAGCAAACCGCATTTACCGTTTAATGCACCCAAAAAATATTGGGACCTGTACGACTCAGAGCAGTTCGCTGTGCCTAGCCGCAAAAAGCCTGATGATATGTATCGCTTAGCGCTTACCCGTTGGGGAGAATTACGCATGTATGGTGGCATTCCTAAACAAGGTGATACCAGTGATGAGTTAACCAAAACCTTAATCCATGGCTATTACGCCACCGTTAGCTATATGGATGCGCAGGTTGGGCGCGTAATGCAAGCCTTGGAAGATTTGAACTTACGTGACAATACCTTGGTTATTTTAATGAGCGATCATGGCTACAAATTGGGTGAATACGGTACTTGGAATAAACATACCAATATGGAGTTAGATACCCGAGTGCCATTAATTATTAGTCGTGAGCTTTCTCATCCTAATCGCCAAGCTGGCGTTACCTCAGACGCTGTAGTGGAAAATGTTGATATTTTCCCCACCGTGACTGAGATCAGTGGTTTACCTCAACCAAAGGTCGATGGCAAAAGCCTTGTGACATTAATCGACAAGCCAAATATGCCGTGGACTAACGCCGCTTATAGTTTATTTAACCGTGGAAAAATCATGGGGGTGACGGTGACGGATGGACAGTGGCGCTACACAGAGTGGCGTGACGCGGCAACACAACAGATTAGGTTCACTGAGCTGTATGACCACAGTGAAAGCGATATTGCTACCAGCAATGTTTCGGGGCAAGTAGAGCACGTTAACTTAGAGGCTAAGCTCAAAAACTTGTTGCATGACAAATTTCCATTATCAGCGCCGTCTTTCTATGAAAAACGCCATATTAAAAATAATGAATTAGTCCAGTAAGTATTTTGCTTAAAGCCAATACAAATATAGTCGTGATTGCCGCCGCAAAAATGACGATTTAACCAGAATTCGGAGTCACAATGTTTCGAACGAAACTTAAAAAATCAGCAGCCTTAGTGGTTTTTGCATCAAGTGTATTACTTGGTTGCAGCCAACACGAGTCACAACAAGAAGCACAACAAAACACCACAGCTGAGCCGCTAGTATCAAAAACCTTATTACAAGCACCGGTGCAACTTAAAGTCGGTGAAGGTTTTATTGAGCCTTTGGGTTATTACGAATCAAAACCGCGTTTTTCGTGGCGACTCATGCAAGGCTTAAATTCGTTTAAACAAACGGCTTACCAGATCCAAGTGGCCAGTGATGCGCAATTTAAATCGCCAATCATCTGGGATTCAGGTCAAGTCGAGTCTAGTGCTAATAGCTGGATTAAATATCAAGGTCAGCCGTTACAATCACGGCAAACGGTTTTTTGGCGAGTCAAAGTTTGGAATGAAGCCAAGCAAGCGTCAAAGTGGAGTTCTGCACAATCACTGGAAATGGGCTTATTAGCTAATAAGGATTGGACAGCAAAATGGATAGGCCATACCGACACTGAGTTAGCAAAATCACCAAGCCAAGCATTAATAGCCACGCCACAGTATTTACGTACTGAGTTCGCCTTAGATAAAAGCGTAAAAACTGCCCGCTTGTATATTAGTGCCAAAGGTTTGTTTAAAGCCTATATCAATGGTCAGCAAGTCGCACCGCAAGACGTGATGACACCGGGTTGGACACCGTACCAAAAACGTATCGAAACCCTAACTTATGATGTCACTGATTTGTTGGCACAAGGTCAAAATGCGCTGGCAGCGACTTTAGCCGGTGGTTGGTATTCGGGGCGTATTTTTGATCTTAAAGATCAAGACCACACCCAACCGCCGCGGCTCATTGCTCAGCTAGAAGTGACTTATCAAGATGGCAGTATTAAAACTATTGCCACAGACGAAACTTGGTTAGCCAGTCAACAAGGTCCTATTCGTTTTGCCAGTATTTATGATGGTGAAAAATATGATCAAGCTAAAGAAATACCAGGCTGGAACGCTGTTAATAAGAATATTAGTCTCCAATCTAGCAAATGGACTCAGGTAACAACCGAAAACTTAGACGCAGACGTTGCCTTAAGCCCGAAACGCCATGCGCCTATTCGCGTAATTGAAAGCCTACCCGTGCAACAAATTGTTAAAGCCGATACAAACTCAGTGGTGTTTGATTTTGGTCAGAATATGGTCGGCGTACCCAAAGTGAGTATTCCTATGCTAGCCGGACAAACCGCGAAAATTCGCTTTGCCGAAGCATTGCACAAGGGTGAGTTTTATACCGACAATTACCGCAGTGCACATTCAACTAACTACTTTACTGCAGATAAAACCGGCGTCATTCACTATCAACCTAGCTTTACTTACCATGGTTATCGCTACGTTGAAATTAGTGGTTTTGATCCTAAGCAAACACCAAGTAAAGATTGGGTAACAGCTATTGTCCAACATTCTGATATGGCATTAGCCAACAACTTCACAAGCTCGCATAGCAAACTGAATCAGTTACTGAGTAATGTCGTTTGGGGCCTTAGAAGCAACTTTTACGATATTCCATTAGATTGCCCACAACGCGATGAACGCATGGGTTGGACAGGCGATGCGCAAGTATTCGTGACACCGTCTATGTATATGGCGGATTCCTATGCGTTTTGGTCGGCCTGGTTACAAAGCTTACGCGAAGACCAAACTGCAGAAGGCAAAATCCCCAGTTATGTGCCTTACAAAGAGTGGAAGGTGAAATGGGCTTCTTCAGGCTGGGGCGATGCTGCAACTATTATCCCTTGGGATTTGTACATGATGACTGGCGATAAACAAGTGCTGGCAGATAACTATGCCATGATGCAAGCTTGGGTTCGTTACCACACCAGTCATAGTAAAAACGCCATTTCCAGTATGATGACATTTGGTGATTGGCTGCAACCCTTTACCGAAAGTAAGCAAGTGAATCGTGGTGATACGCCATTTGATTTAATCTCGACCGCGTATTATGCCCGTTCAATTGAATTAACCTTAAAAACGGCCAAAGAGCTAGGTAAAACGGCAGACGTTGCTGAATTACAAGCCTTGCATCAGCAAGTGAAACAGGCTTTTCGCCAACACTTTTTTGATTCTCAGCTTAACCCCACTCAAGGGTTAGCCACGCAAACAACTTATTTGTTAGGGCTAGCATTTAATTTATTTGACGGTGAAGAGATTGAAATTGCCCAACAGATTTTAATCATGCTGTTAAAAGAGGCAGACAATCATTTACGCACTGGCTTTTTAGGTACACCATTATTGGCTTCAGTTTTACAAGACGCTGGTCGTTCAGATTTAGTTTACGAGTTGATCTTTAAAGAGACCTATCCGTCGTGGTTTTATTCGGTCAATAACGGGGCTACGACCACATGGGAGCGTTGGAATTCCTATTCATTAAAAGACGGTTTTAACCCACAAGGCATGAACTCGTTAAACCATTATGCATACGGCAGTATTTCACGTTGGTTCTACGAAGGCATGCTGGGTATTCAACCAAAAACACCGGGCTTTAAACAGATCACTATTGCGCCACAACTGGGTGAGCAACTTAATCAAGCACAGGGCTTTTACGATACACCACAAGGTAGGGTAGAAGTTGCATGGCAAGTAACAGATAAGCAATTCAATCTAAAACTGGTGGTGCCAAGTAATACCACGGCAGAGATTATTTTACCCAAACAGTTAATAGCGAGCACAGTAAAGCTCAATGGCTCAGTGGCACTTAATCAGGCATTACAAAACTTAAGCGCGGGTAGCTATAACCTAACTGCGACTTTGGCGGATTAACTTTTTTGGTGTTTGAAAAATCCATTACTCAGAACAGAATTGTTCAGGGAAACTTAGTACTGTTTCAATTTTATTTTGATTAGTTGAAACAAGGCTAGCTATTTTTGTAGGTTCGACGCTCGCTTCAGGCGCCTACTTTTGGTGCCTGCATGGATAGCAGGTACTTAGGATTTGTCTGGAACAAAATCCTGCGCGTCGTATTTTAAGACTTTGACGAAGCAGCAGCTTCTACGAGAGATTTAACTGATCATTACTTTCTGGAACCAGTACTAGTTCAGAAGAGTGGATAAACGATAATACCCAATAGATATTGTGGAAATAAATTTTATGCAAAAAACAACACTTCTCGCTATTAGTTTAGCTTTGTTTGGGGCCGGTTGCGTCAGTAATGATACGGCCAATACCTCAGGTGTTAATGCTAATGCAAAGCTTGCTAAGGCAAAACCGGCTAATACTCAGCTTAAGTCTGCTAGTAAGCCTGTTACAAAACCAGCCAATAATCCCCCCGTTGAGCTTAACGGCAAGATGATTAACGAGTCGTTTGAAAATGGCGGTTGGAATGCGCCTCATGCGCGAGGTTTTACCCCAGGGTTAAAAAAAGATTTGCCGCAAAACTTTATGTTTAATCAACATCAAGGCGATCACGCCTTTGTACTGGAAGACAAAATTGTTCGCGATGGAAATTATGCGGCCAAGCTCGTTTGGCATCATACAAATCCTGCAGCCTATAATGGTAAAAAGAACAAAGTAGATAATGTCGATCGCAAAGCCATGTTCCATGGGTTTAAAACTAAAAAAGTCATGGGGGCACATGCATGGTATGGTTTTAGTTTTTATTTTCCGAGTGACGGTACGGCAGACGAGCTTAACGAATGGCTGTTCTTTCAGATCCACGGCAGCGCAGATAAACGCTTAAAAGAGCATTCGCGTAACCCGCCATTTAGTATCACTATGGATAAAGATGGCCTGCACGGTAGCTATAAATGGGATCCAGATGAAAAGAGTATTACGCGTAAAGGTAAAGGCACTAAACGCTACCGCATTCCTGGTGCCAAAAGCAATTACTTAGATAGATGGGTCGATTTTGTAGTGCATGTCAAAGTGGACTACTCCGAAGCAAAAAACGGCATAGTTGAACTTTGGGTTGATGGTAAAAAGGTCTTAAACGAGCAAAATGTCCAGTTCGGTTACAACGACGATAAAGGCATTTATCCTTCTTGGGGTATGTATTTTAATGGCGACTTAAGTGTGATGAAACACGACCATTATTTATACTTAGATGAAATCAGAACAACCGATGCCGCCAATGCGACCTATCAAGATGTCGCGCCTAGAGGTAGAGCAAAGCAATAATCGTATAGTCTTCTCGCTCAGATTTTATGGTTCATTGTCTGCGCTTACTCACCCCAATCACATAATAGAGCATATGCTCATGGGGATTCGAAGCTTGACGGCTTTGCCTACATGGATGTAGGTACTTAGGTTTCGTCTGGAACTAGAAACCTGCCCCTAAAACCTGATCGCTTTGACTATAGGTTGAGCCGAGTATCACGAGGCACCAATTGTTTATACCAATGGGTGCCTCGTCGTTGAATTTTTCACATCCAACTTCTAAAGAGGTTGATAGGATTTAATTAGTCGCAATCAGCTTAAACTGTTGGTTATTATTGCCTGAGCAACCCCATTGGTGGACATTAGCGCCGTTGTCTTGGCTGACGCCGGAAATGTCGACACATTTGTCACTCATTTTGTTACGGATCGAATAATAACCATTGCCTAGGTCTTCAAACTTAAACAATTGGTTGTCTGAACCCGAAAAGCCCCATTGATGAATATTACCGCCATTGTCAGTTGAGTAATTAGCAACATCCATGGCTTTGCCGCTTAGTACATTAACTAGCTTAAACCAATCGCCAGATACATTGCTGACTTGCCATTTCTTCTGATTACCTGTGGCACTGCTCCATTGTTGAATATTGCCGCCGTTGCTTGTTGAGAAACCGCCAACTTCAACATATTTACCACTGTGTTTAGCTTCAAGGAAGTAAGTGCCGTTTTGCACATCGTTGTTTCCGCCGCCGCCATTGCTAGAGCCTGTGATATTTAGGTACGCACTGTTGGTTAGGTTATTGCCTTCAAAAATAGACGAGTTAGAACGGTCGGCATTAGTTAGGGTTACACCGTTGACTTTTACATTGTGCAAATCAACATTTTTCACTTCAAACGCAGCGTCAGATTGCAGCAGGTTAGGCTCTTTTACTATGCCATGAATGGTTAAGTTGCTGATGCTGACATTACGCACGCCTGGGTTAGCGGCTTGGTTATTAAAGTTTTGCGATTCGTGACGGCGCGAGCTAGGTTTTAAGTTAAGGATGGCAATTGGATCGCCCCATACTTCCATATCATTAATGGTGATGCCGGTACATTCTTGGGTGTCACCTAATTGCGAAGCAACGATACCATTGTTGTTACCTTTCCCTGTCCATTCTGGGTAAATCACTTTAGTGTCATTCAGTTCGATACCGCCAGTATTGTATTTACCCACCCAACCAGCAGTAATAATCGCACCGTTATAGCTAGGCCAAATGACGTTGTTTTCGCCATACATAGCAAAGGCGTAAAAGGCGTCATCCACTGGGCGGATAAAGTTATTGCGTACAATTGAATTTTCACCTGGGCGCATGCCGTCGTTGTTACCATGCCAGCCCCAAATTTTAACGCGTTCGATTAAGGCATCAGAGCCCACTACCACGCCGTGCCACATTAGGTCACCAATGATAATACCGCGAATATCAACCCGCTTTGCGCCTTCTAGTGAGATTGCCTCTGTCATAGCACCAGAGTGAACAAAGTCGGGATCATCTGGACGCCAAAAAGGACCACTATTTGGCGTGGTGGGATTGTTTCTGTGTTCACCCATATACAGTAAACCGCGACCAAAAATCTCGACATCGGGTGCGACGTTAAAACCGGTTTGGTTGTTGCTGTTGATACCGGCAATTGAACCTGCGACAACTGCGCCCGGTGCTAGCCATACTTTAGTACCGCTAGTTACGCGAATACCATCGTTACCAAAACGACTTACCACATCGTGATAGCCATTACGGAATACGACAATATCGGCATTTTTAATTTGGTTGGCGGTGGTATTTGAGCTGTACACCACTTTGTTAGAGCCGCTAGGTTCGTTTAAGTCGCTGTCGATAGGATCAGCGAAAATCATTAGCATATTTTTAATCACGCTATGATTGTTATGAGTGTTTTGGTTGCTGCCAAATTGAAAATTAACTGAAACATACTTAGGTTCGTTCAGTGTGAATTGCACAGTGTTGTTATTGATCTTGCTGACGTTACTATCGGCATTCATCACTTCAACATTTGATAGGTTACTGGCAACCGTGCCCGACATATTTTTCTTTTCGATCTGCACGGTTAACGCGCCTGCATTTGGGTCATAAGAGAAAGGAGCAAAGCTAAACGAGCGGTTTTTAAACATATTGTTGTTTGATGACGCAATCAACTCGTCTTGCGACTCTGTCATCAAGGTGGTGATAGTGGTAAAGCTGTTGTTACCTTGCTTCACTTTTACCGTGTAGTAGTTGGAGTTTTTTAAGTAGCCTTGTGCAGCAGGCCAACTGGGTTTGGAAATTTGACTGTAAGCACTAGTGGCGACTAAGCCAACTAATAGCACGCCAGCCACATGCAATTTTTTTAGTAGATTCATGTTGTTTCCTAGCATTAGTGTTTTGAGTGTACGATAGTCTTCTCCCTCGAATTTTATGACTGCATTGTCTGCACTTCTCTCGACTTTGGCTCCTGCGTCGTCCTAATACCTAAATCCATTTAGGCAGCCCCAATCACATAGTAGAGCATATGCTCATGGGGTCTCGAAGCTTGACAAGCTTTGCTTGCATGGATGCAAGTACTTAGGTTTCGTTTGGAACTTGAAACCTGTGCCTAAAATCCGATCGCTTTGACTATAAAGTTTTTATAATGAGGCCTTCATGTTCGACTAAAGACCTCGAGTTGATATTACATTTTGCAATCACTTTGCGAGATGACCCTTTGTACTCAATTGGCTGGCAGCTTGTGTTGTTATTAAAATTTGCAGGTAAATTTAGGTGACTTGATATGCCATAAAGCTCTGGCGAACGTCATTGAATTACTAGGTTCCATAACCATGGGTGGTTATTTTCACAAGCCGCGAGTAAGGCAAGATTAATCAGCGACTTATCACACATATCGGCTAACAAAGTGGCGTTTTGTATAACGATTCGGCGTAGTGACTTGGGTAGTCGGGAGTCATGATTAGCTGGTTGTTTACAAGATAGGTAATTAGTAGCTAGTGGAAAAAAGATAGACACGCTATGCCATTGTTAACAAAAGCAAGCGGCTTAGACTGGCCTCTAAATCAGAAGATACCCAAATAGTTTGGTTATACCTTTTACTGAGGCAGCTATGAGTCCGTTACTAAGTCAAATACTCACCATACCGCAATTAATTACCCGAGAATTAGGTGGCTTAATTGTTTCTGGCCAATACAACCCGAATAACCCAGTACCAACGGAAATGGATTTATCTCGGCATTTTGGGGTCAGTCGCAGTTCGATACGCGAAGCGGTAAAAATGCTGTCGGCTAAAGGGCTTATCGACAGTAAACGCAACCAAGGCATAGCGATTTTACCGCGTGACAATTGGAATATTTTAGATCCCGATGTATTAGCTTGGTCGCAAAAATATGGCTCCAGTAGGCAACTGCAAATTGAATTTATTCAGATGCGCAAAGCGATAGAGCCAGAAGCGACTTATTATGCTGCCACGCAAGGCCAAGTTGATGATGTGATTGCTATTGATAGCGCTTATTGTCATTTGTTCAAGGTTGTACAAGAACAACAAGCGGAGCAATTTTCTGCGGCTGTCTGTGAATTTCATCTCGCGATTATTAAGGCTAGCCGTAATCGCTTTTATTGTAATATGCAGCCGTTTTTGAAAACCGCGATCACCAGTCTTTACGATAACGAGTTAGACAGTATTCCGAGCAATGTCAAAGCACTAACGTTGTATGACAAATTAGTGCAAGCGATTAAGACCCACCGTGCCGATGTCGCCAAAAATACCATGGCAGAATTGGTCGAACTTGATTGCGAGCGTATTCACTAATCAAGCTTATTCTCTAGTCTTGTGGTTTGCTCAGAGACTTATTGTGTCAATCGGTATGCTCTTTAACACAATAGGTCAATATATTAAGGGTTGAATAATCCGCTTTTCACAAAAATGGATATTTAGAACGGAATGGTCAGTAACTAAGCACGTCGCGTCATTACGCGTTTTTTCATTGTTTTGTATGGTGTTACAGCAAACGTAACGTCTTTTATTTTGCTAACGCAAAGTTTAAAGGTTTAATTCAGGTAATAATATGAAACAAATATTCTCAACAATTAGCTTTATTTTCTGTTGTGCCTTGTTCACTAATACTCCAGTTTTTGCTCAGGCCAAGGCAGCACCCAATACCTTTACGAATCCAGTCATTAGCGGTTTTTATCCTGATCCCAGTATTACTCGGGTAGGGGAAGACTATTACCTAGCCACTTCAAGTTTTGAATGGTTTCCTGCCGTGCCAATCTTTCACAGCAAAGACTTAGTTAATTGGCAAAAAATCAGTTATGCAGTGTCCGAGCCTAGTTATTTACCTGAGCTGGCAGATATTGATCCTAACCGCGGTATTTATGCGCCGACATTGCGTTATCACGATGGTTTATTTTATTTGATCACCACCTGTGTGCGTTGTGGTGATAACTTTTACGTGACTGCAGAAGATCCACGTGGTCCATGGAGTAAGCCAATTTGGGTACAGGGTGATCGTGGCATTGACCCAGATTTATTCTGGGATGACGACGGCAAAGTTTATTACACAGGCACAGGTATCTTAGATAAATCGCAAGCGCCGTGGAAAAACGCTAATGGTATTTGGACTCAGGAAATTGACCTAAAAACCGGTAAATTGTTAGGTAAAAAAACTCAACTGACTTTTGGTCATGCAGCACAAGCGCATTACACAGAAGGGCCACACATATATAAAATTGATGGTAAATACTTACTTATGGTTGCTGAGGGCGGTACAGGCAGCAGTCATGCTGTATCGGTTTTCCGTGCTGATAAAGTCACGGGGCCTTACGAACCATTCCAAAACAACCCAGTGATGACACATCGCAATATGGGATGGGGCGCATTTATTCATACCACAGGTCATGCTGATTTAGTGCAAACTCAAAATGGCGATTGGTGGGCGGTAATGTTGGCCAAGCGTAACTTCAAAGGCAAGACCATGCTAGCGCGTGAGACTTACCTAACCCCAGTACAATTTCAAAAAGGTTGGCCTATTTTCAACCCAGGTAAAGCCCGAGTATTAGAGATTGATAAGCGTCCTAAATTACCTTGGTCGCCTTTGGCACAACCACAAGCACGTGACGAATTTAAGTCATCACAGCTAAATATGGAATTTAACTTTTTACGCATTCCAACCGAGGCTTGGTATAAAACCGGCAACGGTAAACTGGCCTTAGATTTACGCCCTGAAACGGGTCGCGATAACAAGGCGAATCCGTCAATGGTGGTACGTCGTATTAAAGATTTAGCCTATCAAGCACAAACCAAATTGGATTTTTCAACTAACAAAGGTAATGAAAAAGCCGGCTTAGTTATTTATCGAAATAAAGACAACTGGTACGAATTTGTGAAAACGTCTGACTCGTTAGATGTACGTTTTTGGCGCAAAGGTAAGTTAACCCAAGTTGCCTCGACCGCATTTAAAGCCAAACAAGTGGTACTTAAAGTTGAATCCAATAGTGATCTTAAGTTGACCTTTAGCTATGGTCAGGATGAGCATAACTTGTCAGTGTTAGCGGATGAGGTGAATGCAGATGCCACTAGTGACAATATTGCGTTAGGGTTTAATGGCCCGTATGTTGGTATGTATGCCACTAGCTCAGGCAGCCAATCGAATAACCAAGCTAAATTTGACTGGTTTGAATATCGGGCCAAGGATAATGTTGGGCAAACAATGGCCGCTCGCTAATTGTTTGTTTGACTATACTTCGTGGGCGAATAGATTGAACAATGTCATTAAATTGTTGTAGATTTTGCGCCCACGGCACTTCCTACATCCTGTAGGTTTACCGTGGTCTGTTCCCGATGCCCACGGCATTTCCTACATCCTGTAGGTTGCAATGGAGAATGAAGTTCTGCTACTTACTTATCTATATAAGCAAGCATCTTCAACTAAACTTGATTTAAGCCGCTTTGGGCTGAATTTGATTTAACGATTAGCTAATCTTGCTATAACAGCATGACAAAGTTTTTGACCTAACAACGGGTAAGGATGTCATGTGAAAATCGGTCTTTTAATTGCCAGCGTAATTTGTCTATCTAGTTGCGCGCAAACCCTACTAGTGAGTGCAGGAGGTGGCAAGCTTGCATCAAATGCTAGCCTTGATACCTCTAAATCTGTTAGCCCATCATTATTTGCTAAACAGGTTAGTGTTGCTGAGTTAAACGACATCATATGTGCTACCGTGGATACTAAATTTGGTAATCGTTGGTTATATATGGGAAGTAACGCCGACCATGATTTTATAAGCACAGCACGCTTTTTAAAGTCACGAGATATTTACAAATTACCCAAACAAGCTTTGTACCTTGCGCCTAGTTTTGAACTAACCTCAAACAAAACATTGTGGCAGCCAATTGTTATTTATACACCAGCCAAACGGGAAAGTAGTGCGAGCCATTGGCAGCTTAGTCGATGTGTTGGAGGTAAGATCTTGTATCCAGTTTTCGATAACCCCAAAAGTACTACTGGCGTCTAAATGTTTTCTTGATTATTAGTATAGTCTTCTCGCTCAGGTCTTATGGTTCATTGTCTGCGCTTACTCTCGACTTTGCTTACATGGATGTAAGTACTTAGGTTTCGTCTGGAACAGGAAACCTGTGGCTCCTGCGTCGTTCTAACACCTAAATCCACTTTCTTCCATTAAGAGCGGCGGCCCCAATCACATAGTAGAGCATATGCTCATGGGGCCTCGAAGCTTACCTGCATCCATGCAGGCAGGAACCCAGTGTCTTTTGCCTTAAACTAGACTATGTTTATCCAACAAAAGTCGCTGGATCCCCGCATGCGCGAGGATGACGAGTGTATTTTCCTAAGCCTCGGTGATAAAACTTCACCCCCATTGACCGAAAAAAACGCTTCTGAAACTTGTGATCAAGAGACATGGATGTAAGTACTTAGGTTTCGTCTGGAACTAGAAACCTGCCCCTAAAACCAGATCGCTTTGACTATAATTTGTTATATTTAAGAAAGTACCCCGAGTATGCCTCGGGGTATTTACTCTCTAACAGCGAATACATTTCTAGTGAAGTTAGTTAGAGAATAAACAATAAGTATTATTATATAATTTGCTTGTTTTAGGCAAGAGACATTTCAATCATTTTAAATTTTGGTTTAATTTAGATCATGCTTTCTCATTAGTTAAAACCCATTTATAAAGCCTGCAAAACTGAAAAACTAGACTAAAATAAAGCACTTACATGGTTTTAATGTGTTTGCTTAGGTCAATGTTTGTATCGTTATCTTTACGAAATTCGTCCATTTGTAAAAAAAATATTAAATTTTCCTAGCGCAATTCATCTTTATTTGTATTATAATAATTTAAAGTTTGTATCATATATAGACTAAAACCTTGGAAACACAGGGTGCCTTTTAAAAAGCATACACAATAGGGGTAACACTTTTATGCCTGCTAGACAACAAACGGCTCTTAATCGAGCTATGCGTTTTAAACCAAGTGCCATAGCGACTGCCGTCGCATTTTGCTGTGGTATTTCGGCTGCAAACGCACAAGAAGAAAGCCAAGATGAAGCTAAGCAAGATATCGAAGTTATAGAGGTAACGGGTATTAAGCGTTCTTTGTCTGACGCGGTTATGGCCAAACGCGCTGCCGACCAAATTATGGATGCGATTTCTTCAGAAGATATCGGTAAATTACCAGACACCAACGTTGCTGAAGCACTAAGTCGAGTTACAGGTGTACAAATCGACCGCAACGATGCCGGCGACGGTGCCGGTTTCCAGGTTCGTGGTATTAGCCAAAACCGAGTTGAAGTAAATGGTCGCTCTATGGTGTCTAATACCGATGGCAGCCGCAGTAACTCATTTAGTTCTACATCCTCTGCGATGTTCAAGGGCATAGAAGTTATTAAGTCGCCAACTGCCGATACAGTTGAAGGTGCCTTAGGTGCGGTTATTCGTTTAAAAACCTTCCAACCGTTAGATTTCAAAAAAGATTTTACCTATGCAGGTAACTTCCAAGGTGTTGCACAAGACAATGCTGATAAAGATGAAGGGATAATCGCTTCTTCATTATTTGCTACACGCTTTGAAGTCGGTGAGGGTGACTTAGGGATGTTACTTAACCTAAGTTATGAGGATCGTGATATCTCAACTGTACGTTGGGGTAATAACTGGGATGTACCGCAAAAACGTCCAAATGTTCAATGTTCGTCAGGCACCAGTAACGATACCTTAGGTGTGTTTGATCCAAGTCGCGATAGTATTTTAGATACGCATCCCTGTCCGGCTGTCGCTCTTGGCTCTATTGTCGGTCCAGACGGTTCGGTTGCCAGTGGCCAACCTTATCCATTGGCTGATTACAACTATGGTCTTAATTCCAGCGG